>NZ_JACJDX010000005.1:0-321686 GCF_014163775.1 Shewanella sp. SR43-8 | reverse complement strand
TTGAAGAAAATAGCGTGAGCCTGACAGGACGTCAGGCTAGCTTTCGTTGGCCAGGGATGGCCTATCGGAAGCGTTAGCATTTTCGAATAAGTCCGAAGACGGTTACAAATGAAGTTAAAAGCTGGATAAATCCCCATGGCGACCTTTTCGCAGCCGTTATTTTGTAAATCGCGAAAATGTTGCGGGGCGGCTGGGCTAATTCATTTATAAAGAGTAAAGAGGGAATAGCCGTTGATTTCCTCTTGGTCTGGTGTGGGCGAAGCGCCACGATGTTAGTAACCATAAGCCATAAAAACTAACTCAACCATTCTTAACGCGCTTACTATTTTTAAGTTTCTTCTTTGATTTTGTTAGCATATTTACCAAAGACTTTACCCGTTGTAGCCCACACCATAACACCACCCCAAGCGATAAAAGAAAGACCTGCTGGGATACAAGCTAACAAAATATATTTAAAATGTTTTCTATTAAAGATTAACGAAAGAAGTGCTGGGAGAAACCAAAGAATAAGTCCTCCTATAACTAACGCCGCCATAAACATAGAATTGTCACTAGCCAATATTTTATCAATAAAATCCATTTACTTAATCCTTTTTAAATCGATAAGTGTTACTCGTGTTTAAACATAACGCAGCGTAGAAAAATCGTCCTATGCCAGTTTTATTAGATCTTTTTCCATGCCCCATTTACACTGAACTCACATCAGCGCAAACAATAACAATTTAGCAACATTATATTAATCATTGCAGAATATGCAACTAAAACAGCAACAAGACCTTATTAGCCGCGGGCCATAGAAAGAACAGTAAATCAAACAAAAAAGCTGGATCCCGGCTCACAATCATTACCGGGATGACGAGATAAGAAATCGACTATGCCGCCGCGACGGAATAAAGTCTTACTTTCTTACTTTATCCAGCGCACCGCAAACTGCATTAATGCCTAAAATAGCCCTTGGGGTAGCCCGATGAAGTAAATCGGCATCAAACTGATATATATGGTGATTTTTTACTGCGGGTAGCTCAGGCCAGTCAGACCAATTGATACCTAAAATATTGCCTTCATCCTGGCTTTGTAAGATAACTTCAGCATCGGTTAGTAACACATTTTCAATGCTGATTTGTGGGTATTCACTTGCTGCGTCAAAAAACACATTATCACCATGGCAGACCTCAATCAGGTTTTGGATCCAACTGCCTTTAGCAACTGTCATCAGCGGCGTTGACCATAATTGATAGAACACTTTAACGGCCGGCTTAGTTTGATTTTGCAGGGTAATATCAGCTAATTGCTGACGATAATCATCTGCCACTTGTTTGGCTTTAGCGCTATGGCCGGTTAACTTGCCGAGCAGCTCAAGATCTGTCGCGATGTCGGCTAAGTGTTTAGGGTCGCTATTAAACAGGGTAAAACCTAAATCGCGTAACTGTTTAATGTCCTCCATTTTGTTGCCACTTTGCCACACCACAATTAAATCAGGGTTGAGCTCAATCACTCGCTCGATTTGAATACCATAATAGCCACCAATACTGGGGATATCTTTAGCCGCTTCAGGGAAATCAGCATAATCTGTGGTCGCCACAATCGACTCACCAGCGCCAATAGCAAATAGCATTTCAACCCCATGGGGCGATAAAGCAATAATCCGTTTAGCCGGCGGCTTATCTTGTAAATCATCTGTGGCCGTCGATGCTGCCGCGGGTAAAACAGGTGATACAGACGATAGTCCTATCACTGTGATGAGCAATAACAATACACGTAGCAAAATACTTTCCTTAATCGAAATGGTTTTTAATGGTGATGATTAACACGAGCAATTGAATGATGTTTTTACCGTTTATTGCGCCAGCTTGTCGGGCCAACCATGCTTATCGATGTAATCGACTAAATTTTTCGGTCGATAATTGCTGTCATTCAACCAGCGTGTTTTAACCGACTGATGTAATAATATTGGCACTAACTCTGGGTCTAGCGATCGTATAAAGCGTTTTTTAACTCGATAAAAGCTACGATATGAATCTTGAATATCCGCCATTGGATTAGGCAATAACGCATCGGCTAAATGTAACTCCACCGTCAAATTAGCCGTTCGCGCTTGGCTTATCATCCACTGTAACGCAATATCAGATAAGGTACTGCCGTCGTCATTAGGTGCAACACTACCACCAATATTACTATGGGCGCCGATAAACCAAACCTGTTGTATGTCTATACTGGTTCGAGGGGCCCAAATGGTTGGCTCAAAATCGCTGCGATGTTCATCTAGTGCAAGTGCATGACGAGCCACTTTGACATTACGGCCTAATTTCGCATCATAAAACTCATCTTTGTCTTCAAACAAACCGAGAAACGACAGCGGGATCCCCATAGCACCAACAGTATCCCACACGCCAACAAAGGCCACTTCACGTGAAGGATGTGAATGTTGCTGACGAAACTGCACCGAGCGCTCACCATCTGGGGAAAAAGGTTGAGTTTTCATTTTATAGTGGTCGAACGCTTGTTGAATAAGCTTTGCATCTGGGCGAGTAACAATACCGCAATTATTAATCAGGCCACACAAACAGCGAACGGTATAAGCGCCACGGCTAAAACCGAATAGATAAATGTCATCACCAGGCGAGTAGTTTTGTACGATATAGCGATAAGCATCCATAATATTTTTATGCAGCCCACGACCAGTTGCGCCGCCGATAACAGAATCATAATACGAGCCGATTCCCCAATCGTAAAACACCTGCTGTGGCACACCGTCATCCGCAATGGGTTTGATAGCCCTAGCAAGCTTAAGCACATTAGTGGCGTGATCTTTTTCAAGATCCTTTTCTGGCCGATTCCAGGTACCATCGGCACAAATAACAATACGTTTTTTCATATCAATCCTTGACACCCAGCATGAACAATAGATGAAGCATAATAGACTAAATGCCTATTTTCACCATCGGAAAAATAACCAATACTCGAAAGTTCACTTAAGTCGATTCGAGTAACTGACCATGATAACAGCAGAACAAAGTGTATTAATGATTGTAGACGTACAAGGCAAACTAGCCCAAGTTATGCAGCAATCAGCTCAACTACACCAAAAACTTGCAGTATTAATTCAAGGTGCGCAACTATTTGATATTCCTATTATTTGGTTAGAACAATTACCCGATAAATTAGGTCCCACCAGCGAAGAGATCGCACAATTATTAACAAAAACAAGCAAACCCATCGCTAAAGAGCACTTTAGTGCTTGGCATTGTGACGAAGTAAAACAACAACTCAAAAGATTAAACCGTAATAAGGTTATCCTTGCGGGTATTGAAACCCACGTGTGCGTTTATCAAACCTGTAAAGACTTACTGGACAACGACTATCAAGTGCACCTTGTTGCCGATGCGGTTTCTTCAAGGGGGACAGACAACAAAGTGCTTGGAGTACAAATGATGCTTAATGATGGCGCCCAACTGACCAATGTTGAATCATTACTGTTTGAACTTCAGCATGTCGCCCAAGGTGAACGCTTTAAGGCACTACTTAAATTGATAAAGTAGCCATAAGTTATCAGTATGGGTATGATGTTAAAATAATTATAACAATAACATCATACCGCTATGCACCTATTTGATCGGCCCATCATTATTTTATCTGCGCCCCGCTCAGGCAGCACTTTGTTGTTCGAGGTGTTATCAAAAAGCCAGTCAATATTCACTATTGGTGGTGAAAGCCATGCGCTGATAGAAACCATCCCCAAGTTGAATATTGCCTACCGTAAATTTAGTTCTAATGCTTTAAGTGAGCAGGATATTGATGATGATTTACGACAGTTGTTATTACAACGCTTTAGCGATGCACTTCAAGATAGCCAGGGCAATAAGCTCAAAAGTGATAGTGATAAGAGTATTCGTTTTTTAGAAAAAACCCCCAAGAATAGTTTGCGGGTAGATTTTTTTAATGCGCTATTTCCTGATGCGCTATTTATCTATCTCGTCAGAGAACCCAAAGAAAATATCAGCAGTATTATGCAAGCTTGGCGCTCGAATAAGTTTGTTACTTATCCTAATTTACCGGGATGGGATAAACATAACTGGTCGCTACTGCTTCCAGAAAAATGGCAACAGCTTAATCGCCAGTCGTTAGCGTCCATTGCCGCATTTCAATGGCAAGCCGCTAATGAAGCGATTATGGATTCGTTGCAAAAGATCGACAGCAATCGCTGGTGCATGGTGTCTTACGATCAATTAATTGCAGACCCTGCGAAAACCGTTAAGCAACTCTGTCAATTTACCGCTACAGATTTCGACCCAGCCTTAGCGCAATTATGCAGCAAGCCATTAGCGCATTCTCGCTACACTATATCGACCCCAAAACCAGATAAGTGGCTCGAAAATTACCATGATATTGCCAAAATTTGGTCAAGTACTTGTACAACACTGAACAAAATCAATCATCATTTACGCCAGCGCGGCCATCCAATATATGACACTCAATGGCAGCAACACGACATTGCTAAGCCTGTAGCGCTGGCTCCGGAACCCACAAAGAAAGTGTTAGCTCAGCCAAACGATCAAAATGTGTCTCGCAACAGTCCCTGCCCTTGTGGTTCGGGCAAACGATTTAAGCAATGTCATGGTCAATTACATTAGCCAAAAAGCGCCAGCATTTGTAAATAGCCAGCAGAACGGGTAAAAATACCTGTGTAGAAAATCATAACGGTAAGCGCCGCATTACAGAGAGCCCAATAATGAAGTTACCTCATGAGTTTTATCAATTACCTTTTAGCTTTGATGTCGGTCAATTAACCAAAGAAATCGAGCAATTTACCGGATCAGACTGGGTCACTCATCATGAAGGTTTTCAGGGTAATTCGGCCATTCCGTTAATCTCGGTCAATGGCGAGTTTAACAATGACTTTAAAGGGCCAATGCAGCCCACTGCGGCGTTAGAAAAAAGCCCTTACATCAAACAAATACTCGCTTCATTTGGTGAGGTACTCAGTCGTTCGAGATTAATGCGCTTAGCACCCGGTGCAAAAGTGCCACTGCATTCAGACATTAACTACCATTGGTATAAACGCGTTCGAGTGCATATTCCGATTACCACCACCGAACAAGTGCAGTTTTTTTGTCATGATAAACAAGTGCATATGGGCGCCGGTGAGTGTTGGATTTTCGACTCGTGGAAGCTTCACAAAGTAGAGAACAACAGCGACCAATATCGCGTTCATTTGGTAGTTGATTTGGCAGGGTCAAGTCAATTTTGGCGAACGGTATTTAAGCACTCACGTTCAATCGCAGATAATCAATCAACAGCATTAAACAGTCAATTCGTCGGTTTTAACCCAGACTTGGCAGCAAGCTTGATCACAGAGCAATTTAATGCCCCCATTATCATGCCTGTGGCAGAGGTTGAATACTTAACCAATGAGTTGTTAGCTGAGGTCAAACACAATCCTGATAATAGGCTTGCAGAAGTGAATGCATTTTCGTTATTGATAGCTGAGTATGTTGCCGATTGGCGCATGTTGTGGCTGCAATATGAGTGCACTAAAGCCGGTTGGCCGCATTATCATGCGCTACGTGAACAAACCATGATAAAAGCACTACAATGCGCTAAATCACTGCAACTGACCCATTCTGGTTCAGCGGTTAAAGCGTTCGAACAATTGGTTATCGTGGCGTGTATGAATGTTGAACTTAGTGAGCCATTGGCAACGCGTAAACAAGCTATTGCTTCACCAAAAACCTCTCAAGTAAGAGCTAATTCAGCGCCAAAAACAGCGGTAACCAAATCCAGCGATCCGATGATTGAATCTATGATTGCACCGCCATCACGCAATAGCCCTTGCCCTTGCGGCAGTGGCGAGCGCTATAAAGCATGTCACGGTAAGATGAGTTAATAAGACGAAGATCTGCTTAGGTTTGTCTGAAAAGTTACAGAAATGGCGCCCTTAGGCGCCATTTCTGTAGCATCAACCAAACGATGGTGTTTTAGCTTGTGGCAATGCCTTACCCCAAGTTCAGATTAACCAAAAAATTGCTGTGCGGCTTTTTTCGCAATGGCATCCAACTCGGCGATGGGCTCAGGTATAAAAGCTTGATACTTGTCTGCCTGACCAATTGCCTTAGGATTCATAGGCTGCCTAACTTGGCTGGCGCTGGGCGTTAACACCGCACGCTCAGACTCATAAAAGGTAAAACATTGCGCTTGAGTCGTTAACTCACAGTAATCCAATATGCGTTGAATTTGTGACTCTGGCTCACGCACTAATTGCTCAAAACAAACATGTAAAATCTCATTAGGGTACAACCTATCCCAATGTTGCATGATGTCTAAATAATGTTGCCAGTAACTTGAAATACCCGCAAACGAATACGAATAGTCATGGCCAAAACTGAAAAACTGCTTAAATACACTCAAGCCATTGTCGACTGTATTACGTACCACATTGATTATTTTTGCTTGAGGAAATAAGGTTTTAATTAGCCCTATGTGTAAAAAGTTATTTGGGTTTTTATCGATTACATACGTTGGTGCATCGCTAAAGTAATGATTCACTTCAGCTAAATACCGTTGGCGGAATTGATCAATATGGCTAGCTGAAAGCTGACTTAATCTAGCCTGATAACCACCCGACATATCCATCTGCAGCGCAAAGCGTTCCATAAACGGTAACTCATCGGTAGCGCCAACATCGCTATGGCACGCCAAAATTTGCTCGACTAAGGTGGTACCAGAACGAGGCATACCAACGATAAAAATCGGTGTTTGGCTAGCCGCTGGCGAGCGATTAATATGTGGCGATGGTGTATGCCCAAGTAGCGACAACACAATACTGGCAAACTGGGTTTGTTTAAACGGTCGGTGAAGCGCCATGATTTGATTGGCTAATAACATCGACTCACACGCTTTCTCTATTTGCTGTGTTTGCTCGTAGGCTTTACACAAAGCAAAATACACCAGCGCTTGATTTTGTTTGCTTAACGACTCATCGGTTACAAAACCTTGTAATAAGCTCAAATCATCAGTGCTGAAACGATACTGCTTTAAATCAGCCAAACTCCAGTAGCCGACCCCCACTTGCGTTGGGCTTAATTGAATATATTGCTGATAAAAATTGGCTGCTTTTTCTGTATCGCCTTTGGCTTTATAGATATGACCCAAATTAAGCTGCACAGCGGGTTCAGCAAAATCATTTGCCACACACCATTGAAAACATTGTTCCGCTAAGGTCATATCGCCAACTTTAGTCGCGACCAGTCCGAGTTTATAACGGCATTTTGCGTCCTGTGGTAACAAATTAATTAACTGTTCTAAATAAGCTTTAGATAAGAAAAAGTCTTGTTTTACTTCAGCTATAGTCAGCAGCCCCATTAATACTGATACCGTATTCGGTTTAATGGATGCTGCACTGATAAAATAGCTCTCTGCTTGTGCATATTGTTGTTGCTGTAAATGAATATGACCTAGTATGGCTAAGGCTCCGACGTGTTTATCATCGCGCTTAACCACTTTACGAGCATACATTCTGGCCGACGAATAATTTTTTGATTGAAACAGCGATTCCGCTTGGCTCAAATATTGGTCAATAATACTCAAACGAGGGTCCTTTTTATTATAATTAATCCACTATTGTCGACTAAATCTAAGCTCAATCACTTGCCTTAATCACTTAGTTCAATCAGTTCTGTTTCAGTAGAATAACATAAATATCATCAGAATCTTGAGGCAACAAACAGTACCTAAAACCAACCTGAATTAGTGAACGAAATAATTAACTTAAGCGTACAATGACCATATAGATTTCCCCGTTCACCCGACAAGAGTGAGTTTTGATGAAAAATAATGAAGCCAAAGTACCAACCAGCCGTCTATCTCGATTATCAAAAATGGGTGGGCTGGCTTCACGTTTAGCGGGTAACGTGCTGCTTGAAGGCGCCAAACAATTTAGCCAAGGTAAGTCGCCATCAATGCAGCAACTGATGATGACCCCCCAAAATATTGGCCATGTGGCCGATAAACTGTCGCAACTACGCGGCGCGGCCATGAAAGTGGGCCAAATGTTGTCAATGGATGCCGGAGACTTAGTGCCTCCTGAATTGGCAGAAATATTGGCTAAGCTGCGCTCTGACGCTAAGGCCATGCCACACAAACAATTAACCCAGTTATTAGTTGAGCATTGGGGCAGCGATTGGATTGCACCGTTTGCCCAATTTGAATTACGCCCTTTTGCTGCGGCATCAATTGGCCAAGTACATTTAGCCTATTTAGATACGGGCGAAAAACTGGCGATAAAAATTCAATACCCAGGTATTCGAGACAGCATCGACAGCGATATCGACAACGTGGCCAGCTTATTAAAAGTCTCGCGGTTAATTCCCGCTAACGTAAAACTCGATACCTTACTCGCTGAAGCAAAAGTGCAGTTGCACAACGAAGCGGACTATCACTTTGAAGCTGAGCAAGTTGCACTTTATCAGCAACAACTGGGCGATAACCCTCACTTCATCGTGCCTAAAGTTTACCCAAAATTGAGTAACAACAGCATTTTATGTATGCAATTTGTTGAAGGCGTGGCGATTGAGTCATTAACCGAATCATCACAAGCAGTGCGCGACCAAATCGCAACGTTACTAATGGAATTGTGCTTTAAAGAGCTATTTGAGTTTAAATTGCTCCAGTCAGATCCTAATTTTGCCAATTTTCAGTACCAAGCAGACACTCAAAAAATCGTCCTATTTGACTTTGGCGCCACCCGCACCATTAGCGACACATTATCGCAAGGTTATCTGCAACTGATGCAAGGTGCGATTGTTGATGATAAACAACAAATGACACAAGCAGCACAACAGATCGGCTTTTTTCAAGACGCCATCGACCCACAACAGAAACAGCTAATTATTGATATTTTCTACCAAGCTTGTGAGCCACTGCGCTTTGATGGTGAATACGATTTTGCTCAAAGCAGTTTAGCTAAACGTATCACTCAGGCAGGTAAAGCCATGAGCACCCAACAAGATGAATGGCATACCCCACCTACTGATGCCATTTTTATTCATCGTAAATTAGCAGGTATGTATTTACTCGCGGCAAAGCTAAAAGCCAAAGTAAACGTCGCTAAATTATTTTCTGTTTATCAAACTCAAATCGGTAAAAAAAATGTGTAACATGTCTACTTAATCTTTATTTTACTCGCCATTTACCATGGCATATATGGACATAGTTATGATTAACCTTACCTTTCACCGCTCATGGCGCATCATGGGCGTAGTTGCATTAATGCTCTGCTTACCCAGTTATGGCCATGAAGCAGAAAAAACAACAAACCAAACCGTAAAACCTAGCCTTGAAGGCCAGCTGACTGTATCAAAACTTGCTGATGGAGTGTATTTACATCACTCCTATATGAATGTCAGCAATTTCGGCTTAGTCGAAGCGAACGGCCTTGTTGTGGTTGAAGATAAACAGGCCTATATTATCGATACGCCTTGGACCGACAGCGATACGGCAAAGCTTCTTGACTGGATTGCCCAGCAAGGATTTACCCCAGTTGCCAGTATTTCAACTCATTCCCATCAAGATCGTGCTGGCGGTATCGGTTACCTTAACAGCCAAAGCATTGCGACCACAGTATCTGAAACAACCCAGAAGATTTTAGCTAAAAATGCTAAACCTATCGCTAAAAACACCTTTGGCGGCACACAATACATAATGAAAACGGATTTAGTTGAAGTATATGATCTTGGTGCCGGACATACCGAAGATAACCTTGTGGTATGGCTACCCGCACAAAAAATATTATTTGGCGGATGTTTAATCAAATCGCTGAATTCAAGCGTATTGGGTTATACAGCCGAAGCAGACATGCAAGCTTGGCCATTAACGGTTGCCAAGGTACAAGCCCAATTCCCTCAGGTGAAAATGGTAGTACCCGGTCATGGAAGGGTTGGGGATAAAGCATTGCTGACCCACACCATCGCATTACTGAACAACTTAAGCATTTAACATCAAAAAGATAAATCTATTGCGTCGATATGCGATAGCTTATTAACCATTGAGTTCAATTGAACTCGCACAAGGAGAGTTACCATGTTTAGTCACGTTATGATCGGCGTTAATGATATTGATACATCAAAAAAATTCTATGATGCGATTTTAGGTGCATTAGGCCATGCTCCAGGACAAATTGATCCTAAAGGTCGTTGTGTATACATGACAAAGACGGGGATTTTCATACTCACTAAACCGATTAACGGTGAGCCAGCATGCCATGGTAATGGCACAACAATTGGTTTTGCTGCAGAAACACCAGCGTTAGCAGATGCATGGCATGAGGCCGGTTTAGTCAATGGTGGCACCGCGTGTGAAGATGCTCCGGGTATTCGACCTGGCCCTGCATTTGATTTATACCTTGCTTACCTTCGCGATCCAGATGGTAACAAGATGTGCGCCTTACACAGAGTGGCAAAGTAATCGTCGCTAAGCATTAACCACTATATGGGTGACGTGATTGTACTTCGCCCATTTTTATTTAAATATCAGTGTAAATATCAATTAGCTGACTAATTAATCGATTCAAATACAATCAAAATCCGAAGCTAACATGCCAATATTTATTAGCAACGGTTTTTTATGGTTACTCCCTTGTGCTCTCTTTTACAGCTAAAATAATTCCATTCCATATACCTCGAACACTTATAGATGCACCAAATAGTACAACAAGGTAAAATAATGGCCCTTTGGTGTAGTGAGTGTGTTTTTGATGTCTGTTAACGACCCGTGTTTTATTCCTTTCAATGATGCAATGGCTTTCAATAACACGCTTGCCGAACAAGGGTTACCTGACTCTTTCACCTTCCCGTTTTATTATCAACCTCATCCAATATGTTTACTGGCTGCAAAGCAGTTGCAGCAGGAGTTACTTGAGGCGAATCCTTGGGGACATAATTTTGGCTTAGACAGCGAAAATGATCGCGGCATGGTGATTGGTAAAATGTTTGGTGTATTAGTGGTGAAGAATGCACACGGGCAACTTGGTTTTTTAGCGGCTTTTTCGGGTAAGTTAGCCGACAACAATATCTTACCGCCGTTTGTGCCACCAGTGTTTGATATGCTGACCCAAGACAGTTTTTTTAGCGCTGAAAATAAACAGATTAACCACATTAATCTGTCGATTAGTCAGCAAGAAGCAAATCCATTGCTGGCAACATTAACCGCGACGTTAGTTGCGCAACAACACCAAGCGGAAAGTGAACTAGAGCAGCAACGTAACGCAATAGTTGAAGGCCGCAAGCTGCGTAAGCTGCAACGTGAGCAAGCAGATGATGCATTAGCGCAAGCAAGCATCAGTGACGATACCCATAGAACATTGTCTATCGAGTTAAGCCGTCAAAGTGTGCAGCAAAAGCATCAGCTAAATGCGTTAAAGCAACAGTGGCAGACTCAAGTTGAAGCCACTAAAATGGCATTAGATACGCTTCAATTACAAATCAAACAGCTTAAACGTCAGCGCAAACAACTTTCAAATGGATTGCAAAAAAAGCTGTTTGCTCAATATCAGTTTTTAAATGTCTTAGGTGAAGCACGAGATTTAAACGATATTTTCAATGATGCACCTAATCATTTACCACCAGCAGGTGCAGGCGAATGTGCGGCACCTAAGTTACTGCAATACGCATTTACACATCAATTTACTCCAATTGCGATGGCAGAGTTTTGGTGGGGCTCATCGCCAAAATCTGAGATAAAACAGCACAAAAACTACTACCCGGCTTGTCACGGAAAATGCCGACCTATTCTGACTCACATGCTAAAAGGCATGCAAGTTGATGATGATCCACTGTTGATTAATCCGGGTAAAGATCAGCACATTGATATTATTTATCAAGATGATGCGATGGTGATTATTAACAAGCCTGCTGAATTGTTATCGGTACCGGGTAAAAATATCACCGACTCGGTGTTTAGTCGTATGCAGCAGCTATTTCCCACGGCGACAGGGCCGCTGATTGTTCATCGCTTAGATATGTCGACCTCAGGCCTAATGGTGATTGCACTCACCAAAGAAGCTAACAAAGCTCTACAACAGCAGTTTATTCAACGCAGTGTCACTAAACGTTATATCGCGCTAATTGAGGGTGTACCAAGTCAAGATGAGGGCGATATTAGTTTGCCATTGCGGGTGGATTTGGACGATCGTCCGAAGCAGCTAGTGTGTTATGAGCATGGCAAACATGCCGAGACGCATTGGCAAGTTTATCAACGTCAAAGACAGCGCACTTTAGTATATTTGTACCCTAAAACCGGGCGAACCCATCAATTACGCATGCATTGTGCCCATCACGATGGTTTGCACATGCCAATAGTCGGTGATGATTTATACGGCATCGCCACCAACCGTTTGCATTTACACGCCCAATATTTAGCGCTTACTCATCCGCTGACTGGCGAAGATATGGTGTTTGAAACGAAAGCCGATTTTGAATAATCATCATATGAAAATAGAGACAACATCAGTAAAAGTATCTAAAGACACTTTTACTGATCTACTCGAACACACTGAGTATTAAGTGATTGGTTGCTTTAATACTACAACTTAAAGCTACTGACCTCTTGTTGTAGTGATGCAGCTAAATGAGCCAATTTCTGTGCTTGTGTCATTGAGGTTTTCGCTTCAATTGACAAGTTTTCCGATACTTCGCGAATAGATTCCGTATTACGGTTTATCTCACTTGTCACTGAGGTTTGTTCTTCTGCTGCCGTGGCAATTTGACTCGCCATATCTGAAATCTCATTAATCGCTTTAGTGATCTGCAATAAACTCTCACTAGCCGAATTAGCATCCGATACGCTGGTTTCAGCCATTTCACGGCTTTGTGTCATTGACTTAACAGCTTTTTCCGCCGTTTTTTGTAGGGTCTCAATTGTAGCTTGAATTTCTTGAGTCGATGAATGAGTACGTTGTGATAACACTCGAACTTCATCAGCCACTACAGCAAAACCTCGGCCTTGTTCTCCCGCACGAGCGGCTTCAATCGCAGCATTCAATGCCAATAAATTAGTTTGCTCGGAAATCCCGCTAATGGTTAACAGAATACTGTTAATTTTCTGTGAGTGTTCATTCAAGTCACCAATAATCTGCCCTGCTGTGCTCACTTCTTTGGCTAGACTTCGTATTGATGCTTGGCTTTGCATTACCTGTTTTTGACCGTGGGTTGAAAGCTCTACCGCATCTTGTGCTATGTGTGCTGTATGTTCGGCATTGCTGGCAATCTCTTCGGTAGCACTGGCCATTTCAGTTACGGCTGTGGCGACCATAGTCACTTCATCTTGCTGAATGACAATACGATCGCTATTTTTAACCGCTGATGCACTGCTATCTGTCGCTTGATATTCTAATTGGCCTGCAATTTTATGCATCCGAGAAATCATCCCGTGAATACGTTCAGCAAATTGATTAAAACCAGACGCTAAGCGACCTATTTCATCATGACTGTTGGCGGTTTCAATACGCACGGTTAAATCACCTTCTCCTTCGGCAATATCGTTTAGAGCTTGGGCAACACGTTCAAGATCTTTAAATTGAATTTTAAAAATAACGGTAAGCATTAATCCGAAAAGAATAAGTAAAGTCGCCCCTATCGCAGACATCCACCAAGCGAGAACGGTAGCCGGTGACATAATTTGTTGCTTATCCATTACGAAAATTAATGCCCACTCTGTCGAAGGGATTGCCGCAACATACAAAAGCTTAGTTGTACCATCGAGCTCACGCTCTTCAATACTGTTGGCTTTGGACCTTTGTGCTAACCAACTATTAGTGAATTGTTCATCGACGCTACTGAGTTGTTTATTATTCAATTGACTATGTGGATGGCTGATAATCAGTCCGGTATAGTCAACCATTACAGCGTAACCATCACCCGGAACGTCTAAGCTCTGGACGGCATCGGTTAACTGAACAATGGTTAAGTTAGCGGCGGTAACACCAAACAATTTGCCATTAGCCATCACAGGTGCAGCAATCGTCACAACTTGCTTCTGTAAAGTAGTACTAATATAAGGCGCTGTCATAATCATACTGCCTGCGGCCTTCGCATCTATATACCAAGGTCTTACTCTTGGATCATAACCTGCGGTATTTAATGCAGGATCTTGACGGTACATATTGCCTTGTTCGTCACCAAAATAAGTTAATGCAAAGCCTACAGCGTTGTGAGCTTGGAGTAAAAAAGGCGTGATATTAACAGTTGGGTCAGCTTCAATGGTTTGTTTCAGGCTGGTAATGGCCTGCTTTCTATCTTGCATCCATTCGCCAATTCCTTGAGTAAAGGTCACTGCTAGTTGGTCTATTTCATCTTGGGTATTGGTTAATGCATTATTTCTAATAACATAACTAGATATGCTCACCAACACCACGATAGTGATCAGTACTGCAAAAAGACTGCTAAAAAGCAGACGTGTTTTTAGTGTCGATTGCATGAGCTCTTCCTTTATAATCCAAAGTTTTCCAGTGATACGACTTTATATCGGCAGCAAATGTCAAAACATGCGATCGTAAAACACTAAAAAAATTAATCGTTGATTCGGATTTTACCCCTGGCCAGGACAATCATTGATTTAGCAGTCAATCATTTAGCATCACAACTTAACCTTAAACACATTCTGCTGCATGTACGCATTCCATCATGACCCAATAGAGCACTCTGATGATGAGTCATTTAAAATCTGAGTATAGCTGAACCCAAAAGATAACAATACGTTAACAATTTGATTTGTATCATACTCCCTAGTTAATAATAAAACCAAAAATATAATTTCAGATCTTATGTCTCAGTTATCGCTCCATGAGGTCAACATTCGCGTAAATGTTATCCTTGCCATTAGCGCTGACAGTTGAGTTTGCCAAGCATGCGCTGTCGCAATAGCCTCGTTGGCGAGCAAACTTATTCGATAAGTTTTATAGAAGTTTATTGCTGAAAGTGACACCCGAGTGAATTTGATAACAGCGGATTTATATTGAGCAGAAATACATCACGGATTACCAACATCGACTTCATTGAGCGAGGATTAAGCAGAAGGAAAAGTTCACAAAGGCTTGAGTAGAGCGAACCTTGTACGTTATTTCATTAAAAATATAGCGCTTAACTAACGGGTTAGCTTATCAATAAACTAACCCGTGTTGATGGCCAGTGTTATAACTCAAACAACACATCGGTGCGGATAATGTATTTAACCCCAGACAAAATAGGCTCTGAGCTATGAATGCAATGCAGCGGATGCATGCCATGTGGGAAACACAAGACACTTCCTGCTGGCGTTCGCACGTCAACTTGACGCATATTATCGCCATGTTTTGCTGGTAAACTTGGGTTGTCGGCATTAACTAAAAAGCGCGTGGCACCGCCTTCAAAGTCTTCTGTCAGTAAGATTAAAAATGTCAGCAGACTATAGCGATCGCCAAAAGCATCTCGCACTAACTGACCGTCTATAACTTGGCTTCCCGGCCACGAACCATCTGAATGCGGCTTAAAGAAATCACCTTGGTTATAGCGATAAAAACGAAAGCGATTATTGAGTCCCAAGGCTGCTTTACCAGCAAAAATGCCCAAGTTATCATCCATAAGATGGTTAACTCTATTCCAAATAACTTGCTCTGTGGTGTTATCAACCACCCAGGTTAAACTGTCGTTATGGCGAACATTGCGTGGTAATGACACCGCGGCGTCGGGTAAAAAGCCCATCGACTCACTCACCGAAATTAGCCGTTTACACTCATCTGGCGTCAATACATTCAATAATTGAAACGCACCTGGCACTTCGGCTAACATTTTTTTACTCACGTTAGCACGCTCAGTTTCGGTCAACTTTGCTTCATTAAGCTCAGCCACATTAGCGTGATAATTAGCCCATGTCGGCAATGCCGGATGTTCAGCGCCGGGTTCTAGTGCCACCACAAAATAATCTGAATTTACTTTTGCTGTGTTCATGTCTTTATACCTTTAACCATAAAATGGGCTAGCAATGTTTAACTAAAAAAGTGTGAGAGTTATTGTTTAATAAACATTATTTACTAAAAAATAACTGCTTACGAATAAGTGTGGCTAACCGCAAAAATTAATAACTCATCACTCGCACTTGAGCAAATTGGCGATGCCCAGCTGCAGTGCCATGAAAACCAAAACCACTTTGCTTAGCTCCTACCCATGGCGCATTGCCAGCACCAGCACCTTGATTAACCCCAACCATGCCAGCCTCAAGTTGTTCGGCAACGGCTTTAGCGCCTTGGCCACCAAACACCACAGCAGCTAAACCATAGTGGCTGTTATTAGCGCGACTAATGGCTTCATCAATATCACTAAAACGGCTTATAGCCACTACAGGGCCAAAGGTTTCTTCACGTTCTAGCAGCATTTCAGGAGTAATATCTGTCACAACTGTAGGTTGAATAAACGGTAGTTCATAGTGATCACTACCTAATAAAATACTCGCGCCTTTGGCGGTAGCATCTTGTAACTGCTCAAGTACTTTTTGGTGCTGTGTAGGATTCACTATCGGGCCAATATTCACATTCGCGGCGTCCCATGCCCCCACACGATAACGGCTGGCTAAGGCCACCACTTTTTGTTCAAACTCATCGGCAATTTGCTGGTCTACATATACTCGTTCTGTGGAAGTGCACATCTGCCCAGCGTTTTCAAACGAGCTTGCCACCGCAAAACGCACCGCGGCATCCATGTTGGCACCAGCCATCACAATCATAGGATCGTTGCCGCCAAGCTCCATTACTAAACGTTTTAAACCCGATGCGACATTAGCCATAATGTGTTTACCTGCAGCCATAGACCCGGTAAATGCCACCATATTAATGTCTGCAGCAACCAGTGCCTGGCCAAGGGCTTTATCACCTTGAACCACTTGCAGCACATGCTGTGGTAGCACCTTATTAAGGGTATTAATAAACAATTCGGCCACCAGCGGAGTTTGTTCAGACGGCTTTAATATCACACTGTTACCCGCTATAAGTGCTGGCATCAGTAAGTTATTGGCCATGGCTATCGGATAATTCCAGGGCGAAATGACGGCTACAACCCCCAAAGGACGGTATTGTAATTCAGTACGATTATCAACTTGCTCAGTGGCTAATGCATCGCCTATTTCACTGGCAAAATAGCTTGAATTTTGTAATGTACCGCCCACTTCATAGGTGGCACGGCGATAATCTTTGCCCATTTCTTGGCCAATGAGTGTTGCCAGTTCATCTTGCACTGCGTGTAATTGTTGATACGCTTTAACCACATACTGTTGCCGTTGAACTAATGGCAAACTTGCCCAAGCTTTTTGAGCAACTTGCGCATTGCTTATCACTATTGGCAACTGCTCGATGCTGGTTGTTTCTACGCTACCTACCGCTGTGGCTTCAATGTGTTCTCCGCCATCGACTTTGTGATAACTCGCGGGATCGTAAGAGGTTAATACTGCCATGGAGAAACATTCCTTAATGGTACTAAAGTGACGCTAGTCTAATTGCTGTCTATTTTGATACAATGGAATACAAAAGCAACCAGTATACTTTTAGTAACCTAGGTTAGATTGATGAAAACTAAAATTGAAACAATGACTAACGGTCAAAAAAAAGTTATCAACGCTTGTGCTGAACCTTGCTCGGTCGAGCGTGGTATGCGGGTATTAGGTGGAAAATGGAAAGCATCGATATTATGGCACTTGCAAGATGGTCCAGTGCGATTTAATGATTTGTCGCGCATGTTAGGCGGGGCAAGTAAAAAAATGGTCGATCAACGCCTTAAAGAATTAGAAGCCCAAGGACTGGTGACTCGCCATGTGATTAGTGATCGTCCTATTGCTGTGTCTTATAGTATTACCGATCTTGGTCGCACGGCATTGGATATTTTAGAGCGCTTAAAAGAGTGGGCAGATGAGTATATTGTTTAGCAAAGTACTCTGACAAAGATTAATTATCTAACGACTCAACAGCTTAATTGTCACAAAATAATAACAATATGTTAGGCTTGTCACTATTACGGAGATGAAATGCATGGAAGCCTTAATTTAAGGTGCTGTTATTTATGTTGCGTTACTTATCTGTGGTGATTTTCATCATTACATTTTTCAATTCGCCGATTTCAAATGCCAGACCAGCCATCACTTTTTACACCGAAAGCTATCCTCCATTTCAGTCGCTAAATTCTCATGGAGAATTGGTTGGCTTTTCGATTGATGTGTTACATGCTACCCAGCAATACCTTGATTTTGATATTAATATTCAAATCATGCCTTGGAGCCGAGCATATAAAAATGCCGCAAAAAATCCTGATACATTTATTTTTTCGATAGGTAAATCCGAAAAACGTTTACAACTGTTTAAATGGATAGGTGATTTTCACACGGTGCGAAATGTTATTTACAAAAAGACCTCTCGAGCTGACATCAATATCGTTAACAAACAAGATATTAATCGATACACGCTGGCGTTACCAAGAAGCGACATTTCACTAGAGAGTCTCAACATTCAACATGAACACCCAAATGTCTATTTGGTTGCAAACCAAACTAAAGCCCTAAAAATGCTTTATTATGATCGAGTGGATTTAGTCAATAATAATGATATCGGCCTATCCGGCTCAATAAAGGCATTGGGGCTTAAACGGTCTGATTTCACCATTGCGTATGTTATTAATAACATCGAGCTAGGTATAGCAACCCATAAAGATACTCGGGTTGAATTACTCGAAATGATGCGACATGCATTTGATACGGTTAAACAAAATGGCCAGTTCGAGCTTATTGTAAAAAAGTGGTTTCCTGAACGAATATCACCACAAGCAGCAACTCAGATCGCGGGACCAATAACGGTTGAGCCTGATAATCATAGTCAAACCACGATTGAACCACTTTCGCTTTAATTGGCTCATGTCGCTAAAACCAGTATATGGGTTCAGCGACAACATCAATGATTAATAATCGAACCCTAACTGCGCTTTAATGCCATCATTAAACGCATGTTTTATCGGAACAATTTCACTTACTGTATCAGCTAACTCAATAATGTCACGATGACAAGCGCGGCCAGTGATAATCACATGTTGCATCGCTGGGCGATTTCTTAACGCCGTTAATACTCGCTCAAGTTCGATATAGTGATAACTGACCATGTAAGTTAATTCATCTAACAACACCATGTTGATCGATTCATCTTTAAGGAGTTTTTCAGCTTCGAGCCAAGCTTCCATGGCAGCTTGGGTGTCTTTTTCTTTGTCTTGAGTTTCCCAAGTAAAGCCGGTGCCCATGACATGAAATGGTACACCTGCACCTTCGAGTAAATTACGCTCACCACAAGCCCAAGTGCCTTTAATAAATTGCACTACCGCGGCTTTATGACCATGACCCACAGCGCGCGTCACAGAGCCAAAACCAGAGGTTGATTTGCCTTTACCATTACCGGTTAACACTAATAAAATGCCTTTCTCATCTTGAGCAGCAGCAATTTTGGCATCAACACCCACTTTAACTTTCTGTTGGCGGGCTTTATGACGTTCAGCTTTGTTTGCATCAATAGTGCTAGCTTGTTCATTATCGTGGTTATCAGTTGTCATGAGATTATTCCTTTCAATGTGTTCATGTCCAAATGCGCTTCGAGTACGTCGGCAAGACGATTTAGTTGCTGCTCGCGGATCTGGTTAATATCAATAGCATGGCGACTCTCTAAGCCGGCCCACTGCAAAATAAGTTGGCATGCAGCGGGATGATCGAATAATCCATGCACGTAAGTCGCTAAAATTTGTTGGTCATTGCTCACCATGCCATCAAGCTTAGTAACTGGCATGGGCTGATCGGCATATTGTTCAATCGATAACGGCTGAGTTATATTCTCTGTAAGTGAAGACTCACCACAATGGATCTCATAACCACTAAACTCTACCTGCTGGCCTTGTAAACGTAAGTGACCCCTTACTTGAGTTAAGGTTTTACTAGCAGTTAGTACGGTAGTAATCGGTAATAAGCCCAATCCGTCACTGCAACCAACGTTATCTTCAATACCTAAGGGATCATCAATCCACTCACCGAGCATTTGGTAACCGCCACAAATCCCGATGACTTTACCGCCGTAACGTAAATGCTTTTTCAAGGCGAGATCCCAACCTTGCTCGCGCACAAAAGCTAAATCTGCTCGAACATTTTTACTGCCAGGCAATATGACTAAATCCGCGGCTGGCCACTCAGATGCTTGAGCCATGCTCTGCATAGTCACATAATGAAAATCAATATGTGGATGTAAACGCAGTGGATCAAAATCGGTATGATTACTGATCCTTGGATACACTAATACCAACACAAACAAACGCTGACTGGCAGATAATGGAGTCGATAACGTGCTTTGAGGGTTATCAATTAATGCATCTTCAGCGTCTAAATGCAGGTCGTGTAAATAAGGTAATACGCCTAATACTGGTTTTTGAGTATAAGCTTCAAGCCAGTCGATACCAGACTGCAACAAGCTAATATCACCGCGAAAACGATTAATCACAAAGCCTTTTACCCGTTCTTGCTCAGACGGGCTTAATAATGCCAACGTACCAACTAAATGGGCGAACACACCACCTTTGTCAATATCGGCAATAATGATTACTGGGCAATCAGCCTCCTCAGCAAAGCCCATATTGGCAATATCACCTTGGCGTAAATTTATTTCGGCCGGGCTACCCGCACCTTCAGTCACCACCAAGGAATATTGCTGCTGCAGGCGAGTGTAAGATTGCATTACCGCCGCTAATGCCATGGTTTTATAACCTTGGCTCTGAGGTCCGAAAAAGGCCTTAGCTTCTAATGTAGACAAGGCTTTGCCGTGAATAATCACTTGCGCGCTAGTATCTGAGCTGGGCTTTAATAACACCGGATTAAAATCGGTATGAGGCGCTAAACCACAAGCAATAGCCTGCAGTGCTTGGGCGCGGCCAATTTCACCACCATCAAGGGTTACGGCGCTGTTTAACGCCATATTTTGCGGCTTAAACGGAGCAACGCTCACGCCTTGACGGGCAAATAAACGACACAGCCCCGCCACTAAGGTGCTTTTACCCGCATCGGAAGTAGTGCCTTGCACCATTAACGCGCCGCAAAGGGGGTCACCTGTTACAGGTGTGGAATGAACTAATGACATTATGCTTTTAAGGGCAATGGCAGGCCTGCAACCACCAAAGTCACTTGGTCAGATATCGCTGCTACCGCTTGATTTAACCAACCAGCTTCATCAACAAAACGGCGGTTGAGCTCGCCCATAGGCACAATACCCGAACCGACTTCATTGCTAACTAACACCACTTCACTTTGCAATGCAGACAAACTGTCGAGCAATAATGATTTTTGCATGGCCCACGAAGCGCCATCATCTAGCAGTAAATGATTGGTAAGTAATAAGGTTAGACAATCGAGCAAGATCACTTGCTGGGGTTTATCGATTGCCACTAAGGTCTGGGCAATATCATAAGCTTGTTCGTGCAGTATCCAGCCATGGGGGCTGGATACTCTATCTTGTTGGTGTTGGTGAATACGTTGCGACATTTCTGTGTCTAACGCGGTCGCGGTTGCTAAATACACGCATTGATAACCAATCGCTGCGTATTCAGCAACGCATTGCTCAGCAAAGCGACTCTTACCACTGCGCGCACCACCTAACACCAAATGAATCATTAGCTTAACCCAACCGCTAAAATAACTAAGTAACAACATACTTCGCTGATTTGTTGCGCTGCCCCTAACGTATCACCGGTGTAGCCACCAATCTGTTTACGGAAAAAGCCACCAAGCAAAATACGCACTAACCACAAGGTAATAAACAACACAAATGCCGCCACGCCGTTAAGCCATAACAACACAAAAATACCGCTGGCAATCAAAATAAATAAATCGTTTAACTGTTGGTTTTCTGCAATAGGCTTAGATTTGCTGCTATCGTCATCGCGAACATATTGTTCACTAAAAATTAAGCTAGAAGCCACCACTCGACTTAAGGTATGACCTGCTACCAGAGCGCTTACCGCAGCCATAGGGCTGTATAATGCTAGCTCGACTAACAGTTGCCATTTCAGTAATAACACTAACCCCAAGGCTAAAGCACCATAACTGCCTAAGCGCGAATCTTTCATAATCCGCAGCTTATCTTCTACCGTCCAACCGCCACCAAAGCCATCAGCGGTGTCGGCTAAGCCGTCTTCATGAAACCCACCAGTAACCAACACACCGGCCACCATCGCCAGTAGAATGGCAATGCTCGCCGGTAAAATTAATTGTGCTAACCAAAATACTAACGCACAAATCAAACCTATCATTAAACCGACCAAACCAAAATAACGACTGGCCTGATTCAATTTATCGCGATCAATCACCACCCATGATGGAACGGGGATCCGAGTAAAAAAACTCATTGCCACAAAAAACAAATTTAACTGCCGCAACCACTTTATCTCGCCAGACATGTTGTACCCTTAAACGACATTATGAACGCCAGCATCATCGAAACTGGCCATTTGATTGTAAAAATGCACCGCGGCTTGAATTAACGGCAAGGCTAATGCAGCGCCTGTGCCTTCTCCAAGTCTTAATCCCAGCGACAACAAAGGTGTTGCTTGTAGCTGTTGTAACAAAAGCTTGTGTCCTTGCTCTTGCGACTCGTGAGCAAAGATTAAATAGTCTCTTGATTGTGGGGATAATTTTACCGCAACTAATGCTGCAGCAGTAGCGATAAAACCATCAATGACCACTAATATTTTTTGCTCTGCGGCTGCTAAAATAGCCCCAGTCATTTGCACGATTTCAAAGCCCCCCACATGAGCTAAAATAGCCTCTGGAGACACTAAAGCAGGCTGATGCAATGCCAGAGCTTGATTAATTAATTGTGTTTTGGTGACCAAGGTTGCATCGTCAATGCCCGTGCCTCGGCCAACACATTGCTCAACATCAATATCAAGCATTGCTGACATTACCGCCGTCGCGGCTGACGTATTACCTATGCCCATTTCACCTAAGGCAATCAGATTACAGCCTCCAGCAACATGACGCATAACCAGCTGGCGAGCTAACTCAAACCCTTGGGCGACTTTTTCAAGCTCCATAGCAGCACATAAATGCATGGCGTGAGTACCAGCGCCTAAGCGCTGATCGATAACGCTCGTTTGCCCTGTCAGCGGTTGTAATATACCGCAATCAATAATTTCAAGTTCAAAGCCGACCTGGCGACAAAACACGTTAATTGCCGCGCCGCCTTGAACAAAGTTATGCACCATTTGAGTCGTCACTTCGCTTGGCGCAATCGACACGCCATAAGCGGCAATACCATGGTCGGCAGCAAACACTAACATAGTTGGCTTAGTGATTTGCAGCTGTGTACTTAATCGCTGCTGATTGCCATTATATTGCACCCGAGCAACCTGTAATGCCAACGATTCTAGTTGACCTAAAGCCCCTAGCGGTTTGGTTTTTTGATTAATCTTATGCTGGATGATGTCATCAACATCTGGATTAACGGCTTCTATAACAAACATTTCAACTCCAACAACTTGGGCTAATAAATTTCAACATGATGCTCATAGCAATTCTTATAAAAGTTCTTATACCTGTGTCTAAATAATTAGCGCCGTTGGCGTAAAATAAACAAGAAAAACACACTGCCTAACGCTGCTGTAATAATACCAACGGGCAATTCTTGATTAAATAAAACACACCGTGCTATCACATCAATCCACACCATAAATAAGCCACCCAACATCGCGGTTAAGATCATCGGCTGACGCCCAGAAAACAATAACCTAACCGTGTGCGGGATCATTAAACCGACAAAACCAATGCCACCACACGTTGCCACTAGCATTGCCGTAATAAGCGAACACAGTAACAACATACTCAAACGCAATTTAGCGACATTAATTCCTAAGGTATGCGCGGTTTCATCTCCCGCTTGCAACGCCATAATTTGTCGTCTAAAGGTCAACATAATCAATAAACTAACCCCTACCGTTACACTCGGTAACAGTAAGTTAGACCAACTGGCTTTGGCAAAACTGCCTAAACTCCAAAACAGCACTGACGCCGCAGCCTGTGGGGTCGAAAAATACAACAACAAACTGGTCAATGCACCAAACAGAAACGAGGTCGCCACACCGGATAACAACATACGTTCAACTTGGCTACTTCGACCAGGTCCCGACAACATAAACACCACCAACACAGATAAACTGGCGCCGATGAATGCTCCTATCGGAATACTTAATGTTGACCAAGACCACCAAGGTTGTGCGGTAAAGTTTGGCGCTAGGGTAAATACCCCTGAAAACATCTCGGCAAACAAACCCGTTTGACTGAATAACGACACCACCAACACCGCACCAAATGACGCCCCAGAGCTAATGCCAAACAAATACGGGTCAGCTAAAGGATTGCGGGTCACGGTTTGTAATACACTGCCCGCTATAGACAAACCAGCGCCTGCGACAAAGGCCAATAAAATTCTCGGTAAGCGTAATTCAAGCACAATACGTTGGGTTATCTTAACCGCATGATCACTGCCATCAATCGCACTCGGTATATCGCCGCCTAATAAGGTATTAAATATCATTAATACGTCATTTAGATGAATATTGGCCGCCCCAAAACTGGCGGCAAAAATCGGGGTAAGCAGTGTAACCACAACCAACAAGCTGAAGTAAACATAGTAGCGACGTTGGGATGCATCAATCATGATCAGGGCCCACTTTGTGGCTGGGTTGGTAACCATAAAAATAACTAATCAGGGGCTTTGCGTGTTGTGGATGAACATTAATGTCGCAGCACACACCGAACACATCACTAATTTGTCGCTCGGTCAGCACTTCAGTTGGAGTGCCTTTAGCAATTAACTGTCCGTGATCGAGTAGTAATAATTTATCGCACATCGCGCTGGCTAAATTTAGATCATGTATCGATGCGATAACGCTAATGCCTAATGATTTAACCAGTTCAAGAATTTGAATTTGATAACGAATATCTAAATGATTAGTGGGTTCATCTAAAATAAGAATATGCGGTTGTTGCACGATAGCGCGGGCAATAAGTGCACGCTGTTTTTCACCTCCAGATAACAGTTCATACTGTTGCAGTGCTTGTTGCTGCAAGCCCACTTTGGCTAATGCGCTTAATACACGCTCACGGTCTTGGACGGTATTAGGATCAAACAAACCTTTATGCGGCGTTAACCCCATGGTCACTAACTGCTCGGTGGTCATGTCAAAATAATGCGGCGTATCTTGTTGTACCACCGCAATATTTTGCGCTAGTAACTTAGATGAAAACTCACTGATGGGTTTGGAAAAAATCGCAATATCGCCGCTCGTGGGCACAATGTAACGATACAGGCAACGTAACAAGCTTGACTTACCCGCGCCATTTGGGCCAATTAAGCCTAGCATTTGACCTTTAGGCAGACTGAAATGAATGTCAGCCAAAATCATTTTATTATCGACTTGCCAAAAAAGATGATTTACATCTAATACAGACTCAGACATGCAAGTAACCTCGCCATGTCCAATTAATTAACACATACATCGATTTAATCACTCCCCTAAGTCACCCGCTTAGGTATGGATAATGAGGCGATTCAAAGCTGGTATCTGACTTATGCACCAATACTTAATTGATCCATTTACAGTTGCGGGTACAGTTTGGGCTTATCCCAATTCCCAATACCTTGAAAGGCACTACTTTTTAAACTATCGTGTTGAAGATAATCATCTTAACGACATGATGTTAATACAATAAATATTAAGCTAGTCATTTTAACACCATGATATTGAGACTATAACGACGATGACAGTAACGCTATAACACGACTCTGGTTGTTCTCAAGTCTTAGGCCAATGTAAGGTAAAACTCACTTTAGCGGCTTTAGTATCCAT
The DNA here is from genome assembly GCF_014163775.1 of Shewanella sp. SR43-8. Lineage (NCBI taxonomy): Bacteria > Pseudomonadati > Pseudomonadota > Gammaproteobacteria > Alteromonadales > Shewanellaceae > Shewanella > Shewanella sp. SR43-8. The sequence goes on along the minus strand of NZ_JACJDX010000005.1, from coordinate 295,758 downwards.
CATTGGCGGTTGAAAACGATCAATATTATCAACATCGTCAGGCCAATACACATCGAGCACCATAATAGCAGCATAGGGGATCGCTAGGTTAGCGAATAATCCGCTACATTGGCCAGTATTGAGTACATATCCCACTAAACAGCGCATTACGCCACCATGAGTCACCACTAACGCATGGGGACAATCGTCACCATTAGGCTTTTGTTGAGCACTATCTGTCTGCGCAAAAGAGCTCCACAGAGCATCAACGACCGTCATTAAGCCAGCTTCCACTCGTGCGGCAAAATCGGTTACCGACTCAGCCTTGTCTGGTGTATTTTGTGCCAGCCAAGGGTTATCCCAATAAGCATCAAATTGTTGTGGGTTTTGCTGATAAATAGCATCAAATGATTGCCCATCCCAGACACCAAAATCAATTTCTTGTAGTGAAGATAAAGTGGTTAACGGTAACGATAGTTGCTGTGCTAAAGCTTGGCTAAATAACTGACAACGCAACAACGGCGAACTAAATACATGACTAATCGGATATTGCTGCTCGATAAAAGCTTGCTGCATTTGCGTCATACCAATATCGGTAAGCTTCACATCGGTGCGGCCGCGGAATATCCCTCCACCTTCACACTCACCATGGCGCATTAATATTATCTTGGCTCGCTTCATTGACATAAACCTCAGTTAGAGAGTCATAAACATTTATCAAACAGTGCCTTGCACTGCTAACACAGAGCAAATGCCCCCTCAATTTAATTAACTATTCTGATGTTAACTTACTTATCCAACTATCGAGTAAATCAAATTAAATCAAATTGCGCCTCATTGAGCTTAAATCAGCCTTGCTCTAGCGGTAAAAATTCGCGTACTATGGACGTCTATACGTTTATATGTCCAAAATACTATCTTAACAGGTCAGCATATAAAAGGTCATCATTATGAGCAATAGCTCTGATCTACAGTAGCAACCAAAAATTGCCTGTAGTAGCTGTAATAAACAATGATGTTATCGCCCTACTCTGGTAAAAATAAGGGTATGCTTATCTCAATTAAGGTATCAAGCAACATAGTGATAAAAAGGTAACTGTTATGGCGAAATCGACTTCTTACAGTCAAACACTTGAACAACTTAATGCATTGTTAGCGCAGCGTATTGTGATTTTAGATGGCGCCATGGGCACCATGATCCAAGACTATAAGTTGGAAGAAGAAGATTATCGTGGCGAGCGTTTTAAAGATTGGCATTGCGATGTTAAAGGCAACAATGACTTATTAGTACTCAGCCAAGCGCAAATTATTAAAGATATTCATACCCAGTACCTGTTAAACGGTGCCGACATTATTGAAACCAACACCTTTAATGCCACCACCATCGCCATGGCCGATTACGATATGCAGTCTCTGGCCGCCGAAATTAACCTAGCCGGAGCCCAAATTGCCCGCCAAGCAGCCGACGAAGTGGCTGCGCAAACAGGTTTGCCACGTTATGTTGCTGGCGTATTAGGCCCAACTAACCGCACCTGCTCTATCAGTCCAGACGTTAACGACCCTGGGTTTCGTAATGTCAGTTTCGACCAATTAGTCGACGCTTATGTCGAATCCACCAGCGCCTTAATTGAAGGCGGCGCCGATATCATTATGGTTGAAACCATTTTTGATACCTTAAACGCCAAAGCCGCCCTGTTCGCGATTGAAAAAGTATTCGATCAACTCGGCGATCGCCTACCTGTTATGATCTCAGGCACCATTACCGACGCCTCAGGCCGAACCTTAACAGGGCAAACCACAGAAGCCTTTTATAACTCTTTACGCCATATCAAGCCGTTATCGATTGGCCTTAACTGCGCCCTTGGTCCTAAAGAGCTGCGCCCGTACGTTGAAGAATTATCGCGTATTGCCGAGTGTTATGTTTCCGCCCACCCAAATGCTGGCTTACCCAACGAATTTGGTGGCTACGATGAAACCCCAGAAGAAATGGCCGAAGTCATTAATCAATGGGCTCAAGAAGGCATGCTCAACATTGTCGGCGGCTGTTGTGGTAGTACACCCGCTCATATCAGCGCCATTCGTGAAGCGGTACTCAGACACGAACCCAGACAGATCCCAGATTTGCCCGTGGCTTGTCGTTTATCGGGCCTAGAGCCTTTGACCATAGATAAAAATTCGTTATTTGTTAACGTCGGCGAGCGCGCCAACGTGACCGGTTCAGCTAAGTTTTTACGCTTAATTAAAGAAGAAAAGTTTGAAGAAGCCTTAGATGTCGTGCGTGAGCAGGTTGAAAATGGCGCACAAATTATCGACGTCAACATGGACGAAGGGATGCTCGATGGCGTCGCATCAATGGCAAAGTTTTTAAACTTAATCGCCTCTGAGCCCGACATCTCTCGCGTACCAATCATGATTGACTCATCAAAATGGGAAGTGATTGAAGCCGGTCTTAAATGCGTCCAAGGCAAGTCGATTGTTAACTCGATTTCGATGAAAGAAGGCGAAGCCAAATTTATCGAACAAGCCACCTTAGTCAAACGCTATGGCGCTGCTGCCATTGTAATGGCCTTTGACGAAGACGGCCAAGCTGACACTCGTGAACGTAAAACTCAAATCTGTACTCGTGCTTATCGCATTTTGGTCGATGTTGTCGGCTTTCCTCCAGAAGATATTATTTTTGATCCCAACATCTTCGCTATTGCCACCGGTATTGATGAACACGACAATTATGCTGTCGACTTTATCGAAGCCATTAAAGACATCAAAGCCACCTTGCCACACGCGATGATCTCCGGTGGTGTGTCTAACGTGTCATTCTCGTTCCGCGGTAACAACCCAGTGCGCGAAGCCATTCACGCGGTGTTTTTATACCATGCCATTCAAGCGGGTATGGACATGGGTATTGTTAACGCAGGTCAGTTAGCCATATACGATGACATTGACCCTGAGCTAAAAAAACGGGTTGAAAACGTAGTTCAAAACTTACCTTGTCCAGTAGCCGACTCAAGTAACACTGAACAATTGCTCGACATCGCAGAAAGCTTTAGAGGCGATGGCTCACAAGTGGCTAAAAAAGAAGATTTAGCCTGGCGCAGTTGGCCGGTATCGCAGCGTTTGTCGCACGCATTAGTTAAAGGTATTACTGAATTTATTGACGAAGACACTGAAGCTGCCCGCCAAGAAGCTGTGCGTCCACTGGACGTGATTGAAGGGCCATTAATGGACGGCATGAACGTGGTCGGCGACTTATTTGGCGCAGGCAAAATGTTCTTACCACAAGTAGTTAAATCGGCTCGGGTAATGAAAAAAGCCGTCGCTTACCTTAATCCTTATATCGAATTGGAAAAGGTTGCTGGCCAGTCAAACGGGCGAATTTTAATGGTCACCGTAAAAGGTGATGTGCATGACATAGGTAAAAATATCGTCGGTGTGGTTCTCGCCTGCAACGGCTACGAAGTGGTCGATCTTGGGGTAATGGTATCGGTCGATAAAATTCTCGATGCAGTAAAAGAGCATAATATCGACATCATCGGCATGTCAGGTTTAATCACTCCAAGCTTAGATGAAATGGTGCACAACGTGAAAACCTTCCACCGTGAAGGCTTAACCATCCCAGCAATTATCGGTGGTGCAACCTGTTCTAAAATTCATACAGCAGTAAAAATAGCACCGCATTATCCACATGGCGCCATTTACATTGCCGATGCATCTCGTGCTGTGCCTATGGTGTCAAAACTGATTAATAACGCCACTCGCCAGGCTACCATCGACGAGGCTTACGCCGAATACGACATGATGCGTGAAAAACGTTTGTCGCAAACTAAGCGTAAAACCATCGTATCGATTGAAGCGGCGCGTGATAATCGTTGTCAACACGACTGGGAAAACTACACCCCGTTTACGCCTAATGTATTAGGCCGCCAAGTATTTGATGACTACCCGCTAGAAGACCTAGTCGAACGTATCGACTGGACGCCGTTCTTTAGAAGCTGGGAACTGCACGGTCATTACCCTGAAATTTTAAAAGACAAAGTCGTTGGTGAAGAAGCCGTTAAATTATTTGCCGATGGCCAAGCCATGTTGAAGCAAATTATTGCTGAAAAGTGGCTTACCGCCAAAGCAGTAATCGGTTTATTCCCAGCCAATACCGTTAATCACGACGACATTGAGCTTTACACTGATGAAAGCCGCAGCACATTAGAAATGACCACCCATCATTTGCGGATGCAGCTTGAGCGCGTGGGTAACGACAACTTCTGTTTGTCTGACTTTGTTGCACCAAAAGATTCAGGCGTTGCCGACTACATGGGCGGTTTTGCGGTGACGACAGGGCACGGTATTGATGAACATGTTGCCCGTTTTGAAGCCAATCACGATGACTACAATGCGATTATGCTCAAATGTTTAGCAGACCGTTTAGCCGAAGCCTTTGCCGAGCGCATGCACGAACGTGTTCGTAAAGAATTTTGGGGTTATGCCGCGGATGAAGTGCTCGATAACGAAGCGTTAATTCGCGAACGTTATAAAGGCATTCGTCCAGCGCCAGGTTACCCAGCATGCCCAGACCACACTGAAAAAGGTTTGTTGTGGGATTTGCTCAAACCCGATGAAACTATCGATTTGAACATCACCGAAAGCTTTGCCATGTACCCAACTGCTGCAGTTTCAGGCTGGTACTTTGCCCATCCCAAATCACGCTATTTTGGCGTAACTAATATTGGTAAAGATCAGGTAGAAGACTACGCTAAGCGTAAAGGCATGACCTTGGAAGAGACAGAGAAGTGGCTAGCGCCAGTATTGGACTATGACCCGGAGTAGACTGCCCCAGAATAGAGAGTGACCGAGAGTAAAGAGTAATTCTGATTAGAGTGACCTTGAATAGATAATGATCCTGAGTAATTAGGATCATTAATTCTTTTGCAGCCTAATAACCGAGGGAATCGCCAGGTCCCACCCTTACACAGGTCAAATCAAACGTCGTTCCGGCAATGCTTTTGAGCCGGAATCCAGCCCTTTGTTTTATTAAACTCTACGGCCTGTGGCTACCGAGGTCGAGGCGCTTCACAAATAGCAAATTAACATCGTAAGGTTCCCCCTTGCATAGGTCGAAAAGGGCTCAATGGTCCCCCCATCTTTTCTATTTACAGAAGAATTCCCCCCTGTCGCTCCGGCAACATTTTCCCTATTTAATCGACCATGGTATTAGACAAAAACCTCAATCAAACATACCCATTTTCATTATTACACCATAAAAAATAGTCATTTATAATAATAGATACCCTTAAAGAATCACTCTACAATAACGTCGTTTAAAAAATAATCGTATGAATGACAAAACAGGGAGTTGCTTCATCTATGGCCTATAGAGCATATATTGGGATTTTTGCATTCCTGACTCTCATCGTCGCCGTTAGTTGCTACTCGGAGGAGTCAATGTTTAGCATGTTTAAAAAAGTCGATGTCGAAGTGTTTCCTGAAGTGATAGGTAGCTTAACCCATGAGGGAAAACCTCTAGCCGGTATTAAGCTAAAAAGGGGTTATAAGTATTCTGGTGTAATGGAAGAAATAGAATGGGATTACACCACGACTGACAATGAAGGGAAATTTAGCTTTCCTGAAATTATTTACAGTACAAGTCACCCTAACAAGCCTTTCGCCGAAACGCGCGTTGCGCAAGCAATTAAAGTCGCAGAAGGTGACTATACAGACACTTTTCTTTGGTCAACAGTGGCTAGAGGCGAGAAACATATATCTTATCTAGTCGAGCGATTAGCACAATTAAATTGTGACCTAGCTAATGAAGCCATTAGTCAAGAAGTCATTGATGAAGAGTTCCCCAGCGGAGTTGTGCGATATCAGATATTCAGTATTTGTCGCTGGCCTGAACTGGAAAAATTAGAAATCGAGAAGCAAAAAAGATTCGGTGAATAGCAAATAACAATACTAGTTAACAAGGAATGTTTATGACTCAATTAACCCCTAAATTAGCCTCAGAGCTTGCAGCTAAAGTGTACGATGTAATCGATTTAGAGTTAGTACAAAACTTTGGCAACCCATATATTAACAAACACTTTACATTCAACAATGTAGGCATAGGAAAAACTGGCGGGTTTATTTTTAATCGCCAGTCAGGTTTTGCGGCGATGGGGTTAGGCAAAGGACAATACCAAGGAGATGCTATCATAGCGATCCGCGGCACAGAATTTAGTTCTGCTGCAGACTGGGCTACGAATGCGCAAGTTGGCTTAAGTGTCGGTGATGGTAGCCAAATAGTGCACGCTGGATTTAATAATGCTTTTACTTCATTAAGACCGCAGTTTGCGACTTTTTTAGATAAGTGGCGTACCTCAAACCCTGGTAAGGCGATACATTTTGTCGGACATAGCTTAGGAGGAGCAATCGCCTCTCTTGCTGCCGACTGGGCATCTGTTAATAATTACGCTTCAAATATTAATTTATACACTTTTGGTGCCCCAAGAGTTGGACAACAAGGTTTTGCCACCGCTAATACCCATAGACTAAATCAAATTTTTCGCTGCACACACGGCGCCGATGTAGTCCCTAAAGTGCCTTTATGGCCTTTTATTCATGCACCTTATCAAGGTGTTGAATATCGCTTAGATAACAGTCAAGGTTTGAGGATTAGTGCTCATGGTATGGATCCTAAAGCTGGGGCTGAACCAGGTTATTTAGTCTCTGCAAACACTGAGCATTGGGGCCATTTACACGTTAAAGCTAGCGAATATTTAAAGCCGGTAAAATTACGTTATGAAAACCGCAATCAAGCAAGCTATTCAGATCAGTGGAGCGACAAACTCAGTGCAGCATTAATTACTGTCTTAAAAGAGGCAGGCTATTATGGTGCAATTGTAGCGCAAGCGACGGCTTCTTACGGTTTGACATTCTATGATCTTGTCGCCAAAACCCTTGAAAAAATTGCAGCCGCGGCAGATTCTTTCGCCGACGATGTCAGAGGCCTACTCGGCCATATGTTGTCTTTTGCAGGGGCTGTAGTCACAACCGTAGTTGACTTAACTTATGCCACTATTCGAGCCATTTTCAATAGAATGCTTTCACGCTTGTATAGTAGTGTAAAAGAAGCGATTAAGTCAGTTCACAAATAATAATTATAATGATGCTAACAAAGGTCTCGGTCACTGTAATATATCATCAGGACCGAGACCTTTTATTTATGTACCCGAATACGTAAGTAATCCCTTATCCTATTAACTGAACCATGATGTATAAGTACCAGACTCCCGAACTCTATTATTCAACCATTAAACTTAGCTTCATATTGACACTACACACTTATCTTTACTCACACTAAACTCATTTAATCGACTCTAGCCATTGGTTAAATGATGATGCAGGCATGGTACTGGATCGTTGTGTAACAACTTTACTCGGTTCAAATATCATTAGGTAGAAATAAACGGATAGTAAATTGAGCGAATTATTAAGTTTACTGAACCTGAGTCAAGCGACTGTTTATTTATAAATACTGTCATTGTGCTTTAACCAGCCACTTTGATGTTGTCCACGTGGGTCGTGGTGAGTCCAATGAATAACGCCGCCTTTGTTGTTAAATTCATAAACGCCGTAAAACTCGACCGTATCGCCGACATTTAAGTTTTCTATCCGTGGGGCTAAATCAATATTATGGGCAACTAATAGCGTGTTACCGCCGGCAATTTTCAGAATAAATCGTTGGTGGCGACTGCCTTTCAGATCGTCAGCAAGTATTTTTACCACATCCCCTGAACCACCAACTTGAAGGTTACTTAGCTTATTATCAATAGCATTTTGCAACACACTATCACTGTCAGCGGTATAACCAGCATAAACGTTTTGTACAATTTGAGTGGTTGAAACCTTTCGGTCTAAAAAGCTAAATAATGCGAGGCCAAATAAGCAGATAACTAATATTTTTTTCATGTTTATCAAATCCTTTTAAACAACAATCAAAATAAAGCTAAGCAAAAACGCGATAGTTTATCGCGTTTTTAATGAGTAATCTAACGTCCACAATCTATTTAATCGACTCTAGCCATTGGTCAAATGATGATGCAGGCATAGCGCCCGATTGCTGTGCAACAACTTTGCCTTGTTTGAATACCATCAAGGTTGGAATAGAGCGAATATTGAATTGGGCAGCGAGAGCTTGTTGTTCTTCTGTGTTGAGTTTGCCGAAACGAAATTTGGGTTCCCATTTTTTAGCTGCTTGAGTAAATACTGGGGCAAAGTTTTTACACGGACCACACCAGCTAGCCCAAAAGTCGACCACCAGTGGCAGTTCTGATTTATTAGCATGGTGACTAAAATTTGCGGCAGTTAGTGTTATCGGCTCACCCACAAATAGGCTCTGTTTGCACTTTCCACAAGTGGGTTGTTGTTCAAGACGTTCTTCAGGGACGCGATTTAAGGTATCGCAATGGGGACAGGCTATTATCATGATTAGACCTCATCAACTTCATTATTGAGACTATTAAATCATAAACCTAGATGGTGTGTTAAACGAATAATCGTTTAATCTTCTTTATCATATTATCGCCTGCGGCACTAAAGTGTTAGCCGTTAGTGGCCGCAGGCCATAAGCGAAACAGCAACTCAGTGGATGACCACTGAGTTATTAACACCCTGTAATTACCTTGGTAATCTCTGGTTCACCAGCAGTCTTCCAATGATATTGGAAGTAACAACTCGTCGCGATAACCTCAGCCGACGTTGGCTCAGCTACAGCCAAAACACCTTTGGGTGCTGCAGCAAGAATATAACTCCCACTCAATGTGTAAATGCGATAAGCCCAGTCATTAACGTCCAAACCTGCTGCTTTGAATATCTCTGGTGCAGAAGTATAACCAGCGTTAAAACCAGTTCCGGTAGGATTGGCCGCAGCAGCCCAAGGCTGGTAATTACTGCCTTTTATACCAGAAAACTCAACAGTATCAGTTAATGTATTACCCGATGTCAGTGTTTTGGTTTTAAATAAAGTGACCGCTGTTTTGATCGACCCTGTCGCCCCCTCAATAGCGGCTATATGGGCGTCAGTTTTTAAATTGATAAATTTAGGCGCAGCAACAACTGCCAAAATGCCTAAAATAATAATAACAACCACTAGCTCTATCAGAGTAAAACCTGATTGGCGTGAACCTTTTGTTAATGTACTCATACGACGAATACCCTCTGATACAGTTAATGGCCAAAGTTTATATCAATTCAGTAAGCTAATAATAGTTAAATGATTATAATTAAGTCACTATTTTTTAGTGAATTATTGCCGATTAACCTCCCCCAATATTCACCGTCATTATAGTGATTTTTACTCCGAGGTTAATCGTTGCAAGCAGCGTGAGTCGTTTAATTCATCAATCTAATATAACCTGTAGATACAACAAACTAAGTACAGACTCAATAACATTGGCGTAATGACTAGAGTAATCTAGGGTAACGCTAAACCTTAAGTCGCCAAGTATCAAAGGTTTCTCGGCAAAGCTGCTCTCTAAACTTAGGGTGGGCAATATCAATCAGTGCTCGGGCTCTCTCGCGTAACGATTTACCGCGTAAATAAGCGGTTCCATACTCGGTGACAATATAATGCACATGCGCACGAGTGGTTACTACGCCAGCCCCTGGCGATAGTACTGTGGCAATCCGTGAGACTGTGCCATTAGCCGCAGTACTGGGCAATGCGATGACAGAACGGCCGCCTTCAGAAAGGCCTGCGCCGCGTATAAAGTCCATCTGACCACCTACACCTGAGTATATTTGAGTGCCCAGTGAATCAGCACACACCTGCCCTGAAATATCGACCTGTAACGCTGAGTTTATTGCCATCACATTGGGGTTTTTACGGATAATAGCCGTGTCATTAACCTGCTCAATATCCATGAATATTACCGAAGGGTTGTCATCTACAAAATCATAAAGTCGTTGGCTACCCAATGCAAAGCCTGTCACAGTCTTGCCGGGATGAACTTTCTTAAGACTATTGTTTATCACTCCAAGTTCAATCAGATTAAGCACCCCATCAGAGAAAAGCTCTGTGTGTACGCCCAAATCTTTATGTGCGGTTAAACATGCCAGCACAGCATCAGGGATCGCACCTATGCCCATCTGTAAGCAAGCACCATCACCTACCAGTTTTGCCACATGTTGGCCGATGGCCAGGCTGATTGCATCGCTTGGAGCGAATAAATGTTGTGGTAACGGCATGCTCTGCTCATACACTGCGGCCAACTTATTATAATGAATAAAGCCATCACCATGAGTACGAGGCATCATAGGATTAATATGAGCAATGATTTTACCCGCCATTTGGCAAGCCGCTAGCGTGGCCTCGACCGATATGCCTAAAGAACAGATACCGTGCTTATCCGGTGGAGACACTTGGATAATGGCAGTATCGATGTGCTGCTCGCCAGAACGAAACAATTTAGGCACTTCAGAAAGAAAAATGGGCACATAATCGGCATCACCTCCTTGTAGCAACGACCGCGTGGGTGATCCGGCAAAGAAGCAACGATGGCGAATATGATCCTTTAAACGGGGATCACTTAGCGACTCGGCCCCCTCGGTATGTAACTGCAATAATGTTAAACCATGCTTTGTTAACGCATGTTTGGCTAACGCATCGAGCAGTAATATGGGGGTTGCCCCCATAGAGTGAGTCCATAAGGTTTCACCATTTTCAATAAATGAAACGGCCTCTAATGCACTGCTACAAATTATTGGTTTCATTAATATTACTCAACATAATGACGCTATTGTGATGTCAGGGCAAAGCTAACGCTTTACATAGTGTTAACGAAGCTAAGGTTTAGCTCAAGCATAGAGTTAAGTAAATGAGACATAGAGACATTAGGAATGATCAAATCATTCCTAATGGGAGAATTGAGCCTGAAAGTAACATTGAGGACAGTCTCGAACAAGCTACAGAACCAGCATGTGCAGCGATTAAACCACGTCTATTCAGGGGGTTAAATGCAGCCTCTTCTGGCAATACAAGGCCAAGCTTGCGATCGTAAACTGTTGATACCTTCCCCAAAGACAAAACGGAATTACGGCTCAAAAAAACCAGCAAGGTGAATTAACAGTAATAAGATGATTTATCGCCACTAAGCTAAATAATCATTAAAATACTGACTTTTACTTGAGGAAATATTAATATATCTGGTCTACAGTTTTGATACAAAACTGATCTATTGCGTTAATTATTACGTATCAGTACAAATAAAACCTGCCTATTAAGCTAATTCATCTCAATAACTTAATTAATAACTCTTATTGGAATTCTATATGTTGATGTTTAATGGTCGCTTAAAGCAAGAAAATGAACAATTGAAAGAAGAATTGTTCTCCATGCAGCAAGTCAGAAAAAGTCTCGATAGTGAGATGATATCAATGACACTGGCTGCTGATGGCAAAGTGACTGAAGTAAATCAACATTTTACTAATGACATGTTGTTTCAACAACACTCTCCCATTGGACAACAGTTAATTGATATGGTGCCTCAACGCGCCAGAGGAACAGCTCATTACAAGTCAATGTGTACTGCGATAAAACAGTCGCAACATTGGGCTGGCGCACTGCAAATAATTAAAGGTAATGGTGAAGAGGCTTGGCTAAGGGCAATTTTACAGCCGGTAAAAAAGAGCAGCGGAGAAGTAAAATATTTTTCGATATACGCCAATGATCTTACCCGCACGATTGAAACCTCAAAAGAGCATGAGGATTTAATCCAAGCTTTACAACGCTCTACTGCGGTTATTGAGTTTGATTTAGATGGCACTGTGTTAACAGCAAATGATAATTTTTTAAATGCCATGGGCTACAAAAAAAACCAACTTGTCGGTAAGCATCACAAAATTTTCTGTGAACCGCAGGAGCATAACTCCACCGAATATCAACATTTTTGGGAAAAACTTCGTAACGGAAATTTTGTTGCTGATCGCTTTAAACGTGTTGATAGCTATGGCAGAGTTGTTTGGTTAGAAGCCTCCTACAACCCGATTTTCGACAGCTATAATAAGCTGTACAAAGTGGTGAAATTTGCGACTGTCATTACAGACCAAGTCAACCGTGAACAGGCGATATCAGAAGCGGCCGATATCGCTTACAGCACCTCTCAACAAACCGATATTACAGCACAAAGAGGTAATAAAGTGTTGTTAGAGATGGTTGAGGTCATGAACAAGTTGGCGTTACAAATGAACGCCGCAGCCCAAGGAATTGAAGATTTAGACAAACAGTCGCAAATGATTGGGGCACTGGTGCAAAGTATCAGTGGTATCGCCGACCAAACGAATCTACTGGCATTAAATGCCGCGATTGAGGCGGCTCGCGCTGGCGAACAAGGCCGAGGTTTTGCAGTGGTTGCCGATGAAGTTAGACAGCTGGCATCCCGCACCAGCAAGGCCACCGAAGAAATCGTTGAGGTAGTGTCTAAAAACAAAAAACTCACTGAAAATGCCGTTAGCATGATTGAGGCGGGGAAAAAACAAGCACTACAAGGATTAACTCTGTCTACCCAATCTGGAGAGGTAATGTCAGAAATTCAAGATGGGGCACAAAAGGTTGTTAATGCGGTTGGTCAGTTTGCCAATCAACTTAATACTTAATGCTTAATGCTTAATGCTTAATGTTAGTTAATTCTATTTCTACGTTTTATACACAAAGAGATTGAGGCATTGGTTAATATCTCAATCTCTTTGTTAGTTTAACAATGGCTTTGCAACAGGGTACCCATCAATCATGTCATTTGCTGTTAAACGTTAATTAAGCGCCATGATTAGGTTGAGGACAGCGTAAGCATCGGGCCTCTATTAGCTTGATACCTCATTAAGTTGACCTAAGGTAACCGTATTTCGGCCACTGTTTTTACTGTGATATAACGCCTCATCGGCAACTTTAAAAGCGCCATAGATCTGATTACGGGCTGGCAAAACTTGCACCATACCGATACTGATGGTCAGATTAATATTATGGCCATCGATAACAGCCATTTGCTTCATAACTTGATTACACAGACGGTTAGCAATTTGCTGCGCTACATCTAACTCAATGTTATATAAGATAACAGCAAACTCTTCACCACCAATACGACCGATAAGATCGTGGCTTCTGAGTCCTTTAGACATAATGTCAGCTACCGCTTTAAGGGCTATATCGCCAACGTGATGGCCGAATTTATCGTTGATCTCCTTAAAATGATCAATATCAATCATCATCAACACGACCTTTACCTGCGGGTATTGCAGCCAATGACGTTCAACCTGGCTGAAAAAGAATGTGCGATTAGCCAGCTTAGTCAAACCATCCCGTTGTGACTTGATAGTAAGACTCCGTTCCAGTTTTAAAAATGACAACCAAGGCAATAATAAAGCTGTAAGTGTTGTCAATGTAACGTGGCTAAGCAGAGTGTATATGGCCTGTTCAGGCAAACCACTGTAATTGATGTTATCCCAATGAAAACAAACGAGTGCGGCTTGAACTATCAAAACGACACTGTGCAAAATAAAAATGAACTGCAGTGTTCCTGTGTAGATAGGTTCATTAAATACTGAACGCCTAATAAGCCAGGCTCCGGCAATAAATAGCATTGCAACACTCAAGGAACCAACTAGGGTAACTAACGCCGGATTATGATAGCTAAAGAATAGTGCCAAAGTCATTAAACAGAGAATGGCGACACTACGCTGGCGTTTAGCTTTAGTGAAACGAAATCGTGAAAAGCGTATTAACCCAAGTAAGACTAATACAGCTGTGACAATGAGGAAGAAATCGGCGACAAAAAAACTAAAAAATGCCGGAACGTCATATCCTCTAGAGACCGAGGCTGAAATGCCAAAAACAAAGCAGCCACATGATAGCGCCCAATATTTAAAACACTTGTCTTTAGGTCTGCGTCGATAAAGTATCGACAGGTAAAAACCAATCAACAAATTGGTGAGTAAAGTAATGACAATCAGCGTGGGTAAATGCATTTCATTCCTAGCAACTAAATAGATCCCCTTTTGAATCTATCAATTAATGGTAGTAATTAACCATAAAGCAACTCTGTGGTAAGCTTATCGACTTGTATTTCACTCAATGCCATCAAGTTTATCATTCTGTTGTTAATCTCAGCACCGCTTAGCAAGCTACAATAACCGGCTAACTCACTTAAAAACACAGAGATTATCTAGGTGAATTAGGCTAAAGATATATTAATTATCAACAAGTTGAAAATGGATTGCCAAGAAAGTCATTGTGGTGTCGTAAGCGCTACGTGACACATCATCCTGATGCCATTTGCCATTAATCGCCAAGATTAAGCGCTTAAGGTTGATCCTTGTAGTAGGCTTAAGATAGCGCTGCACATAGTATATGTCTACAACTATATGATTATGTTCTATTTAGTATTATCACTTAACCTAAAAGATGGCTGATGTACTGCCCATTAGCAAAGCGGTTTGCAATTGTTATTTGCAATTTTATCGTGCTAACTTGGTTATACGTTATGTTGATAATCAACATTATTTAACAGTGAAAATTACCATCAAGGAAAAAGCTTATCAGGCGCATATTACATTAGAGCCTGATTTTACTATTAAAATTTCAGAGGTGAGATATGGATGTATCTAATGCGTCGAGACGGACCTTTATCAAACAATGCGTGATTGGTGGCGTCGCTGTTTATTCAGCGCCTTTACTGTGGGAAATGAGTCGAGCCAATGCGTCGATTATTTCTCCAGAACTAGCAGCACAATGGCAAACTCAGACTAACGGGCAATCTACTCCCAAATTTCGTAACGACGGTATTGCCAAAGTTACTGGCCAAAAAGTCTATGGCCGCGACTACCGCGCAATGGATATGGCAGGATGGCCAAAACAGCAAGGCTATGCTTTTATCCTGCGAGCCACTGATGCAGCCCATGTTTATCAAGGCTTCTCGCTCGACCATCTCCCCGCTTCGGCTAAACCCTACAAGGTGATCACTGCGGCAGATCTTGCCCGCGACAAGGTTAAGTTGCCTGACTTTTACGGTGATAATATGTTGCTGGCCGAGGGACAGACCGCAGATTATCTGGGGCATGCAGTAGCGATTTTATTATTCGACAGTTTTCATGCCTTTAAACAAGCTAAATCTTTACTGCAATTTGACAAGGCTTTGTTGCGCTATGGTGAAGAAACGCCTTTTGTATCCGAGACTAAAAACCCTTATGCCAATTGGCGTATTATTCGGGTAGAAGGTGAAGATGGTGCCAGTGAGGATACATACAGTCCACTGCACGATGGGTTGTTTTTTCCCAATATTAAAAACTACAAACCCGAATGGTCAGGTGATGCAAATGCCCAAGGCTCAGTGTCTGAGCGCGGTCTTTTTTATGCTGGCGAAATAGATAAACAAATTGAAAGTGCTAAAACGAGTCAGCAATGGCAAGTATTAGAACGAGAATATCGCACTCAAATCATTGATCCTATGATGATGGAACCTGAGGCCTTCAATGGTTGGTTTGATGCCAATAGCCAAACATTCCATACCGTGATTACTGCACAATCGCCACAAGACTTCCAAGAGATGGCCGTGCACATGCTGTCGTCGGGGCCATTAGCGGGTAAAGTGAATAATCTCGTGGTGCACTCGCCTTATATTGGTGGCGGTTTTGGCGCGAAAGATCATTCGATATTTCCTTACTATGGTGTACTGGCAACCATTTATGCCAAGGGGCCAGTAAGTATAGCCAACGACAGATTTGAGCAATTTCAATCAGGTCTAAAGCGCCATCCATTTACCATGAAAAGCCGCTTAGCTGTCGATAAAGCGACCCTAAAAATTCAAGCATTAACTTCACAGATGACGGTTGATGGCGGTGGACGTGAAAACTTCAGCCCATCAGTAACCTCGGTTGGCGCGACAGCAATGCAAAGCATTTACTACACCCCGCGTAATGACATTGTCGCCACCGCTTATGCATCGCGTAATCCTGATGCGGGTTCGATGCGGGGTTATGGCACATTGCAATCGATGACCGCAATGGAAAGTATGATCCATGAGATATCAGCTGAGCTAGAGGTCGATCCGTTTAAGTTACGAGCGGCTAATGTGATGGTTTCGGGGCAACGTAATACCCAAGGTGCAATACCTAACGGCACCCTGCGCTATCGTGAAATGCTCGACATGGCCGAACAAGATACCGTGTGGCAACAACGCGTAATCAATAAAAAAGACTATGAAGCGAAACACCCTGGCATGCGCTATGGCGTTGGTTTTGGTATTGCCACTAAAGACTATGGTACAGGCGCCGCGGCTCCCAGCGCTGCGATTCAATTGTCTAAAGACGGTAAAATAAGCTTGGATATTGGCTTTATCGAAATGGGTACTGGCACGCAAACCTCTCAAGCTGTAGTGGTGAGTGAATCACTAGGGAATTTTGCCGACGAAGTGAAACTGGCCGAAATCGATATTTGGGATGCGATGCAATTAGTACAAACCGACAATCCTTATATTATTTCACAACAACGCCAAGATGAAATGGCCGCTAACCCTCGCTGGACACCGGTTAAAGCCATGGCATCATCGGCATCGATGTCGGCGTATTATCAAAGCCATGTTACCCGTATTGCCGCCGATATTATTTATCGTCACGGACTGTGGCCCGCAGCCGTGTCTATTTGGAACGAGTTGTATTTCAATACGCCAATGGGCGCAACCAATCTCAATGACCCCCGCGATGGCCGTTGGACTGGCGGCAAGCTAACTGCATTGGGCTTCCCTCCGCTTTCAATCGATATCTTGGCTAAACGCGCCCATGATTTGGGCTTAGTGGTTGGCGTAATGGGTCATGCCTTTAACCGCTGGGCGTGGGCCGAAGCGGATTTTGAGATTTTCGGTACCAAGGAGCGTATCGCGCTAGATGCCTTAGCATTGCAATACGGAAAAGGTGATAAATATCATGGCAGCGCTGCTCGTATCGCTCGCATGAACTCTAACGGTTATCACTTAATCGATCGCCAAGCTATGCGCTACCCCAAAGCTGAGCTAAATAATGCCATGGTGACTTATTATGCTCCGTGCGCAACCTTAGTCGAAGTGGCAGTAAATGAAGGCAATGGTGAAGTCACATTACTGAGTTCTCACACTTGGTTAGAAGCCGGTAAAGTGATTGTGAACGAATTAGTTGAGGGGCAAATTCAAGGCGGTCTTGCTATGGGAATTGGCCATGCTCTACATGAAGAATTACCGCCATTTGAAGCAGGGGCTGGTAACGGTACGTGGAACCTCAATCGCTATAAGGTACCGCTAGCAAGACATGTTGGCGTTTGGAGTCAGCGACATACTATTTTACCGCAATTGTCTGAAACAGATCCAAGCCGTGGTATTGCCGAAGTGGTGATGATACCTGTCGTTTCCGCACTGGTTGAAGCTGTTTATCAGGCGACTCAAGTGCGCTTTTACGATCTGCCTATGACAGCGAAAAAAATCAAGGAGGCCATGGCATGAGCCAGTCAATAAAGTTAACCATAAATAACCAAGCTGTTGGCCCGATTGATGTCGGCGATGGCACCATGATGATTGAATTTTTACATGAGTATTTAAATCTCACTGGCACTAAGTTTGGTTGCGGCGTTGGCGTCTGTCATGCCTGCACTGTCATCGTCGATGACGACCAAGGCATGAGTGAAGTTGTCCGCACTTGTATCAACGGCGTCGAGCGGTTTAATGGCAAACGTATTCGTACCATTGAAGGCCATGCCAAGCAAAATGCTCAAGGCGAAATCACTACACTGAGCCCAGTACAACAAACTTTCTTGGAACATTTCTCGTTTCAATGCGGTTGGTGTACATCAGGATTTGTTAATGAATCGACGGCACTGATAGAACGACTGGAACGTAAACCTATCGCCAAAGATAAAGTGGAGCAAGTGATAGAAGAGGCCTTAGCTGAGCACGTATGTCGCTGTACTGGCTACGTTAAATACTATGCGGCGATGAAAGATTTAATCCTCAAAACAAAGGGGTTAACACTCTCATGAAACCATGCGACCAACAATATACTGCCCGCCTTATAAAGGTTGGTAAACTAGGTCAAAATTTATTATTGACCATAGGTCTAAGCGTGTTCGCCAGTTCTTGTAGCGCGGCCGATGAGCGTGTCAATAATAGTGGTGACATCGAACGCGGTGCTTATCTGATGAAGATAGGTGACTGTGTGGCTTGCCATACCGCAGTGGGTGGCCGCGAATTAGCCGGTGGTTTACCGTTCGAAACGCCATTTGGCGCTGTGTACTCAACCAATATCACCTCAGACAAAGAAACAGGTATAGGTAAATACAGCTACGAAGATTTTTTTGATGCTATGCATCATGGTGTCGGCATAAACGGTAATCTATATCCTGCGATGCCTTATACGTCTTACAGCCTGTTAACCGATGAAGATACCCAAGCGATTTATGCTTATTTGATGGGCACCAAACCCATTAAACAAGCTAATCTCGACAATGATGTCTACTTCCCTTTTAACGTCCGCTTTGGCCTTAAGGCATGGAATTTAGTCGCCCATGATGCAAAAAAGTTTACCCCTAAAAAAGATAAGAGTGAACGTTGGAACCGCGGTAACTATTTAGTCAATGCTTTGGGCCATTGTGCTGAATGTCATACTCCAAGAGACAGCTTATTTGCCATTGAGCAAGACAAACACTTTCAAGGTGCAATTATCGAAGGGCTTGAAGCATCGAATATTACTCCAGCCGAACTGAATCGCCAAAACTGGACTCATGATGATTTAAAGTCGCTGTTTACTGAGGGGTATTCTCGAAAAGGTACAGTATTTGGTGGCATGTATCCTGTGGTGTACCACAGCTTTAGCCACTTAACTGACGATGATATGTTCGCAGTAAGCAGTTACTTACTCGATACCGATAAGAAGATAGCCGCGAAAGCGCTCACCTTTAACGGCCATCAGCGTAAATTACCAGGGTATGATCTCTACATGGGATATTGCGCCGGTTGTCATGGTCAAAGTGGTGAAGGTCGACCTAATGTGGCCCCTGCCATGGCAGGAAATGCCACTTTAGATAAAGCCAGCCCCCACAACATAGTCGCGGTGATGTTAAAGGGAATTAAAAGCCAACATTACAACACTACCACCAGCTTTTATGCCATGCCAGGCTATGCTGATAAATTTACCGATGAGCAGCTAAGAGACTTAGCTAACTACCTGCGAGTGACTTGGAGTCCTCAACCAGGCGATTTAACCTTGAATACGATCAGTGATTTAAAGGAAGTGATATTCGAACATGATTAAACATGTGTAACATATCAGCTTAAACAAAAGCCGACCTGGGGTCGGCTTTTTATTGCAATGCAGATAACAGTTGGCTTGAGCGGGGAGGCGATAAACATTAACATTTTTTGGGATAAACCCGTGTATTAAGCAAGGCACTAAAAGCCTTGTAATAGCTTTATCCTAATCAAGTGTTATAGCAACTCCCTACAACACATCATTAAGATCTTGTATTGCATCTATCACCATACCAGTACCAACACTGATCAATAGTAAATCAGTCCCCACACGAACAATTTTCTGTCCTTCAGGTGTCCGTCCTAGCTGGACGGTTAGTGCAGAAGGCACATCATAGTAAACAACATCCGCAGGCAGCGCTTGGCCTTTACGCCATTGTTTAACACTGCCCGGTGGTTCGCAGCGATTGTGTTTCTTGGCTAACCCTGGTGGACAATGCTTGGCATCACGGCTGGTATAATAGTAATTATTAATAATTACCTGACGGTCATTACTAAAATAAGTCTGGTAATTATTGCTATCATTATCATGTTTCTTATGATGTTTTTTGTCGTGTTTTTCAGATTTTTGCTTATGGCTATGCTCATGCGAATCATGATCTTTAGCAACACTGTGGATGACTGAAAGCACCGTTAAGGTACTTAACACAATAAGAGGTAATATATAACGATTCATAAAATTGATTCCTTTGCGATCAAATAGGCGCTAGTAAACATGCTTAACCAACGATATGCCTTACCGTTAAAACCAAATACTTTTAATGATACGGTTGATGTGGCTGCAAATGTAGTGCTATTGCACGCTGTTGTCGACATTAATCGATAGCATGTTTCTATACGGCTATGACTTCAGTTCCAATGCCAACTGTGAAAACAACACTCCTTGCCAACCATGTTGTAAAAACTGACGGATATTTTGATGATCAGAGCCCTGTGGCGTGGCCAAAACATCTCGATAATGTTGGCCGAACATTGCCAAGGTTTGCGGCTTAGATAATTGATGAATTTGTCCAAATGCCAAGATCTTACAAGAACCTGAATTCTGCCCTGCCTCATTGAGCAGATCACCATTTTTAAATGCACTTGGACTAAAATCATAATGGCTATCGATCAATGCCATAGACTCTTCAAAGCTCACGGTCTCCGCTCGCTCAGTTAAAGAGGATATAAATTCACTAATCTGTGTTACAGCCATAAAATACGCCCTTCCCTCAATACAATAAAAGTTAACTCATCCACATCAGATTACGCAAAACAATAGCAAAATAGCGCCACTTACTATAGTGAAAAAGCCTTAATGGTAACTGACCATCAAAGAGCTTGACCTTTAGCTCAACTCTATTGCAGCAAAATTAGGTCTCGGTAGCTTATCCAAAATACTGTATAAATAAATCACTACTAGCGACAAGATGGCACCGATAATAAATAACCAATATCCTCCAAGATGATCCAGAATAATCCCGCCGCCCAATGGCGCAAACGCGAAACCAATTTCATAAAATGATGCCGCACCAAAGTAGGCTCCTCGCAAATGTTTAGGCGCAAGTCGATCAATATGCACATTCATCGTAGGGAACAAAATGGTTTCGGCTAAACTCATGATAATAATGGCGCCAATCCAGCCCCAAAATAAATCAATCGGGTTATAGGCTAACCACACTTGTGAGCACATCAACAGGATCAATCCGAACTGGATCCGATGAATTAAACTGGAGCCGGCCATTAATTTTAATAGTAAAAATTGAGTTGATATGATCACCAAGGCATTGGTAAAAATCATTGCAGAAATTAGCGTCAGTAAATTAGGCGCATTCGCTCGGGTAAGATATTGAATAAGCGAACTGTCCATTTGAGCATAAATGAACATACACAAAATATTCGCCACAATAAGACATTGAAGCAATTTGTCTTGCAATAAAATCGCCACTATTTGCTTGCGGCTCATCACCGCAGGCTTTCGCTTAACCGCTGATGTTGCATCGCCCATGGTGGGAATAAGCCCATCAGGCACCTGTTCGGTTATTGATGGACTAGTTTGCCGTGTTTGATGTCTAAATCCCCAAAACAGTAACCCTAATAAAGCAGCAAAAGCCGCTGCAGTAATATAAAAGCTCGATTGTTTACCGGTTAAGCCTAACCAAATACCTAACATAGGCCCGACAGCACAACCCACATTGACGACAAAATACAGTGATTGCATTGCCAATTCACGGGTTTGGGGATCATCAATAATATCACCAATGGTGGCAGAGGTAAGAGGTCGCCATAACGAGGTAGCAATAGAGCACAATGTCATCACCACTACATAGCCTTTAACTGAATCAACTTGTGCCAGTAATGAAAACGAGATGATATAGAGCACACCCGTGAGGTACATGAGCATTTGGCGACCAATTCGGTCAGACAATGCACTACCAATAAAGCTAGTGAATACCGAAATAATCGCCGCACTCGACAGCACTAAACCGACTTCAGTGGCAGTTAAGGCAAATTTTTCATACAAGATAACAGCCAAAAATGGCCACACCATGAAATAACTGCCACGGGTAATAAACGAGCCAAATAGCAATATCCACATTAACCTTGGAAATTGCTTAAACCGCGCTAAAGAAACATCGCTATGCACTTTTTGTCCTTAAAGAGTGATGCTGTAATTGAATGTAACAGACTGAATTGGTAGGATTGTTTAGGCTAATCCTAACGACATTTTCGCCATTGAACCACCTATTTATTACCTAATCCTATGTTATTGTTCATCATATAAGTTAATAGCTGTTTTTCATCAGCTCTATTTGACCGTGATAATCCTTTAACCACACCTTGTTGATCGCTTTGGTTACGGTGCTGGCCTAATTTTTGTTTGCCTTGTAACTCATCGATGACGATCTTAAAACCAACAATGCCCTTGGCTAATTTTTGTTGGTAATCATCTGCAATAAAACCACCACTTTCGAGCAATGAAGGTTCATATTGTTGGATGGTCGATTCGAGTACGTGTGCGGTGGTGGTATCATCAGTTAATTCAATAATGCCTTTTGCATGTACTACGCTGTAATTCCAAGTCGGAACAGCTGGATATGAGTCATACCAAGTGGGTGAGATATAACCGTGCGGACCATTGAAAATGCACAGAACTTTGGTGTTTACTATGTGTTTCCAATGGGAGTTACTACGAGCAAAATGGCCATACAAGGTACCATTTTCGCCCTCAGAGGCCTTGAGTAGTAAAGGTAAGTGTGAGCCCTCTAAATCAGTAGACACAAGAGTCGCAAAACCATATTGGTTAATGAACTGGTGTATTAACTCTCTAGAACCCATATCCCACTTATCAGGTACATGCATAATTCACTCTTTACTAAAATAATCAGTAAAGTCTTTATAATGAATGTAACGACTAAATGCCATCGTTTTATGGGTTTATAGCGATTATTACAAGTGGCCTACTTTAACCAAAATCACCGTATCTTGTTCCACATACGGATTATGCTGACTAAGATGCGGACTGCGGATCCACGTCCCTGCAGGATAACGCCCAAGTTCATCGATAAACTCTCCGCTAATCACGTAGATTTCTTCGCCACCAAAATGACGGTGCGGTTGAAAATGTGTCCCCGCGGGCCACATGACCAATGCAGTCGATTCTGTGCCATGTTGGTGTAACGGCATCACTCGTAATTTGCCATGGCCAGGCAGCCACTCAGCTTGCTTGGTATTGATAGCCACTTGCTGTGAATCAGTGGTTTGAAACTGATGTAGCTTAACCAATAGCGTACAACCTTGCTGGCTAAATGGCGCGTGGACAAAACCTTCAGGGTTACGCAAATACGAGCCTGCTGGATAATCTCCGGTTTCATCAGAAAATACTCCGTCGAGTACTAAAATCTCTTCCCCTAACGGATGAGGATGTGAGTTGAATTTAGCACCGGCTTGATATTTCACTATGCTGGTTGCATGGCCACGTTCAGCCTCTTCACGCGCTAAGCGCTTACGCAATACGCCCACTGCGGGACTATTTTGCCATTCAAGATCGGCAGTGTTAATCACCACTCGCTGACTAAAATCCATATTTAACATCTTGATACCTCACAACTACGATTGCCAGTATCTTAGAGCGAAATCAGCGTAATGAACAGCGAGTACAAAATGGTTTAATAGGTACTTTAAGGTACTTTTTATTGATTAATATGATTATTATTTTTATAAATAAAAAAACCTGTAAATAATATTTACAGGTTTAAGCTTGCGCAAAGCAAATTTAATAACCTCTACCGATGAAAAGGTAAGGCATAAAAATGGGCCTAATTAGCTGTCTGAAGCAGTTAAGGCCATTTGACGTTGCTTTTTATAGGCTTTAGCCGAAGCCGGGATCGGCGTTGTCCGGCCTGTTTCTAGCCATTTTTTAAGGCGATTAGCATCGGCCATATGGGTGTATTTACCAAACGAATCTAATACAACAAATGCCACTTTACGCTTATCCATTTCGGTTAACATGACCAAGCAATGGCCCGCTTTATTAGTGTAACCGGTTTTAGTTAGGGCAATATTCCAGTTATCTTTAAAAACTAATTTATTGGTATTTTGAAAATCCAGAGCATAACGCGGATGTTGAAAAATAATATGCTTTTTATTAGTTGAACTTAGCTTACCTAATAACGGATATTGCTGGCTGGCTTTGAGTAGTAAAATAAGATCGTTAGCACTCGATACGTTCTCTGCCGATAACCCGGTAGGTTCAACGTAATGGGTTTGCGTCATCCCTAATGCCGTTGCTTTATCGTTCATAGCACGAATAAACGCCTTATACCCACCAGGATAATGATGAGCAAGCGAGGTTGCAGCTCGATTTTCAGATGACATTAGTGTCATTAACAACATAGTTTCACGGCTCACTTCACTGCCTAAACGCACCCGAGAGTAGACATTACGCATCACAGGCGAGTCGCTAATTTTCACTGAAATTTTTTCATCTAAAGGTAATTTTGCATCTAGGGTCACCATGGCTGTCATCAATTTAGTAACCGACGCTATAGGTAATGCTTGGTGCGGATTACTGGAGTACAGCACTTCATTGGTTTTTAAGTCGACTAACATGGCGCTGTTAGATGCTAGTTCTTGTAATAATTGTTTTTGAGACACAGGTTCAGCAACTACCGACTGGCTAATTACGGTATTTGAACACAATAAAATGCAGGCAAAAAAATGACGGAGTTTCATAACTCTCACTTGAAAAATAAACGTAACGATGTTCATTGAGTATACGATAAAGAATTAGGCCTACAATAGATAAATAATCACT
This sequence comes from Shewanella sp. SR43-8, assembly GCF_014163775.1. Classification (NCBI taxonomy): domain Bacteria; kingdom Pseudomonadati; phylum Pseudomonadota; class Gammaproteobacteria; order Alteromonadales; family Shewanellaceae; genus Shewanella; species Shewanella sp. SR43-8. Next base: position 271,197 of record NZ_JACJDX010000005.1, on the reverse strand, counting down.
TTTAGTAAGATTTTAGTGGATTTTTTGTAGTTCAAGTCCCAAAGATATCCATTAAGCAATATATAACATCTGGCGAGCTAAATCTGGCACGGTAAATCGATAACAAAATGGAGCCCTCGCCCCCAAAAATAGCCAAAGAGAGATGCAGTCTTGAGGTGTATAACAAGATCAACTTCAGCACAAATACCGCTTTTGTTGGCTTCATGCTAAGATTAAAAAGTCGTTCAAAAAGAGAGTATAAATGGACATTAACTTGCATTTTTTTAGCCGCTTAAACCCATGGCTTAATAGCTTATTCACCTCTAAAGACACAGTTAAAACAGAGAATGATGATGCTGAGAAAGGACGAATATCGCTGAAGACGATAGCGAACCAATGTCCGCTTCAAGCTCATAGAGGCCCAATCACTCAAGTGATGTTAGACCAACAGCATCATACCTGTGACGATTTTGTCGGTCGGGAAAAACAACTTAGGCAAATATCTGATGTAATTGATCAATGGCGTAATCACCATGGTGAAATCAGTGCCATTGTCTCTCCTGGTGGTGCCGGAGGTTCTTCTTTTTTAGCTCAGCTGCTGCCTTTACTGCAAACTATTGCTGCTCAAGACGCAAAAGATGTCCCGAAAACTAAGGCAAAACCACTTCCATCTCAATGGCTACTAATGAGTTTTTACCAAGCGCCAATGAATGAAAATGATGCCATTGCTGATATATGTTATTGTTTTGGCATTGTGCCACCGGACACAATCACCGAGACCATAGCTACTATAAACAAGCAGCCACCTCAGCTGATTCTGATTGATGCTATGCACAAACTGATGTTACGAATGATAGGCAACAATCAAGCTTTAGTCACCTTTGCCACTATCATAATGCAAACTCGTAAACATCACTGTTGGATCATAAGCTGTGAAAAATTTGCATGGCAACGATTAAGCGCACAGTACCAAATTCATCATGTTGTTAAGCATATTATTGAGCTTGATTATTTCAGTGAAACTGAATTAGCCGCGATTCAAACAAAACACCTGCTTGATTTAGGCTTAATCAGCAAGGATGTTATGCCGACAAAAGAGGCCTATAAAGACAGCAAAAAAGATCAAGTTGATATTACCAACCCTTACAAAGAACAACTCAAACAGCTATTCACTGTCAGCCAAGGACACCCTCAATTAGCCACACTATTATTGCAGTATTCACTCGCTCATCAGGTTGATATTAGCTCAGATAAAAGCTCAAATAGCGGTATTGAGATTTGTTGTATTAACGCATCAGCATTACAGCAATGCCATGATAGTGACCTATTTTCATTGGCGGAAATTTATATTCATGGCGGATTACGAGTCAATACCCATGCGCATATTTTTACTCTTAGTATTGAACAAAGCAGCTTGCAATTAGAGTACCTAGCTCGCCAAGGGCTGATTATTGCCCAATATTCGCAACAGGATTTTGCTCAGCATTTCTACTTTATCACTCCAACATTAAGCAAAATTATCGCCACCCACTTGGTCAACAACAATAAGCTGTTTAATTAAAGAGGTGAAAATGGACGATTCACGTAAAGCATTAAAAGCATTTTTAGACATTATTTCCTTTGATCGAATCATTAGTATTTTAGTGCTTTGCATCATGGCATGGCTGCTACTGGTGTTACTGCAATTTTGCTTAAAGCAACTCAATAAAGCCTTGCCTAAATACCGCTTAATATGGAATCGCTCATATCCTTTTATGCGTTTATTTGTGTGGCTATGCGTTATCGTTTATTCGATTGTTGGCATTATCGAACCGCACGAAAATTTAATCCTCGCAGTAGTGGGTTCGATTAGTATCGTGATCGGTTTAGCCACGCAAGAACCGGCTAAAAATATGATTGCCGGATTGATTATGATGATCAATCCACCCTATAGGGTTGGCGATATGGTGACCTTATCGGGCCATTATGGTGAAGTCATTAAACTGGAATGGAGCGTGACTTGGATACGCACCTTTAATGATGACACTGTCATGATCCCCAATGCCGAAGCATTGAGAACAGCGATACCCAATTCAAATAGCGGCGCCTTAGATGAAATGGTGGTGGTGAAATTTACAATTCCAATGAATGCTGATCACCAAAAAGCTATTGCCCTTGCCAGAGAAGCGACTCAATGCTCACCTTATACCTTTTTAAATAAACCTATTATTGTCATCTTAGGTAACGAGCACGAGTTTGGCCACTTTCTACAAACCATCACAGTCAAAGCGTATGTGATGGACGTAAGGTTAGAGAAAAAGTTTATGAGTGACATTAACATACGAGTGCTTTCAGCATTTAAAAATGCTGATTTTTATGATGCGCAACAAACGGTGCTTGAGTAATTTGCGTTATAATCGCCTCAATTGTTAAATCCCACTTTTTGATTGTTACAATGGAGAATATTGCTATGACACAAGATGAAATGAAAAAAGCAGCAGGTTGGGCAGCACTACAGTATGTCAAACAAGGCACTATCGTTGGTGTGGGTACCGGATCTACCGTCAACCACTTTATTGATGCACTGGCAACGATGAAAGATGATATTGAAGGGGCGGTATCGAGTTCAGAAGCGTCGACAAAAAAACTCATCGAACTGGGCATTGAAGTATTTGATTTAAACAGTGTTGATTTGATTGATGTCTATGTTGATGGCGCTGATGAAATTAATGACCGCATGGACATGATTAAAGGTGGCGGTGCAGCCTTAACTCGCGAAAAAATTGTCGCTGCTGTAGCAAAAAAGTTTATTTGTATTGTGGATAATACCAAGCAAGTGCCTATACTCGGCGATTTTCCGTTGCCAGTAGAAGTGATCCCTATGGCGCGATCTTATGTGGCGCGTGAATTAGTTAAATTAGGCGGCGATCCGGTCTACCGTCAAGGTGTTGTAACCGATAATGGCAACGTGATTTTAGATGTGTACAACATGCAAATTCTCGATCCTAAAGTGATGGAAACTAAAATCAATGCCATCGTTGGTGTCGTCACCAATGGATTATTTGCTAATCGCGGCGCCGATGTATTGCTGGTTGGCACCCCAGATGGTGTTAATACCATTACAATGTAAAAACTAAACCATTCGCTTGATTAACTTGAATGTTTAGCAAGAGCATAAAAAATGGCCTAGCAGAAATGCTAGGCCATTTTTATTTATCGATCATCTTATCTGTTAATGATCATAGCGACACTATACGCTAAATTGGCTTACCGCTTCTTTTAAGGCTTTAGCGCGGATTCTTACATCTTCCGATGCTGCGGCATTTTCTTCTGCAGCATGTGAAGATTCATCTGCAATATCGCGAATAATCACCACGTTTTTACCGACTTCAGCAGCGACCATACTTTGCTCCTCAATCGCGGCAGCAATTTGAGTACTCATGTCCATGATATTAGTTACGTCATCGGTAATTTGACGTAACACTTGGCCAGCAATTTCAGCCTGTTCGGCACTCTCACGCCCTTGCTGTTGACTCTCTTGCATAAGGCTAACAATGGAGTGGGTACGAGATTGCAAAATTGAAATAATACTGCTGATTTCTTCAGTTGAAGATTGTGTCCGCATCGCTAAAGAGCGAACCTCATCTGCGACAACAGCAAAACCTCGGCCTTGTTCACCCGCTCTTGCCGCTTCGATTGCCGCGTTTAATGCCAATAAGTTAGTTTGATCGGCAATCCCACGGATCACATCAAGCACACTGCCAATTGTTACACTGTCTTTTTCAAGTTCGGTAACCACCGCGGCAGAATCCACCAGTTGTTTCGCTAACAGGGTAATTTTTTGTACGGTGAGCTCCACGCCCTGTTGGCCCGATTGAGCATTATCATGAGTTTGACTGGCTTTAGTGGCCGCCAATTCAGTATTTTTAGCAATTTCGTCAATGGTCGCGCCCATTTCAGTAATCGCCGTCGCAACCATATCGGTCTCATTTAGTTGGCGTAACACCCCCTCTGACGCCAAAGAAGCATTGTCAGATAATTCATGGCATGACACGTTCATCGCATCAACAGACTCATTAACTTGCTCAATCAGTTCCTGAAAAGAAAGCAACATACGGTTAAAATGATGCGACACCCGTGCTAACTCATCTTGACCAGATTCATCACAGCGCAGAGATAAATCTTTATTTTTTTCAATGGTCGAAATCACAGCAGTAATATTATCTACTGGCACCATAATACTGCGGATAATCATTAAGGTAACAACGACGAGTACTACGGTGATAATTAAAAAGATAATAATAGATAACACCATACTTTGATATTCGGCATCGGCAATATATGCATTGGCTTGCTGATTAAGTTGACGAGTATTATCTTCTGTTGTTTGAATAATTTGACGCAGATCCTCCATTTTTCCTTCGGTTTCCTTTAAGCCAAATTGCTGCTCTTTGGCCACTAGAAGTTTAAAGTCACCTTGGTACTGTTTAATTTTCTGTTCCAGCTGTTGAACGAGTTCACTGCTCAAACTAGAACTTGAAAGTGTCTGCACAAATTTATCAATATTTTCATCAAAGGTTTTGACATACTTCATATCACGACGCAGCATAAAATCTTTTTCATTTCGACGTAACTGCAGCATGATAACCGTAATCGAATCTTGGCTATTTAAAGCAAGTTCTTGCTCTACGTTATGAACGGCTTCTCGTAACTGTCCATACAGTCCCGACGTTGGGGTTAGGCCTATTTCTGTTTGTAACTCTACAATGTTACTAAATACATTTTGGTATTGGGTTAAGCTTTGCTCTAAATTATCTAAATGTTGAGTGTCTATACTTCGTGATTGTAATGAGTCATCAACTTGTTTAATTAATGCGAATACATTTGAGATGATTTTTTTGTGGTTGGCCACATATTTCATATCTAAGCGAGCAAAGAAATCTTTTTCGTCTTTACGAAGTTCTAGGATTTGCTTTTCGACCTCAATAATATTTTTCGACGCCATCGATAAATCGGTTTGAACAGAAGCGGTGTAACGCTGTAAGCCAAACATGGACACTATTGCAGTCAACGACACCATTGCACTGATAATAAGTTTTGAACGGATAAACATATATTGACCACCTAGAGGATAATTATTGTTATTAAAGTGCTTAATAAATATAGTGGATAAAAGATCAGATGCTAATAAAGTTAGATATTATTTGCTGGCGTCTATTTATCGGCATCAGGAACATCAACTGTAGTGTTATCTAATATGCATTACGTCCTGACTCAATTAACAATCAATGCTATGTGTGACTAAACTTCAATGCATACATATAAGCCTTTAAAAAAATTAACTTTTTTAATGATGACAAACGGATTAAACATCCGAGACATCCCCTTCAACAAAACCGCCTTAATATGATGCTCAGATGATTTATTTTTTTCCTCTCTAAACCTTTTACCTACTTGCGTCTGTCAAATAACCACACAATGATAATGAAAACATTGCAACATTAAGGATGCACAATATTAATCAGCCAATTTCAGAGCCCTTGAACCATCTAGAGGCACTTGACGATAATCAATTAGTTGCCATTGCGACTTTGGGTTGTCAACAAGCATTCGAACAACTGTATCGGCGACACCATCAACGTGTTTACGCCATCTGTTTTCGTCTCAGTGGCCAAACAAGCTTAGCTGATGATATCACTCAGATTTGTTTTATTCGTTTGTGGCATAAATTGGATCAATTTAGAGGCGATAGCCAATTTACTACCTGGTTACATCGCTTATGTGTCCACCAAGCCATTAACGAATTAAAGGCACAACAATCATGGTGGCGACGTTATTTACCGACAGAACAACTTGACCCATCCAATATCCCCTCGGTGACGTTTGATGATTATCATCTATTAGATAAATGCATCGCTAAGTTACCGCAACGTACTCGAATCGTGTTTGTATTGTGTGCTGTTGAAGGCTACCAACATAAAGAAATCGCTGCCCTGCTCAATATTGCCGAAGGAACCAGCAAAGCCCAGTTCCATAATGCCAAACAATTATTACAGGAGATGCTTGCATGAATAAGTCAGCGCAAGACCTCGATAACCTAGTCAAGTCATTACCTTTAGAAATAGAGTCGACAAGCGATTTGTGGCCAGCGATAGCATCGCAGTTAGGTCCTCAATATCCACAAAAAAATCTGCAGCGCTACTGGCTTATTGCCGCGAGTGTTACGATTTTTTCTTTATTGGCCTTGCTGATGTGGCAACGCCCGGATGAGAGTTCATTATTGCCACAAACGGCTGCACTAACGGCAACCATGCCACAATCCACTGCGAATACCGAGGTCAGCCTAGCAACACCCTCAACCCAAACAGAAGCAACATTAGCTGAGTTGGTTGATCAAATAGCCTTAACTCATCAAAGCCAATTACAAGCTTTTAATCAAAATCAATACACAGTGAGTTGGCAACTATCATCAACTGATGCACCACAACAACTACAAGCTGATATTAGCCAAGCACTAGCCGAGCTCGATAACGCCTCCAAACAAGTGCAAGCGGCATTGAAACAACAACCTACGAATCAACAAATGTGGCAACTATGGCGCTGGATCATGCAACGCCAAATCAACCTATTACAGCAAGGTCAAAAACTGCCATTTATCTCCAAGCAAGCATCACAAGGAAATACAATATGAACATGGCTAAATACGTGTTAATCGTGCCGTTAATCGGTATCAGTTTTATGTCAATGGCCAAAGAAACCGTTGACCAACAATTAACTGTCACTGATACCCCTTCGGTCAGCGTTAAAATACAACGAGGTAATGTTGAGCTGGTCAGTTGGGACAAAAATAGCATTCAGATCAAAGGTGAACTTGATGAATTAAGCCAAGGCTTATTATTTGAGGTTAACGGCAATAGCGTGATTGTCGAAGATAAATTACCTCGTAGTTATCAGGGCAGTAATCAACAAGGATCACAACTGACCATTTACCTTCCGAAACAGCTTGGCTTAGATGCAGAGGGAGTGTCTGCAAGTTATCAATTAGCGCAACTTGATGGCCAGATATCATTAGCCGTTGTTAGCGGAAGTATTACCGCTAAACAACTTAGCGGTAATACTAAACTCACCACAGTGTCAGGCAATATTAATACCTCTGAGTTAGCCGGAAAAATTAACCTCGAAACCGTTTCAGGCGATATCACAGACAACAATAGTCAGGGCGAAGCTGAACTGCGCTTAGTCAGTGGCGAACTAAAAAGTCAAAGTGCTTTTACACAGTTAACTGTCGATCAAGTCTCTGGTGACATCAGCGTCACAGTTAATCAAGTCACTGAGTTGAATGTTGTTACGATCAGTGGTGATGCACAATTGACTCTCGGGGGAGAGTTAAACAAAGCCCAACTCGAAACCATAAGTGGAGATATGGCACTAACCTTTACGGCTATGCCTAACAGCAGTTTTATGATTGATGGCGGCCCTGGTGGCAAAATTAATAATCAATTAACCGATGACAAACCGCTAAAACAAAAGTACTCACCGAGCAAAACCTTGCAATTCAAAACTCTAGCAGGTGCAGGCCAAGTGAACATCAATACCATTAGTGGCAAAATCAGTCTAACTCAATAAGTGTAAATAACATTAGCTCGAGGTAAGCGATGCTTATAAAAGACGATTTCCTCGCAATTGATTTTGTATTTGAGTAGAAAGTGCTCTGCCATGAGCAGATAAAAAAAGCCCGGTAATCATCATATGGTGACAACCGGGCATTTTTATATATTCAAATGATAACTACACAGACTTGACTTCTGCAGCGGTTAAAAAGCGCCATTCACCTGCAGCTAAGTCAGTATTTAACTCGATAGCACCAACCGCTTCACGATGTAAATTAACCACTCTATTACCGACGGCAGCAAACATGCGTTTCACTTGATGGTACTTACCTTCGCTAATCGTCAATCGCACATGAGTTGGGTCAATAATATCGAGCAAAGCAGGCTTAGTCAGTCCATCTTCATTACGCAGTTCAACCCCATCAGCAAAGACTTGGATCAAGCTGGCATCAATAGGTTCGGCCAATTCAACTAAGTAGCGTTTACCACAATCTTTCTTCGGTGAAGTGATTTTGTGCGACCATTGTCCATCACTGGTGATTAACACTAATCCAGTGGTGTCGACATCTAATCTACCGGCAATATGTAAGGTGTCCATTTTTTCAATATCAATTAAACTTAATACCGATGGATATTCCTCATCAATGGTTGAACAAATGGTGTCTACCGGTTTGTTTAACATGATGTAACGTTCACCAATGATGCTAATTAACGTGCCATCTAAATGCACTGCCATTTGTGGTAGTACTTTAAAACCTGAGTTTTTGACCACGACACCATCACAGGTAACATCACCACGATGCAAGGCTCTCTTGGCTAATGACCGGGTCAATTCGGTACTTTCACAGATAAATTTGTCTAAACGCACAATGATTACTCAATCAAAAAATATTGGCACTATTATGCTGCTTACACACATAAATAGAAATCAATCACCGATATTTTTCACTACAACAGTCATTTTTAGTTACATATAGTCACAAAAAACCCCTTAAAAATGCACCTATGCGGCTTGTTTTATAGGCGGATAAGGCCGTAACATACAATTTATAGTAAAAGTAATAGCTTTTCCCTTTGGATAAAGGGGTTATTGCTGGATTAAGTGACACTGATTGCAATGCCCCAATGAAGGGCTCTACAAATAAAGCAAAGGAAACAACATGAGAAAATTGGTTATTGGCGGTCTATGCGCCTCGTTAATTGCGGGCTTAAGTGCTTGTAGTAATGACAAGACAGTCGTTACGCCTGCTGCAGATGTAGCAAAAACGGCGACTGCTGCTGCAGTAGAAAAAGCACTTACGTCTGGTATCACGTTTGATAACATCGACAAGTCAGTGCGCCCCCAAGACGATTTCTACATGTATGTTAACGGCGCATGGATGAACAAAGCAGAAATCCCTGGCGACCGAACTAGTATTGGTGCTTTTTACGACTTACGTGAGAACGCACGTGATGATGTTAAAGCCATCATTGAAGATTTAAGCGCGACCCCAAATCTAGCCGATGGCACAGATGAACAGAAAGTGGCTGATTTATATCGCTCATTCATGGATGTTGAAACGCTTGATAAATTAGGTATTGCACCAATCCAAGCTGATTTAGATAAAATTGCAGCCCTGAAAGATAAAAAAGAATTAACCGCCTTTTTTGGTGAAAACCAAGCAAACGGTGGTGGTACACCTTTAGCATTCTATATTGAAATTGATGCTAAAGACTCAAGCCGTTATGCCACACATATTTGGCAATATGGTTTAAGCCTGCCAGAAAAAGATTACTACTTTAATCAAGAAGAACGCTTCGTCAATATCCGTAAAGCCTACGTTGAGCACATTGAAAAAATGTACAACCTTGCTGGCTTACCAAATGCAAAAGCCAACGCTGAAGCCATTCTTGCACTGGAAACTCAAATTGCAGAAAAGCATTGGGACGTTGTTGAAACGCGCGACAGCACTAAAACATACAATCTATACCAAGTTAAGAATCTGCCAGAATTGGCCTCAGAAATTAACTGGGATGGTTATTTAGCTGCGCTTGGCGGCGACAAGCAAACTGATATCATTATCAACCAACCAAGTTATATCCAAGGCTTAAACGAGGTAATTAAAAATAACGACCTTGATACTTGGAAAAACTACATGACTTGGGTGGCATTAACGCATAATGCCAGCAATTTATCTCAAGCATTAGATAACGAGAACTTTGCCTTTTTCTCTAAAACCTTAAACGGTCAAGAAGAACAAGAACCTCGTTGGAAGCGTGGCGTCAGCACTGTGAGTGACACACTGGGCGAAGTGGTTGGTAAAGTGTATGTAAAACGTCACTTTGCACCAGAAGCTAAAACCCGCATGGAGCAACTAGTTGAAAATCTTCGTGGCGCTTACAGTTCAAGCATTGATTCATTAGATTGGATGAGCGCTGATACTAAGGTTGCAGCAAAAGACAAATTAGCTAAGTTTAATCCTAAAATTGGCTACCCAAACAAATGGGATGATTACAGCAAATTAACCATCAAAGCAGATGATTTAGTCGGTAACGCTAAACGTGCTGCGATAGTTCAACACAACAAAGATATCGCTAAATTAGGTCAGCCAATTGATAAAGACGAATGGCACATGACCCCACAAACGGTTAACGCCTACTACAACCCAACCATGAACGAAATCGTGTTCCCTGCTGCGATTTTACAACCGCCATTCTTCAACTTAGAAGCCGATGATGCGGTTAACTACGGCGGCATTGGTGCGGTGATTGGCCACGAAATGGGCCATGGTTTTGATGACCAAGGTGCTAAATTTGATGGCGAAGGCAACATGCGTGACTGGTGGACCGAAGCAGACTTAAAAGCATTCGAGTCAAAAGGCAATGCATTAATCGCTCAGTACAATGGTTATCAAGTGTTTGACGACCTACACGTCAATGGCAGCCTAACATTAGGCGAGAACATTGGTGACTTATCAGGTGTGACTATCGCCTATAAAGCTTACAAAATGTCACTTGACGGTAAAGAAGCACCAGTTATTGATGGCTTAACAGGCGATCAACGTTTCTTCATGGGCTTCACCCAAATTTGGCGGGTAAAAATGAAAGAAGAAGCAATGCGTAACCGCGTTGCAACTGATCCGCATTCACCTGGCCATTTCCGTGCATTAGGTGCGTTATCTAACATGCCTGAGTTCTACAGCACTTATGACGTGAAACAAGGCGACAAGATGTATATCGCGCCAGAAAGTCGCGTAAAAATTTGGTAATTTAAGTCGCTGTGAACATTGACTAAGGTCACAATTCCTCTCAAAAGGGCATCATTCGATGCCCTTTTTTATTAAACCTTGTTCATTCAGCCCCTATTCAGTGAAAAAGCGGTACATTGGATTAACAGACACTATGTGGGAAGCTATTCAATGAATAAGTTGTTTCGTACCTTTTTTATATTCTTAATTTTATTGTCTACTCGTGGTGCTATTGCTCAGCCTAACGAGGTTAAATATAACAAGTTAGCTCCGCCTTCCGATTTTAGTCAAAAATCAGCTAACGATATTGAGCAGCTAATGGCGCTCCATGAGTACAATAATGAGCTTGTTTTACAAGACACTGATAACTTGCACGCTTTAATGAGTCGAGCACCAGTGGCGCAACAAGAACTTATCAGTCTACTCAAGATGATCAGTCAATCAAGCAACACCGACATCATTACTCCTGCCACTAAAAGTTATCAGCGTGCGGCTCAAAAAGTACAAGCAAAGTTCAATGGCGACGCCAGTCAACTGACAGATATAGCAAGGGCAAGTGTGGTGGCCGATGACGTTAAAAGCTTGCTATTAAGCTACCAGCAACTGCGTCAACATACCGAAATAGTGCAATTAAAAAACCGGTTTGCACATCCAAAAGTGTCGGGCTATCGTGACTTAAATGTATTGGTGAAATTGCCCGAGAGCCAAATGGTAGTTGAAGTACAGTTTCACTTAAATGATATTGCCCAAATCAAAAGTGGCCCAGAGCATTATGTTTATGAGCAAATCCAACAAATAGAATCCCAAGCTAAAGCCACATCTAGACACTTAAATGACATAGAACAAGCAATGATAGCCAAGCTTCGTCAAGACTCGCACAAGCAATACCATAAAGCCTGGTTAAGTTATAAACGTCAAAGTTTATATAGTTCACAACGACAAGTTGCATAAACACTGATAACGATCCTTTTGATGAACAACTTACACCGCCCGAAGCCTTTTCTCATCATCCAAGTTTCCACCCTTTTAGCGCTCATATGAGCGCTTTTTTTTGGCCAAACAAGATCCGCAACAATCACATCTGCTATACTCGCGCCCATTACAATACGATCTGCTGGACGATGCGATGAATGACATTATTGAACAACTACAAGAATTAAGTGAAACCGTACCGGTACCGCTAGAACTACCGACGTTTGAGCAACTTGTAGAGGTTGAAGAACAGATCTTAATTGGTTTACCCAAGGATCTAAAAGAATACTTACTTTATGGTAGTGATGTTATTTATGGCACGCTTGAACCCGTTACCGCTGCCGATCCATCCTCACATACCTACTTACCTGAAGTAGCCTGCTATGCTTGGTCTATTGGGCTACCCAGAGAGCAAATTGCCATTTGCCAAATCGGTGATAGCTTTTATTGTATTGATGAAGAAAGCCAAGTGTTGTTTTGGAAAAAAGGCCGATTTAGCGATAAGGTTTGGGAATCGTTTTGGCATTGGGCCGAAGATGTGTGGCTTAATCGATAAAACGCATTAATTAAGTCAAATTGCGGCTAATTTACGTCGAAATATAAATACCTAAATAAATCTTTAATACGAGAACGTCCATGTCTAAAAATAGCGGTTTAAATGCAATTGAAATCCAATGTTTACGTCAATCTTTCGGCTTAACAACAGAACAAGTTGCTAGCATCACTAACGCCAGTAATGAAGATGTGTTGTTGTGGGAATCAGGCGAGAAAGAAGCACCAATTCCAGCGCAGAAAAAGCTGTTAGAAATCGATGATATTATCGAAATGCAGGTGCTTAACACTTCTGATGGTATTGAAGAGTTATTTAAAAAAGAACCTAAGCGTCGGTTAGCGTTTGTGGTGTATCCGACACAAGCGCTCTACACCCAATACAATCCAGAATTTTTAAGCTCTTTGCCATTAACTGAATTGTACAATGCCGCTGCGTGGCGTATAAAAAAAGAATGTAAACTTGTGCTTGAAGTGGATGTAAGCTTAGTCGCACTAGATGCTGAAGCTTATAAAGCTTATCGTGCAGATAACGGCATGAGCGAAAGCCGTGAAAGCCGTGCAAAATGGGCTGCAACTCAATTATAAATGTCTCTATGTTGAGCGTTAATAACTAAAAGGAAGCCTCGAGCTTCCTTTTTAATAACCGTTATTGAGTAACATCGGCAAGAGCTTCAGTTTTAGCTAATGCATTGGCTAAAGCTGGACGTTGCTTTAAGCGATCACGAAATGCCATCAGCTTTGGCGGAAGCATTTGCTCAAATCCCATCGCCCAGCCTAAGGTTTGCGCTAATAAAATATCGGCTATGGTGGGTGAATCTCCACAGACAAAGCCAGTATCTGGCACCCAAGCTTCAGCAATAGCAGCGGCTTGATCAAACTCCCACTTAGCCACAGCAAACATGGCCTCTAATCTAAGTGGTTGTGGTAAGGCAAAGCGATGTTTACCCATACTCCACAGTGGTTGTTCAAGCTCACTAATCACAAAACTCACCCAGCGTTCATGAATACCTGACGCTTGCGTACCTGGTTTTGGCAACCAGTTACCTTGTCCGTATTTTTCGGCTAAATAACGCATAATGGCCGCGGATTCGCTTAGCACGAACTTACCCTCGGTGATCACAGGCATTTTACCACTAGGGTTAAGGGCTAAAAATGCTTCTGCTTTATTTTCACCTTTAGCAAAATCGATAGCATGAAACTGCCACTCAACACCTAACTCTTCTAAAAGCCAAGATACGCGCAGCGCACGACTTTTTTGGGTTCCGTATAAGGTAATCATTTAAGCTCCTATAGCGTGAGAATAATGACAATAAAAAAGCCACATTGCACCTTAAGTGAATGTGGCTTTTGTTATCTTATGACGTTGTCATTAGAAGTTCATTGTGACTTTAGTATAAATATAACGGCCTAATGGGTTATGTACACCCATTGCATAACCATATAGATCAGCATCGCCATCGCCAATCGCAAATGATGGCTCTTCATCAAACACGTTATTAACACCTACAGATAGCTTAACCGTGTCATTGAAACGATATGAGCCAGACATATCGACTAACAACTGCGCATCAACTGTACGAGTTTTGTTGTAGTCTTCAAACTCACCGATGTAGCTTAAGTTAACGTTAGCGGCAAAGTCATCCATCATCCAGTTAGTTGTTGCTAACCAACGGTGTTGTGGGTACTCGTACTCACCAGTGTAATCAACAGTATTGCCATCAACTTCTTTTTCAAAGCTGATTAAATAGCTGTATTCTAAACCAAACTTGATATCACCATAGCTGTTTAGCTCAAGACCATAATGGCTAGATAAATCTACACCTTGTACTTCTTGTGAACCAATATTGACAAATGCTGATTTGATTACGTCAATCGTACCAAAGGTTTCACCCGCTTTAGGCGCATTTCGTAAACAAATAGTGCTGTTTTGATCACCACAGTGTTCGTTGTAAACATCTAGATTTTGCAGTGAGTCAATTTTGTTGTCTTGGACGATATTGAATAAATCAAAACCAATATCAAACTGCTGACTTGGAGCCCAAATCATACCCAAGTTCCAAGTCTCAGACTCTTCTGCCTCAAGATCAGGGTTACCAGCAAACACAAAGTTGTAGTCAAGTAGTTCACAATCAACGTTATCAGCAGCACAACGGTAGCTATCGGTTAAAAAGTCACTCTTTTCAGAAGGACCTAAGCCAATTTGCGCAAGCGATGGTGCACGGAAACCTGTAGACCAAGAACCACGTGCAGTGACTTCGTCACTAATGCCCCATTGGAAAGCAACTTTTGGGTTAGTGGTTGAACCAAAATCACTGTAACTGTCGTAACGGCCTGCAAGTTGTAACTCAAAGTTATCAGCAACAGGGATAGAAAACTCAACATAGACAGCATGTTGATCACGTGAGCCAAACGCAGAGACGGCTTCAGTACCAAAAATCAGACCGCGCTGGAACTGCTCATCTGGCACGTCACTGACACTTTCTTCACGATACTCAGCACCAGCTGCCATCATGATATCGCGATCGGCGATAGTAAAGGCTTGACCTGAAATGCTGGCGTCATAAGCAGTAATACTCGACTTACCTTGTCTTACTAGACTAGTGGTGATGCGATCAATCACATCTGGCGAGTTCATCGTGCCGCCAAACGGGTTGTAGTTACCCGCATCAATTTCGGCTTGTAAATAATCGGTTCTTACCCAACCTTGTGAGCGGTCACCTGTTTGAGTCGATTCACTGCGGCCACGTTGCGCTGATACTTCCCAGTCCCAATCATTGATAACGCCACGAAGACCAGCAACAATACGCATGGTATCTGACTCGATATCCCAACGACGTGCACCAGCATCAACTGTACGATAGCGACCAATCTCAATATCTTGTCCAAAAGGATTATTTGGATGAGTACCAGGAACTGTCAAGCCTGCATCTTCATCCAATGGCGTTGGTGCACCGCCTGCCTCAGAAGTGTTGTGCTGTACAGATAACTCTAAAAATGCAGTTAAGTCTTCACCTAACATATAATCAAACTGGCCAATAGCACCAACACGTTCAGCTGCTGGAATGGTTAAGTTATATGGACCGTAATCAAATAGACAACTCCCACTCGATGTTGCGCTATCAGCAGGACAATCTGGGTCAATGGTTTTCACGCCATTGACATAGAAATAACCAGGGAAGCCGCGTGATGAACGGTAATCTTCACCGCCATAAGGTGACTGGTTTGCAGTGCCAAAGCGGCCCATGTCTTCTGCAGACAAGGTACCATTGGTAAAGTAATCAAGGATTATTGATGCACTGCCTTTGTCAGCTTTTATGCCCCATACTAGGCTGGCTGTAGTTTCATCATAACCAGTGCCATTGTCATCGCCATAACCCAAGTTAAGTTCAATACCTTCAATATCTTTTCTTAAGACAATATTGACCACACCTGCAATTGCATCAGAACCATAAATGGCTGAAGCACCGTCTTTAAGAATATCGATACGTTCAATCGCCGATACCGGGATATTGTTGATATCAACAAACGAATTTGAAATTCCTTCAGCAAATGCACTTGCTCCAACACGGCGACCATTGATAAGAACCAAAGTCGCATCAGGGCCCAAGCCACGTAAACTGATTGATGCACCACCGTTAGCGGTAGAATCTTGACTGTTTCCACGAGTAGAGAATGCACCTGAACCGTTGGCAGGCATACGTTCTAATAATTGTTGTAGGTTGTCAAAACCCATATTAGCAATATCGTCTTTATTCAACGATTGTACTGGTGATGGTCCTTCAATATCAGTCCGTTTGATACGAGAACCCGTCACTTCAATTCGTTCCACTTTTGAATCGGCACCAGCATCAGCAGCTTGTGCAACAAAGGCAATAGGAGCTAGAGATAGAGAGACAGCGATAGCGCAAGCGCTGCGTAAAAGGTTACTTTTTTTCATGATCATCCTTAACGTTAAATTATTGTTTTATATCCATGACTACTGCAAACTGCGGTATGAGCATACCGCTGACAACTTTGTTGGATTGACACAACCAACTTAGGTTAAAATTTAACAAAGTCAATACAATGGCTTAATGTAAATGCAACCAATCACTTAATCAAGAATAAATAGTTAAAAAAAGTGAATTTAAATCTATTTAACAAGGAGGTCATATGAGCGATAAAACACTAGTTAGTGCCCACTTCCACGCAAACCTAGGCCTGTATTGGTTGTTGTCTGGCAGCCTAGTATTTATCCTTAGCTTTATTGGTATTCCATTGTTATTACTATGGTTTCCATTGGGACTATTAGCGACTAGGCATTACATTAATAATATGAGTGCTGAACTAACCGAGCAGAAACTGATTGTGCGTAAAGGCTTATTCACACGGACTGAAAATACCGTTCCATTGGATAAAATCACCGACATGGCACTTATTCAAGGTCCTATTATGCGTATGTTTGACCTTCATAAACTGACCATAGAAACCGCGGGCCAATCTTCTGCAGGCGCATTGATTAGCTTAACGGGCGTTGTAGATGTTACTCACTTTAGATCCCAGGTATTGGCACAAAAGTCAAAAATCATGGTACAAAAAGGTAATGCCCCTGCCGATGAAAATACCGATGTACTAATCCTCGACCACCTACAACAAATGAATGCCACTTTATTGCGCATAGAACAGTCATTAAACGCTAAACCATCAAACTAGGTTTTTTATTATGCTTAAGCAACAAACTGCATCAGACTTACCGTGGATATCTCGCGCAAGCACACTTTTTAAAGCCACTGGACCTGGAATCTTAATGGCCGCCGCCGCGATTGGCGCTTCTCATTTAGTCGCCTCAACTCGAGCCGGTGCCGAATTTGGTTGGCAACTGGCATGGCTCATTTTATTAGTCAATATCGTTAAGTACCCTTTCTTCGCTGCTGGAGCTCGCTACACTGCAGCCACTGATGAAAGTTTATTGCATGGCTATCATAAGCAAGGCCGTGGATATTTGATGCTGTTTACCGGGCTCAATGTGATTGCTGCCATTGCCAGTACCGCTGGGGTATGCATGTTAACGGCGGCAATGTTAACTCAGTTTATTCCGCTATCAATTGACCTATTAGCGCTAATTGTATTGGCCAGCTCGTTAGCACTATTGATTTTAGGCCACTACAAACTGCTTGATAAAATGACCAAAATTATCATGCTAGCTCTTACACTCACCACCCTAGTCGCCGTGGCATTGGCCTTTAATCGTCATAGCGGATTCGGCACTCCAGTGATCAGCGAATCTCCCTGGCAATGGGCGTATGTCGGTTTTTTAGTGGCGATGATGGGTTGGATGCCCGCGCCAATAGAAGTCAGCACTTGGAACTCGTTATGGTTAATAGAAAAACGTAAAAACCAAACGGTGACCGCCAAGCAGGCTATTTTTGATTTTAATTTAGGCTATGTCACCACGGCTGTGTTGGCAATTGTATTTTTAGCGCTAGGCGCATTAGTCATGCACGGCAGTGGTGAGCGTTTTTCTGATTCAGGCGCGGCATTTGCCTCACAATTGATCACCCTCTATAGCCAAGTTATGGGTAATCAAAGCCGTTACTTAATTGGCATTGTGGCGTTTTTATGTATTTTTAGCACCACAGTGACTGTGATAGATGGCTACAGCCGCACACTCGAGATGGGCTGGAAATTGTTGTCTAACACCACATCAACACGCAATTATTTAACCCCCATTATGCTCGGGATCAGTGCGCTTGGTTTATTACTTATTCTATTCTTTAAAGGGGCCTTATTACCGCTGCTAGAATTTGTGATGATCCTTGCTTTTATGACCACAGTTATTTTTGCTTGGCTTAACTTCCGGTTAATGACCAGTAACACCTTAGCGGAAAAGCATCGTTATGGTCGTGTTATGGTGGGGCTGTCGTGGATTGGTTTATGGTATTTAGTTGGCTTCGCAATCTTATTTGTTTATTGGTATCTCACAAAATGATCACATCACAATGGTGTAAATACTTAACTGGCTTACAAAAAATCACCCGTTTGTTACTGGCATTAACAGTAACCTCAGTGTCATTTCAACTCAGTGCATTTGCATTAACTGCAGCGGATGTGCAAACCATCATAGATAAGGATTCAAGACCGTTTAGCGGTAGCATTGTCATTAGCGACAATCATAACCGTTATGTTAATTATCAAGCAGGTAACGGCATAACACCAGACAGCATATTTATGCTTGGATCTATTTCTAAAACGATCACCGCCACGCTTGTATTACAGGCGGTGGATCAGAAAAAGTTAGCATTGAGCGATAACATCACAGATTACCTTGAGATCATCACCGAACACCCAATCACGATTAGTCAGCTATTAAATCATACTTCAGGAATAACACCGCCTAAATCACCGAGTCTTAATGCCGGGTCTCAATTTATACCTGCCAGCCAGTTTAGTTACTCAAACTATGGCTATAAATTGCTTGGCGATTTATTAACTCAGGTTTACCAACAACCTTATGGGCAATTGGTTAATCAATTTGCCCTAACCAATCAGCTTGATCTCCAAGCTAATACCGGTTCAATTGCGCAGCGTCAGGCTAAGCAAACACGCTTGGTTGATGGCTATACCGAGCAACAGCAGCAGCGGACACAATTAACTGATTTTACGGTAGACCCTGACTTCATTACATTTGGCGGCATGCAAGCCAGTAGTGCTGCTGTGGTTAAGTTTGTAAATGGTTTACATCAAGGCCAATTTTTATCTGCCACAAGCTATCACGCCATGACCCATGCAAGTACTATCAGGCAGCATCGTTGGGGAGAGGTAGGCTATGGCTATGGTTTGCAAATCAGCCAACAAGCAGGCTTAGTTGAATACAGTCATTCAGGCTATATTCCGGGATACATCAGCTTAATGCTCTATTACCCGCAATCGCAATTAACCGTTGTGATATTAGAAAACACCTCGTGGGATCTGGATAATATCGAGCGTGTTTTTGGTCTACACGACAAGATACGCCAAGCAGTAAGAAAACAATTAACCACATACGAATAATCTGACGGATCAATGATTTCTCGCTATAATAGTGTTTCGTCAATTGACCTAAACCATTTATGCGCCGCCGCGCCAGAGAGCCTTATGATTAACAACGATATTCTTCGCCGTATTCGCTTTGTGTTTGACTATTCAAATGCCAAAATGATTAACATTTTCAGCCAAGCCAATGTAGACATGTCTTCAGAGCAGATTATTGCGCTGTTGAAAAAAGAGGAAGAAGAAGGTTATCAAGCATGTAATGACACATTAATGTGTCAATTCTTAGATGGTTTGATCATTCAAAATCGTGGCTTAAAGCCTGGAGCAGAAGTGCCAGCGCCTTTGAAGCAATTGACCAACAATCTAATATTCAAAAAATTACGCGTTGCACTTGAAATGCGTGAAGAAGATATTATTGCCACGTTACTGTTAGCCGATTTTTCGATGACTAAATCTGAGTTAGGTGCGTTATTCCGTAACCCAGATCATAAAAACTATAAGCCATGTGGTGACCAAGTGTTAAGAAACTTCGTCAAAGGTTTATCAGTCAAACATCGCGGCAAGTAATATTCGCCTAGATATTGAGATAATGCTTTATGAATGCGTAGCTTAGGCTACGCATTTTTGTTTTTAGCGTTTACATATAAACAACCAAAAATGAGAGATGAATAAAAATACTTAAGAATAATGTGATTTGACTCACTTAACAGACCACAAAAAAGATCAGACGTGATAATCTATAATCGTAAGAAAACCAGCCCTATTCTAATAATGATCTAACTGGATCTAACACATTAAGGTTCCCCATGGACGATAACAAACGCCCCCTCTATCTTCCTTTTGCTGGCCCGGCCATTCTTGAATCACCACTGCTTAATAAAGGCAGCGCATTTAGTGAAGAAGAGCGGGTATTTTTTAATCTTGAAGGCCTCATTCCTTGGGTTATTGAAACCATTGATGAACAAGCTTCTCGTGCGTACGAACAATTTAAAAACTTCACCAATGATCTCGATAAACACATCTATTTACGCAATATTCAAGATACTAACGAAACCCTATTTTATCGTTTAGTACGTAATAACATTAGCGAAATGATGCCGATTATCTACACGCCTACGGTAGGATTAGCCTGTGAACGCTTTTCTAAAAACTATCGTCGTAACCGTGGCTTATTTATTTCATATCCGAATAAAGATCGCATTGATGATATTTTAAATAACTCAACGCGCCAAAAAGTGAAAGTCATTGTGGTTACCGATGGAGAACGTATTCTCGGTTTAGGTGACCAAGGTATTGGCGGTATGGGGATCCCAATTGGTAAGTTATCACTTTACACCAGCTGCGGCGGAATTAGCCCGGCCTATTGCTTGGCAGTAACATTAGATGTAGGTACCGATAATCCACATTTAATCGAAGACCCTATGTACATGGGCTGGCGTCATCAACGTATTGGCGGCGAAGAATATACTGAATTTGTTGAAGCTTTCATGCAGGCTGTGAGCCGTCGTTGGCCAGATGCGTTAATTCAATTTGAAGATTTTGCGCAAAAAAATGCCATGCCATTGCTTGAGCGTTATAAAGATCAATACTGTAGTTTTAACGATGATATTCAAGGTACAGCAGCAGTTACTGTTGGGTCACTACTTGCGGCATCTAAAGCGGCGAAGAGTAAGCTTAGCGAACAACGGATTACCTTCTTAGGTGCGGGCAGTGCGGGTTGCGGTATTGCTGAAGCGATTGTGGCACAAATGGTCTCAGAGGGCATTAGTGAACAACAAGCTCGTTCACAAGTCTTTATGGTTGATCGTTGGGGGTTATTACTTGATAACATGCCTAACTTATTACCATTCCAACAAAAGTTAGCTCAACCTTGCTCTACGATTGAAGCATGGGAAAATTACAGCGACAATATTTCGTTACTTGATGTCGTGAACAACGCTAAGCCTACTGTACTCATCGGGGTATCTGGTTCGCCAGGTTTATTCACTGAAGAAATCATTAGAGCAATGCACAAGCATTGTAAACGTCCAATTGTATTCCCATTATCAAATCCAACGAGCCGCGTTGAAGCGACTCCTAAAGATATTTTACATTGGACATCAGGCCAAGCATTAGTGGCAACAGGCAGTCCATTTGAACCTGTCGTTGTGAATGACGAGACCTTTGAGATAGCGCAATGTAATAATAGCTTTATCTTCCCAGGCATTGGCTTAGGAGTATTATCTTGCGGCGCGAAGCGTGTGTCTGACGAAATGCTCATGGCATCTAGCCGTGCATTAGCAGAGTGTTCACCTCTAGGTAAAGAGGGAACTGGGTCGCTATTGCCACGCTTAGAAGATATTCAATCTGTCAGTAAATATATTGCTTTTGCTGTTGCTAGAGCCGCCATTGATCAAGGTTTGGCACTGCCCTGCACTGATGAATTACTGCTGCAATCAATTGAAGCTAACTTCTGGGAACCTGAATACCGTCGTTACAAACGTACGTCATTCTAAATTATTGATAAGCTAGCTTAAGTTATCTTTAGCCATAAAAAATCCCAACCTGAGTTGGGATTTTTTGTTTCTAGCAAACAATTAATTTATCTGCCCATAAACTTTGGCTTATATATCTGGCAACGCCAAACTTAAGTGCACAAAATTAGGCAGACATGACTAATTTAAAGCTATTCAATAATGGTCTGTCAGTACGCGCTTTTTTAAGCTTACGTATACACTCTCTCAATGATTGCTCGGCTAAACGGCCAAATACACCATCATATTCATTATTATTCATTTCTTCTTCAGAGTCGGCACTATCGGCAATTTCTTGCGCAACACGGCTTAACTGCATCCACGCATTGGCAATGTAAAAGCCATGGAACTCCGCTTTAGTCATTAACTTTTGCGCACTCGCTGGCAAACCATTCCATGCATTGGCAAACGTATTGGCTTTGTCGTCAATAAGTTCGCTAAACAAACCTTCATAAGCCTCAAGCAAGGTTTCAGGTAACTTATCCATCGGCAACACTTTATTGGCTACGTTATACGAAATTTGTTTTGCGACTTCTTGATACTGCGGGTCAACTTTTGTCATGTTTTTCTCTCTAAAATCTGCCACTAATGTACACGCCGTAAGTGTCTGATGAGGCAATTGGAACAATACTAATCCCTTTATAAGGGTCGGTGAAATACCACCCCGCCACGATACCAATGGCAGCGCCAGCCAATACATCTTCCACATGATGTTGATCACTGGCAACACGCGTATATGCTACATAAGAAGCTACCGCATATGATGGAATGCCATATTTCCAGCCGTAACGCTGGTTGATAAATGTCGCTGCAGCAAAGGTATCGGCACTGTGACCAGATGGAAATGAATCATTACCACTGCCATCTGGGCGATCTTTTTCTATACCGTATTTCAGTGCTTCAACTAACAATCGACTTGATACACCGGTTTTAACTAATTGCCAAGCACCTTGATAATCATCTTCGACAATTAAACTTCCTGCCAATGCAGTGGCCGGAAGTAATATGTGCAAAGCGTCACCCGATGTTTCCAGGCTTCCTTCAGCATGACAAGGCGATAATGCTATCAGCAAACTTAATCCGATAAATTGCACAATTCTCTGCAACATTTCTATCTCTGTTTATTTCCAAAGGCGTCTTTATACTCGTCTAGATAACTGAATGCAAATAGCCCTGAGTCGCCAGAAAAATACCCTTAACAGTGAATAAGGTTAACATATTGATAAAAATAAGATTATTGAACAATAACGCAAGGCTATAATTTAATCACAAGACTTTTCAAGTCGAAGTCTGTTAGTCTTTGTCACATAGAATTAACAATAACAACTTGAGAAAATGCATCCTTGCCCACTTTAAAGCTAAGCAGCATTATTCATATCATTATGCTTGTCTGTGCCATTGGATTTAGCAGCATTGCTTATGCTAATCCAGTGAAGAATTTACGCGCCGATGAAATTTATACACTGTTAGACAGTGGTAACTTTATATCCGATGAAGATAATCGTAAGTTACTCAGCGAGTATAAAAGTATCTTGTCGGATGACGATATTATTCGCCAAGAACTCTATATACGTCTTAATTGCTGGAGTTTGCCGGCGAATACAACGGAAGAAATGCAAGCCGCGGTTAAATATGCCGATAAATACCTGCAAATATATCGTCAGCCAGCCCCCTCTTTAATCCAGATTGATCTGCAGTATTGTAAGGCTTGGTTTTTGTATGCGCAGGGAGAAAGTGACAGCTTATTTGCCGACCTAAATACAGCGATACTTAATGCTTATAAACTTGAAGACCCGCGCTTGATTGCGGATGGCCGAAGCACTAGAGGTGCAATCCTATCTTATTTAGGTAATTTTTCTGAAGCACTCGAAGATCTTATTACAGCGCAAAACTTATATGAGTCTCTTAATTTAACTTATTGGGCAAATGTTAATTTAGGTGAGCTGGCCAATAGTTATCGCCGTTTTGGCGATGCCCGGACCGCATTAACATATCAAATAAAACTCGAAAATAGTTATCTCAAAAATAAACAGATTTATGAAGCCAATCTCACCAATAATCAAATTGCGCTGTCATTAGAGAAGCTTGAACGTTATGAAGAAGCCATTGAACGCTTCCAAAAAACGCGCGATTTTTGGTTAACAGAAAATAACCCCATTGCTGCTGCGGATGCATCGATTAGTATTGCCGGTAACTTAATCAGCTTAAATAGACTTAAAGACGCTGAGGTGATTCTGCATGATGCTCAAAAGGTGATTACATCCAAAAATGATAACAGTTATAGCTACATGAATTTATTTATGGCCAAGGTGCATTACCAGCAAGAGCTTTATCAGCAAGCATTAATCGATATTGACCAGGCTGAAAAAGCATTTAATTTCAGTAATAATATCCGTGGCCTCAATCAAGTGTTGCAGCTAAAAAGCGAAATATATCAAGCCTCACAACAATGGCAACTGGCGTATGAAACCCTAAAATTGTTTGTCGAGTCACATCTATCATATGACAAAAAAGTACTTTCAGAGCGCAATGCGGAGATGCAAGCTCGATTTGATAACAACAAGATTCAAACTGAAAATACAATGCTTATTCAAAGGGATAAAGAAAAACAGCTGCAATTGGACATCATGAAGCGCAATGAAGACATGCAGATCATTATTATCAGCTTAGTCGCGATCATTTTAGTGATTGTATCTATCTTCGCCTACAAACAACTGCTCAGAAAACGTCTGTTTAGGCGTTTAGCGCTCACCGATGAACTGACCAAAGTAGCCAATAGACGTGATTCACATTCTCAAGGTAATTACTTTTTAAAAATCGCTCAGCAATCATCCACGCCATTATCATTGATTTCATTTGACGCTGATAACTTTAAAGCCGTTAACGATACATTAGGCCACGATATGGGCGATAAAGTACTGGTAAAACTAGCGGCAATTAGTACAAGCATGATGCGTGACACTGATGTGATTGGTCGAGTTGGTGGTGAAGAGTTTTTGATTTTATTACCTAATATCGACAAAGCAAAAGCCATTGAGATTGCTAATCGCTTAGTCGAGACCATAGCAAAATATGATTGGTCACAAATCTCGCCTAATTTGCATCAAACAATCAGTGCCGGAGTCGCCAGTTACACCAATGAAACAGAGTTGTCGCCATTATTGCTAAAAGCCGACAAAGCGCTCTATTCTGCCAAAGCTGCCGGCCGAAATTGTGTCAAAGCCGAGTAAAACGCGTATAATTTCCATGTGTTTACTTAATGATAGTGTTATGACAACAACGACCCCAGTATTAACGCCTGATCCAATTACCGATCCTGAGATCAATTCAATCCCCGAGCCCTGCCCATTGACCGCAGCTCAGCTTGATGTGCTCAATAGACAGATCAAGCTTTGGGGTAAAGAACTTGGTTTTGCTCATATTGGTGTTGCTGATGTCGACTTAAGCCAACATGAGGCAGTATTACAAGATTGGTTAGATAAAGGTTACCACGGTGAGATGGCTTACATGGCTAATCATGGAATGATGCGGGCTAGACCCGCTGAATTACATCCAGGAACCATTAGAGTCATTTGTGCCCGGATGGATTATCTACCGCCTGACGCTGGCTTTGCCAGTAATTTAACCGACCCCAATCTTGGTTATATTTCTCGCTATGCCGGTGGACGTGATTATCATAAATTAATCCGCCAACGGCTTAAAAAACTCGGTGATAAAATTCATCAATATTGCCAACAATTCGACTTTCACAACACAGATTTTAGACCGTTTGTTGACTCTGCACCGATTTTAGAACGTCCATTAGCCGATAAAGCTGGACTAGGCTGGACGGGCAAGCACTCACTCATTTTACACCCTGATGCCGGGAGTTGGTTTTTCCTCGGCGAGTTATTAATTAACTTACCTTTGCCGTTAGATATCCCAATCGAAGAAGGCTGCAACACTTGCGTAGCCTGCATAAAGTCATGCCCAACAGATGCGATTGTCGAACCCTATGTGGTCGATGCAAGGCGATGTATATCTTACTTAACCATTGAATTGCAGGGCGCTATTCCAGAAGAGTTTCGTCCACTCATCGGCAATCGTATTTATGGCTGTGATGATTGCCAACTCGTGTGCCCAGTTAATGCTAAAGCACCACTGACCCAAGAGACAGATTTTCATACTCGCAGTGCGCTTATTCAACCCGATTTACTGACTCTATTTGCGTGGTCTGAAAGCCAATTTTTAAGCCAAACAGAAGGCAGCGCGATTCGCCGAATTGGCCATAAACGTTGGTTACGTAATATCGCGATAGCATTAGGTAATGCTCCGGCTAATCCGGCCATTATTAGCGCATTAGAGCAACGTAAACACAGTGATGAAGTAGATGGCATAGTGCTTGAACATATTGAATGGGCATTAGTGCAACAAATACAAAAAGCGCCACAGTCGGCGCTTTCACGTAAAACTCAACGAGTGATCAGATCAATCCAAAAGGGTCTACCCAGAGATGCATAAACAACATGCGACAACTAAGCATTAGGGTCTAAGGTAAAACCCACTTTAACGGTTACTTGCCAGTGAGCCACTAAACCTTCTTCCAAGTGACCACGGGTTTCGATAACTTGAAACCAGCGCAAATGTAATAAACTTTTATTGGCTTCTGCAATCGCATTTTTGATCGCCTCATCTGAACTGATCGGTGATGAACCCACTAGCTCAATGACTTTATAAGTGTGACTCATAATCGCTCCTTTTGTTAACTGAAAGACGTATTTTGAGTGTAGTCAATAATGGCTCAGTTCACAGCAAATAGGCTCAATGAGTCCGCAGTGAATACCCCATCAGCCAGTATCGCAAGGTTGAGAAGTTAATCACAGAGTTCTGCAACAAAGCCGCAGCTCCAGCGATCAGCTGGTGGAGCACAATGACCCATTGTGAGCAGCATCATGCTAATTAAAACTGGCGTCGAAGCACTTTTGTCGCTGCAATCATATTGCGCAGCGCTGGCTCTACTTCATCCCAAGTACGGGTTTTTAAACCACAATCAGGGTTAACCCATAATTGTTTCACCGGCACTTTCTGCGAAGCTTTAGTAATAAGGTCAACCATTTCGGCTACCGTTGGAATATTGGGCGAGTGAATGTCATACACCCCAGGACCTATTTCGTTCGGGTAACAAAAATCTTCAAACGCATTCAATAATTCCATCCGTGAGCGCGATGTTTCAATGGTGATCACATCAGCATCCATAGCCGCTATGGCATTAATGGTGTCATTAAATTCGCTGTAACACATGTGAGTATGGATTTGAGTTGCATCGTCAACACCAGCCGCCGACAACTTAAAGGCATCTACTGCCCAAGTTAAATAATCTGCCCACTGGCTCTGTTTAATCGGTAAACCTTCACGAAATGCTGGCTCGTCAATTTGAATAATACCAATGCCGGCTTTTTCTAAATCGATCACTTCATCGCGCACCGCTAACGCAAGTTGATTGGCAATATCTTGACGAGGGATATCTTCTCGAGCAAACGACCAATGCAATATGGTCACTGGGCCTGTTAGCATGCCTTTGACAGGCTTGTCGGTTAAACTTTGCGCATAGGTAGCCCAATCAACCGTCATCGGCTTAGGACGTGATACATCACCATAAATTAGCGGTGGTTTTACACAACGAGAGCCATAACTTTGCACCCAACCAAATTGAGTAAAGCCAACACCGTCGAGCTGTTCACCAAAATACTCCACCATGTCATTTCGTTCAGCTTCACCGTGCACTAATACGTCAATACCGAGTTTAAGTTGACGACAAATGGTGTCCTGAGTGACTTGCTCAAGCTGTAATCGGTAATCAGTGTCATTGATTTCGCCTTTACGCCAGCGTTTGCGTAAACCACGAATCGCAGGCGTTTGCGGAAATGAGCCTATGGTGGTTGTGGGAAGTAATGGCAGTGCTAGCTTCTGTTGCTGAGTAATAATACGCCGAGCAAAAGGGCTATGACGTTCAAAATCACTCGCAGTAAGCTGTAACACACGTTGAACAACCTCTTGATTAGCTGCAGCAGCTGTGGCTAAACGTCTTTGCTGGCAACGATCAATAATCACTTGGCTGCTTTGTGAATCTTGATCGTTAATTAACTGCTGAATGTCACTAAGTTCAAACAGTTTCTGTTTGGCAAATGCTAATTGTCCCTGTAACGGACTGATCAATTGCGTCTCGACGTCAACATCAACCGGACAATGTAACAATGAACATGAAGGTGCAATCCACAAACGATCGCCCAACGTGGTCGCTAATTCTGCCAGCTGATCAGCAATAACATCAACATCGCCAGCCCACACGTTGCGACCATTAATCACTCCAACCGATAAAACTTGTTGGCTTCCGAGCGCTTTGATAAACGCCTCAACTTGTTGTGGTGCTGTGACTAAATCAAGATGCAAACCATCAACTGGTAATGCACTCACCAATGCTCGATGATGGCCAATAGAGCCATAATAACTGGCAAGTAATATCTTCAATGATGCCGGTTTTTGTTGCGCTAAAAATTGATAACTGTGGCGAATGGCTTGCTGCCACTCCTCGGTTAAGTCTGCGGCTAATACTGGCTCATCAAGTTGTACCCAACTCACACCTTGGTCTGCAAAACGTTGCAAAATCTGCTGATAAACCGTCAGTAGCTGCGGTAATAACGATAGCTTGTTAAACTCAGTCAGGCTTTTCGATAAATACAAATACGTCACTGGGCCAAGCAATACCGGCTTTACTTGATGACCGAGTTGCTGCGCTTCACTGACGTCATCAAACAACTGTTCAAAGGCAATCTCGAAGCTTTGATCAGCGCTTAATTCAGGCACTTGATAATGATAGTTAGTGTTAAAAAACTTGGTCATTTCTGCCGCACAAGCATGTTGGCCAGTTTGCGATCGGCCACGGGCAACACGAAATAAGGTGTCTATATCGATAGGCGCTTGGCTGCCATCGGCTTGAGTAGCTCGGTGGCGATCTGGGATCACATTTAAGGTGGCACTTAGGGTTAATACTTGGTCGTAATAAGCAAAGTCGCCTACTGGAACTAACTCAACGCCGGCATCTGCTTGCCACTGCCAATGCGTTTTTTTTAATTCACTGGCGACCTGTTTCAGTTCAAATAATGAGATTTCTGCGCGCCAATAACGCTCAAGTGCAAACTTCAATTCACGCTGACGTCCAATGCGGGGAAATCCTAAACTTGAAATTTTCATGCTGCTTTCCTTTTCGTTGAAGCAAAATTTATAGCCATTTATGCAGAAAAACCCGCATAGGCGTCTGGACGTCTAGAAGTTTATTGTGCTACTCTGCTGTCAAGCAATCGAATTGATTTCATCGGCTAGTTGAGCAAGATTCATGTGGAGAGAAAATGATAGAGCTTAGACACCTTCGCACCTTGATGGCGTTAAAGGAAAGTGGCAGTTTAGCGGGTGCAGCTAAAAAACGATTTGTAACCCAGTCGGCGCTTTCTCATCAAATAAAAGAGTTAGAAACACGGATTAACTCAACTATTTTTGTTCGTAAAAGTAAACCGTTAACGTTTACTCACGAAGGTTCACGTCTGCTGAATTTAGCGGAAGAAATCTTACCGAAAGTGATTGCAACCGAATCTGATCTTAAGCGCGGTTTAGAGGGTGAAAGCCACCAACTTAAGCTCGGCATTGAATGCCACAGTTGTTTTCGTTGGTTAATGCCGGTTATTGAACAATTTAAACAATATGCGCCAGCAGCTCAAATTGATATTTCAAGTCGTCATTTATTTGATTCACTCAATGCGCTGGAAACAGGGAGTTTAGACATAGTGCTCACCTCTGACCCAGTGCCTGGACATAGCGTAGCTTATCAACATCTATTTGATTTTGAAGTAAAGTTAGTCGTTGCCAGTGATCACGCATTAGCGGCACAAGCCTTTGTAACACCAGCTCAATTGGCAAAGCAAACTTTAATCAGTTACCCAGTGCCTCTCGCGCGTTTAGACATATACAAACACTTTTTAGAGCCCGCTGGTATTGAACCTGGCGAGCAAAAACAATGCGACTTAACCTCAATGTTATTGCAGCGAGTTGCCTGTAATGATGGCGTAGCCACCCTACCAACTTGGTCTATCCGAGAAAGTCAGGGGCTGAGTCTTACGGCGGTAAAATTAGGCGCAGAAGGACTAAAACGTCCATTGTTTGGCGCGTATCGCCGCGATGCCACTAATGCAAATTTAATCCAACAGTGGCTCGAGCTGGTAGCAAGTGAAGGTATAAATTTACAGCGGGTTGATTAATAAACCTCTTTTAGATAACACGCGTCGAAGCACAAGTCCAGGTGAATCAGGGTTTTGTGTTTGGCGTAAGTTATGGGCAATTAAAAATTCTTCGCGTAAATCGTCATCCAATCCTAATGCATCAAATGCATCAAGGGATAATTGTTGTTGCTGGTTATCAATCAGTGATTTTAATACTTTTAGTGACACGGGGCGAGACAGCTCTGCATTTAAATAGGCAAAAGCCGTTAATACAATCACCTGACCAAAAACACTAAATAATGCTAAGGTTTGCATTTCATCCGCATCAATTTTGATGTTATCACCGGTTTCAATCTGCTCACGTAACTGTTCTAAACAATCATCTGCAATCGTTTCATTTAAGGCCCAATAACCTTGAACTAATTTTTTGTAAGGTTCAGAAAGTTCATCAAGGCGTTCTTTAAGATAAAATGAAAATGCATATCGATAGATATTCACTTGGCCTAAACGAATTAAGCAATCTTTAACACTGCGACTTTTAGTCGATATCATTCCAGCTGAATGGGCGCTATTACTGCGCAATAACAAGTGTGCAGCCAATGCCGGATCAGCAGAGACTATGTCGATTACGATTCTAATATCAGCTTCGTTAATCAGGGCTTTTTTTAATGGAATTAATATGCCACGACGACCAATGACTTGCTCTTCATTGCTAATAATAGCTTTAACTTGAGTAAAAACTTGTTGCTCAAGACTCGTCATATCTATCGATTACCTTTTTTAAAATTAACACACTATTAATCAATTTAACGGTATATTAAAACGAAAGCCAGCGATAGTTCACTGGCTTTCATAAGTAATAATTTACTGGCTGTTGTGACTAAGACTTGATCAACTAAATTATCTAGAAACGATAACCCGCTGTAAGTCTAATTGAACGACCAGTACCTGAATAATAGCCACTGCCATAAGCAGAGTAATACCCTGTGCCGACATAGTCTTCATCAAGTAAATTATCAACACGTAAACTGGCATTCCACCCTACATAGCTGTAATTCAACGCAAGGTTGGTTAATACATAACTGTCTAACTTATCGCCAGTATTGCTGTTGTCGCCTTCCATGTAACGCTCGCCAGTGTAAACACCTTCAACAAACGCTTGCCAATGAGCAGATATATCGTAACTCATATAAGCTTTACCAGAGTGCTTGGCCACCCAAGATAATGCTTTACCATCGTTCTCGCCTTGAGTGAATTCTGCATCAATATAGTCGTACGACGCACCTAATAACCAATTCGTTGAAAGCTGCACATCATAAGCCGTGCTTATACCAAAACGACGTGATTTATCAGCGTTAACGTTAGCACCGCCACCATAAGGCCCATCAGTTCGACCACCTTCGTAAACAATCTCATCTTCTAATTCAAGTTGATAAGCATTGATCTTCAATGTTTGAGTGGTAGTGGTATAATCCCAACCCGCTTCATAAGAGCGACCCGTTTGTGGATCTAACCCTTGAGTTGTCAGCGGTGTATAAGCTTGTTCATCGACTTTGGCAAAGCGGAAGTTATCATTAGCACGAACATAAAAACGATGTTCGCTGCTCGGACGATAATTAACACCAAACTCAAGTGCATGGGCGTCATTATCAATTTCAATACGGTTAGGATAAAGTAACTGATCATACAAATCGTCAGTCACTTCCGAGTAACGGCCACCTACTACATAAGATAATGTCTTGGTAATAGGCACTGATGCTTGAACATAAGCACTACGTTGAGTCTGTTTATTATTGCGTTGAATAGAAGCCGTATCAAAATCTGCTTCACCTGTACTCACATCAATGCCGGTGACCAAATTCAAGTCGCCATGATCTAAGTGATAATTGGCGGTCGCTTTAGGCGAAAAGCTTAATAAGTCACGCTCAATTCGCCCTTCACTGCCATATAACAGACTGGTGATTAACGTGTCAGAATAGGTTAAATCGGCACTCAATGCCCAAATATTATTTAACTGGTACTGATAGCCACTGCGTAATGCGGTGGTCATTTCATGAGTGAATTCACCCTCAGAAAAAGGAGCCACTTGGCGAGGATTGGCTTCATATTGCGCTAACGTTAGTGCACCTGGTACTTGACGATCATTATCAAAATAATTAACTTCGACAAAAAAGTCTTCTACGTCAGTTTGATACTGAATGCGACCTAAAATAGAACTGGTGTCATTGTCGTTATTGTCGCGGTAATTATCACTTTTGTTATAACTCGCCGCTAAAAAGTAACGCCATGCATCATTGATAGCACCCGAAATATCACCTTTAGCTTCATAAGTGTCAAAACTGCCACCGCTGATTTGTATGCCACCACTGGTTTCTGTTGGTGCTTTAGTAATAATATTGATAACGCCGCCAACAGCTTGATCGCCATATAACACACCAGCACTACCAGATAGAATCTCAACTCGCTCAATTAAGTTAATTGGAATAGATTCAATACTCGGTGCTGCAATATCAATGTTATTCAGTCTGCGTCCATCGACTAAAATCAGGGTGTTATTCGCCGCTTGCGAAGCTGAAAATCCGCGCATAGAAAATACTGTTCCCGAATTATTATCCGACACCTGAATACCAGATTGTCCACGTAATAAATCGGTTAAGTTAGTCGCGCCGCTCATTTGAATGTCAGCAGCATCAATCACATTGACGTTGGCAGCAATATTTAATGGCTTAGCAGCATTACGACCAATAACCACTAGGGTTTCATCCATGCTGATTGCTGAAGATGAAGAAGATGAAGCCGCTGAGTCTGCTGCCATAGCATTCACACTGACTACACTGAAGAATGCACTTAATAGCAATGCAATTTTTGTTGGTTTAGTACCCATTTACCTTTAACTCCTGAAAGGAAAAATGGGGCAAAAGTGCCGCAATATAGATGACGACTGTTGGCAAATCTACAGATCAATTCTTAGCGTATGCCAACAAGCGGTATTATATTACATTTCGAGATCTGCCCACCGAAATCATCGAAATCACCTTTAAGGCCGGTCTCCGGACTAAGGCTGTGGTGCTAAGACCTCAATGGCATAGCACGCGCGAGTCTAGATGATTAACGCAATCGAGTTGCGCACCTGACTCTCACCAATCACCGTTGCGGGGGCAGTACCAGACTTGCACTGGTTTCCCGATTATCCTGCTGTGGGATATTGACCCACGGCAAGCACCATAAAGATTGACTCACTCACCTCAACGCTGATTTAGCCTTTAGGTGAGCGATTAAAATAACATGAGGCTCAGCTCAACATTAAAAAATATGTCTTTGGTTATGACAAGCTTGTATTAAGTCACTGCGTGCTAAACGTAACCGTCTGCGCAGCAAAATAATAACGCGGCGATTATAACGGATCCTAAGGTGTACTTCATACTTACAAAAGGTAATCTCACAGATAATTCAACTTAATGATAAATAAACTCATAGATTGCTATGGTCTTAAAGGCTAAGCGAACTGGTGAGCACACATTTACATTCGTAAACATCAAGATGTAAAGTTGAAACTTGGATACAAATAAGTGTAAATGAGATCTTCGGGTTAATGTTCAACACCGAGAAAAAATGATTAGGGCTGGGTCATAAACTGACGATAATTATCGATAGTGATAGGTGCAGTATCAGGAGTAAATATGTCGGTACGAATAGATTTATGAATAAGGTAGACATCATCGTCGTCACTTATTACCGTAAAATAGCCCATTTCACCTTGTAAAGGGGATATAAAAGACGTTTCAATCACAGCTGAAGCGCTATGAATATTAGGCATACTGGTACAGCCTAATAAACCATGCACAGCCTCGAGGCCATCCACCTTAGAACTGCCGAGCTGTTGATAAATAACCTGCCCTTGGCAATGTTGTCGATAAGTGTCAGCCATTGAATTTAAAAATTGTTCTGGTTCAACGTCATCGGCTAAGCCCTTAAAGCCTTGCATACAGACTAAACGAGACCAATTATTTAACGACTCATCACTAGGAACAAACTCAGCCATGGTCATATCACCACGTTTTTCATTAAAGGCAAGCTTCCAATCCAATGGTGGTAAAAAACCAAACTTCGCAGACAGCTTTGTCAGTTGCTGAACATCATCAGACATCACCGCAGTAGCTGATGAATGACCAACTTCACCAAATGTCATGGGGATTTGAGAGGTAGCAGATGCACTACTCGGGAACAGGAACAATATCCCTATGCACCCCGAGCAGCCAATAATTGCAGCAATCTTGTTCATCCAAATGAATCCTTATTTGGTCAAGATAAAGATAAGTTGATCGAAACCATTCTAATTGAGCATATCCTATCCTGAACATACAAAAATTGAAACTTATCTATAACATTTACATCTTGGATAACATATTAATTAAACGCTTCGTCATCTTCAGCATCATCTTCGGCGTCGAAAAGTTCTTCTTCGTCGATAGCTGATTCAGCAGCAATGGCCGCGGCTACGCTTTTAGCTTTAAGGTGTTTCTCAGTTTTACGCTTGTTACGATCAGCTTGCTTAGCTAAAAAACCTTGCAGTGATTGCTCGCCCCATGCAATGGCTTCAGCTTCTGTGGCAAAACCATCTTGGCTTTTTGATACTATGGTTTTAGTCGCTGTCATACGACGAGTAATTTCAGTTTTCCACGTGTTTTCAATTTGAATAACACGTAAAGCATACTTTTTGCTATCGCTCATAATCTATTCTTTCCTAACTTAAGGTATCACAGGCTTAAACCCGTGAAATTTCAGCCGCGCAGTGTACTCGAAACGCACGAGTTTGGGCAGCTATTTAATGGCTGTTTTTTCAGCTTATTCAAAAAACTTATCCAGTGACAAGGAGAATATTGCCACTGGAAAAGCAATGATGAATAAAATATTGCTGCTACACCATTATTGTTTGACTAATTGGTTGGAGCCAACAATCATCATTTCGCATTTATGGCAGTCGAATACTAACTTCAATTTATCTTTGCCAACATCTAAAAACATCGGATCAGCTTTAATACCTTCAACTTCTTTCGGGCATAGATTAAAGCTGTAGCGGAGACAATGTTTGGTCACCATTAACGGTGCATCATGTAACACATTATTTTTTTCATAGGTGTCTTCAATTTGAATCACCCCATGTTGATGATAAAACGATTTGGCTTTTTCGTTGGCCACATTGGATAAAAAGCTCAATGCTTTTTGTGGAAAACGCGCCGTTTTATCATGCACCCAACGCTCAGGTCGTTGGTAACTGGCAACCCTTGCCGCCATTAATGCACTTACGGCATCGCGGCGTAACTCATTAACCACAGAGGCAGGTAAAAACCACATGGTTTGTGTCAGCAAATTAATCTTATTCAGCACAAAGTCGCTACTGCCAAGTTTACTAAGTTGTTTTTTCAAATTTTCAGCGGTTTTAGCTTGATCATTAGCAGGAGCTTTATCGCACACTAAGGTGACGGTGGCACTAATATTATGCACATCGGTAATCGTTAAGCCTACGCCGTCATCAGTATCAAAGAATTGCATATCGACAGCAATTTTACGGCTAGCTGAATCTTTGTTGAGGATAGCTTCGAACTTATGATCAAAGTTTCGGAACATCATCACCCCAATTTTAAGATCTTTGGGCACTTCAGTTAAATATAAAGTGTTGCCCTCAGCGCGGTTGATGCGTACACCAGAGAGTTTATCGTCAGACAAACGCTGAGTTTCATAATGCTCAACAAAGAAACACAGACCATCACCATTGTTAAAGTGAATGTCTTTACCACTTTCACTGGTATCGATTTTAATAAAGTCTTTACCGACATGAGTAATTCGGCCCACTTTTTCACCAATAAACTTAGGCGAACTAAAATGCTCAATCGCCTCGGTCCGTTCATTAACAAAATAATCGGTTTTACCGCGGTTAAAGCTTTTATCAGGATCGGGAGTAAAATTAAATTCGCAACGACCATGAGAGATAGATTCTAGATCGGCACGCTTGGCAATAATCGCATCAAGCTGCTGGCGATAATGTGCGGTAACATTCTTAAGGTAAGTAATGTCTTTTAAACGGCCTTCAATTTTAAACGAGCTAATACCCGCATCAATTAATGCCTCTAAATTATCCGTTTGATTATTATCTTTTAATGACAATAAGTGCTTATTTTCGGCTAAGACCTCGCCTTCACGCGTGGTCAAATTACAGGGTAATCGACACATTTGTGAACATTCACCGCGATTAGCACTGCGATTAGAGTAAGCGTGACTTAAATTACATAAACCACTGTAGCTGACGCACAGAGCGCCATGAATAAAGAACTCTAACTTCATTTTTGTGCTGGCTGCGATATCACGAATTTGGGGAATATTCAGCTCGCGGGCTAACACCACCTGAGAAAAACCAACTTGCTCAAAAAATACCGTTTTTTCTGGGCTGCGGTTATCGGTTTGGGTGCTGGCATGTAACGCAATAGGCGGAAGATCAAATTGTAACACCCCCATGTCTTGCACAATCAAGGCATCGACACCCGCTTCATAAAGCTGCCAAATTAGCTTTTGGGCTTTATCAAGTTCGTCATCCATTAAAATAGTGTTTAAGGCCACAAACACTTGGGCATGATAACGATGAGCAAATTCTGCTAAGCGAGCAATGTCTTCAATACTGTTGCCAGCATTGTGACGGGCACCAAACGCTGGGCCACCAATATAAACCGCATCAGCACCATGACGAATAGCTTCAATGCCATAATCGGCATTTTTAGCGGGGGCTAAGAGTTCTAACTGGCGCTTTACAGGAGCCTCTGGGGTGAACAATTCTACAGAAACCATAATGTTAACTAAATTTCGCATCAATTCGGATAAAAAAGTGCGCCAACATACTAATATTATCGCATTGACATAAGTATGTTGGCGCACTCGCATAGTGCTTGTATTTTAGCAAACTTTACCCAAAGTTCTAAGTAAATTCGTTGCTAATAACCGCGATAAGCTGTGAAGCATTAAGCTTATAAAAACAACTCTTGGATGTTCTTAAAGTCAGCTTTGCCTTCAGCAATTTCTTGTGGGTTTAAACCAGACACTTCATGTGGGAACACTAACCAATCTTCAGATGAATGAATGAAATATTCTGGTTTTAGGTCCACTTTGGTATTTTTCGGTTTGTAGTAAGGGCAGGCAATACGGATATCCGTTGGCATGTTCAAGCGCATAAACTTTCTTAACTTACCAATAAGCGCATCAATGCTGCGCCCTGAGTCAAAGACGTCATCAACAATCAACAAACCATCACTGGCGTTAGCGTTTTCAATAATATAATGCAGACCATGTACTTTAATATTTTTATCTTGCTTATCGGTTCCAATGCCATAATAAGAAGAGGTTCTCACCGCGATGTGGTCAGTTTCAACTTTCTTAAAATCGAAATATTCTTGTACTGCAATACCGATTGGAGCACCGCCGCGCCAAATACCCACAATAAACTGTGGTCGAAAGCCACTGTCATACACTTGTGCAGCGAGTCTAAATGAATCTTCCAGTAGTTGTTGCGCACTAATAAAGTGTTTATCTGTCATTGGTTAAGCCCCCGATTATTTTATTGCGGGGAATTTTATACCAAATAAAGCTTTCTTGCCTGTAAGAATAGTAATTAATTGATCAAGGTAAATAAAAAATTTAACCGCTTCATGAAATCGCAATCCCCTGTAATCAGCCAGCTGATGCTGTCCATCCTCGCTTGATTGAATCATTTGCTCGGCGCCAGATTACCAAGCCCTTAAGCATTACATTCAGGTCGAGGTCCAGATCGCCAAATAAAGCTGCTTATGCAGGCTCAAATCGACATCTCTGCGAGTATAAATCTACTTGTGATTAACAACGGCTATGGCATAGTGTGGTTTCATGATAAGTAGAATTTATCGCCAATTCAGGATGAATACACCACCATGTTACTCAATAAAACCTTACACTCGGCCCATGCTCCTGAATGGGACGATACAAATAAAAGCAATCAAATCAATGCAAATAAAAGTGATAATCCGCTTATATGGCCTGTGCTGAGTTTATTGCAGTCAACTAATCAAAGTTGGAAAGTGCATCATTTAGCCAGCGAGTTGCAAGCCAAAGGGCTAATGCATAACCTTGATCCGTTACCGGAGAAAGATCTTTTTAAACGTAACTTTTTATTGATGAATGCCTTGTATGAATTACAAGATATATTAATGCCCAAACAGTGGTTACAAGTTAAGGCAATGGAAATCCAAATATTTAGGATTATTCCGGCCAGTGCAGATGTCCAACATATTCGCGATGGTGCATTACGCGATTACTATCTCGACTGGGCTAATTACGATGCCAGCGTTAACGTAGTGCGAGAAATGCTCGAGTCGTTCTGGTCAACTTATAAAGAGTATATTGGCGTTAATATCAAGTTAATGCATGTGGGCCAAGCCTTAAAAGTGTTTGAACTGGATGAAACTGCTACCGATAGAGACATCCGTAAACAATGGCGTAAGCTGGCGCTTAAATGGCATCCAGACCGCGATCAAGGCAATGCTGAACGTTTCCGTGAAGTGTGCGAAGCATGGCAAACTCTAAAAGAGTCACTCTAGTCTGCAAACATAATTACCAGCTAATGGCTTAACTGCACCTTTGTATAAACCATTAGCATAACGACAACGTCGACAGTATTTGTCCCTATCACTCATAGTACTGTGTATAACGAGTCCACATTAACATGTTGAGCGGCGCATTGACTGTTAATCGCCAACGCTTACAGCACTCAATAACATCAACAGAGCGGAATGATCACGGCAGCAGAAACACATCTTTTATTGGCACTTCATCACATCATCTCGCCACATGATTCAATTGGCTCACTTCAATATCCGCAGTTAACCTCATAAAGCACGCATCGGTCACGAAATTAGCGCCTTTTTAAGTGATGATTTAAGTCATAATTCAGCTTAAAAACTTACCCTATTTAACTAAAGCAGATAAGTCTATTGCTCGCGATGACTTGCCATACACATTGATTTGAGGTTTACATGATTAAATATTTTGCCATTACACTGATGCTAATAACAGCCTCATTTAGCACACTCGCCACACCGTTTATTGCCGGTAAACATTACACTCAAATATCGAATAACATGGTGACAAGTTCACCTAAAATTACTGAGTTTTTTTCATTTTACTGCCATAACTGCTTCAACATGGAAACTCAGTATCTTCCTGAAATTAAAGCGGGATTAGATAAACAGATCAGCTTTGACACTAAGCATGTAGACTTTATGAACAGTGACTTAGGCACTGAAGTAATGCGTTCACTGGCTGTTATTCATCAGGTTGGTCAAGCAGACAAACTTAACCATGCAATGTTTAGCGCTATTCAAGGCGATGCAGGTGCTAATGGCCATGATCACAATGCTCAAGGTCACCAGCATCAATCACAAATCAATAGCCGTGAAGACATTCGAAAAGTCTTCAGCCAATTTGGCATCGATGCCGCAACCTATGACAACATCGCCGACAGCAGTAATACCGAGAAACAATTAGCCTTGTGGCGCCAGCAACAAGCACTATATAAAGTGAATAGCGTCCCCACCTTTATCGTTAATGATAAATACGCCATTAATATGAATGAGATGAATAGCTTAGACCAACTAATTGAATTAATGAATTTTTTAGCTCTATCGAAATAAAAACTTACTGCTAATCCTTAGTCGAAATACAGATTAGACCTAACACTTGCAATAAAAATGGCTATCAATTGATAGCCATTTTATTTACTCACTAAACTCACAGTGCCAAACTCAGACTGAAAACCTAATCAAAAAAGTCACGTAAATGCAGTAGTCCAAGTAATGCATGCAGCAGTAATACCGCCACAAAGAAGTCGGCAAACAAACTGTGATAATAACGTAAACTCAGGGCGTACTCACCACCTTGGGTCAACCACCAGCCAACACCTGTCACAGACACCAACAACAATAATAATAAACCTATGCCAGCAATCACGCTCAATAAGCCTTTGCCACCAGAATGAGGCAACTGGCCTTGAGCCAAACCGCTTATGTCTTGCCAGCACTGACGCCATTCGCCAACAAGCCAAGGAAAAAACTGCCGCCATTGACCCTGACGACAAACATGAAAGCTCAGCGCCACCGCTAATAAAGCACAACACAGGCCGCCATAAACATGCCAGTGATTCCACCCGCTGCTATTAGGGGCTAAACGACGCCCGATTAATATCCAAGGACTAGTAGCAATAAGTAATACGCTTAATCCGCCGGTTATCACATGCAGTTTAGTCGCGATAGAATCGAATAATTGCGATAGCCTTGTCGCTCGCTTCATCCATTATTCCTTAATGATCTGCTGCGCGAATTGATCCACTTTTTGCCAATCAGTAAATTCTACCTTAGTGTTGGGGTCGGTAGGACCTTTGGTTAGCCACATTATAAAGCGAATAATATTTCGATCTAATGCGTTGTAACCTTGGTAATCTAAATTACCACCAAATACCTGCAGCAGCTTAGGTTGCCATGCACTTTGACTTAAAAACTGTTGCATATAATTGTTGGTTTGCGGCGTATTTTTGTGGGGTTTACGCGCCACTAAACTCACTGAAAAAAAACCACTGGGTTTACTTTCTAATTGCGCTCGATGGGTTTCAATAAATTGGTACAACGTCGGACGATGTTTGCCATGACGAATACTGGCACCAATATACACTTTATCAAACAAGGCTAAATCGGGAGCATCATCCAAAGGGGCTACCGTCACCTGCTGATCTTGGCTAGCGAGTTGACGTTGTAAATACTCACATATTTGTTGAGTGTAACCATGCACACTAGAATGGATCAGTAAAATCTGACTCATGCTGACCTCTTATAGGAATCATTTAAAGTAATACAGTATCTTAGACCACCGATGACAGAATTTACATGAAACAGATCACGTCATCATGATAAGCAATTCACCTAATATGCACTGCCTCAATGCAATGTGAAGTACTTCGCAGAAAATCATCGACCAGAAAACCCCAAATAACCAAGCTTGTGTCAGATTTAACATGGCAAATGAATCATGGACTGATAACCCCAAACGGCAGGCAAAATACAGTTCACTTAGAAAACTATTTTATGTCACTATAGATGGATAAACTTAGGGATAAGAGTTTCAACCATGTCAGACACATCACTTACACATGCTGCCCCCATTTCGATCCAACGAACAAACCCACAACACCTCCTGCTGTGGATGACCTTTGTTATGTCGATGGTATTCGCAGTTTGGCAGGCATTACTCAATAATTTTGTGATTGAACGCGCCGCATTCACCGGCGCCGAAATTGGCTTATTGCAGAGCCTAAGAGAAATACCAGGATTTTTAGCCTTTACCGCAGTATTTGTATTACTGATGATCAAAGAACAAACCTTTGCCTTATCATCTTTGGCCTTGTTGTGTATTGGCGTGGGCATTACCGGCTGGTTTCCCGACGTGATTGGTCTGTATTTAACAACGGTATTGATGTCGATAGGTTTTCATTATTTTGAAACCATCAATCAATCGCTGACATTACAGTGGGTTGATAAAGCCGATGCACCGGGATTTATGGGAAAAGCGTTAGCATGGCGATCCGCTGCGGCGCTCGTCGGTTACGGATCAATTTGGCTGATCATGAGTTGGCTTAAACTTGACTATATCTGGATGTACAGCATCATTGGTGGTTGTGGCTTACTCATGGTGTTTATGATGGCGGTATACTTTCCACGTTTTGCCATTGGCTCCATTCAGCACAAGCATCTAATCATGCGAAAACGCTACTGGCTGTATTATTTACTGACGTTTTTTTCTGGTGCACGCAGACAAATTTTTATGGTGTTCGCCGGCTTTATGATGGTTGAGAAATTTGGCTATTCGGTATCTGAAATCACCGCCTTGTTTCTGATTAATTACCTAGTGAATTTATTGTTTGCCCCAAAGATTGGCCGCTTTATTGGTCGCATAGGGGAACGTAATGCGTTAATTATTGAATACCTTGGCTTAGTGCTTATTTTCAGCAGCTACGCTTATGTCAGCGATGCCAATATTGCTGCGGGATTATATGTAATCGATCACCTGCTTTTCGCCATGGCAATTGCAATGAAAACCTATTTTCAAAAAATTGCCGATAAACAGGATATTGCCTCAACCATGTCGGTAAGCTTTACCATTAACCATATTGCCGCGGTGATTATTCCAGCGTTATTAGGTATATTGTGGTTAAGCTCGCCTAAAGCAGTATTCTTTATTGGTACTGGGTTTGCCCTATGCTCGCTCGCATTAGCATTCAATGTGCCGCGCCATCCGGTGTCGGGTAAAGAAGCCTTATGGTCTCCGTTGACTACAAAAAACTAAACGATTCAACATAAATGTCGTACCCCAAAATACCTGGCGCAAGCGCAAAGCACTGAGAGGATGAGTGATGGCTGATATTGATGTAACTGAGATACAAGATGACAACACTCAAGTGTCTGCGCGCAAAAAAACCTTATTGCTCGGACGCATTATCGGTTTAGCCAGTGAAGACGATTATCGTCCGTCTACCGCATCCGTTGCAGAACGGGCGCAATACCGTCAACGCAAACAACTTAGCCAACATCAAACTAATCTTGAGAGCATTTTTGCATTAGCACTTAACTATACGCCATCGGATGTGACTGGAGTGGAGTTAGATCCTGATTGGC
Organism: Shewanella sp. SR43-8; assembly: GCF_014163775.1. Lineage (NCBI taxonomy): Bacteria > Pseudomonadati > Pseudomonadota > Gammaproteobacteria > Alteromonadales > Shewanellaceae > Shewanella > Shewanella sp. SR43-8. The sequence goes on along the minus strand of NZ_JACJDX010000005.1, from coordinate 228,365 downwards.
GTTATCAATTTTTTAAGATGGCAGAACAGATCCATAATCGAAAAATGCAAGATTTATGGGCCAGAATCTTAGCCAGCGAAATCGTCAATCCAGGCAACTTTAGCCTTCGCACCTTGGCACTGTTAACACAGTTAACCTTTCGAGAAGCACAGATATTTGAAAAAGCCTTAGGTATGTCAGTTAAAATCAACACTGAGCCTAGGTTTAAATTACTTAGCAGTTATCGTATTAACGGCGGGATAAAACAATATTTTCGCAAGCACACTCAAACAAACTTTGGCCTGTCGCAATTTGGCTTACCTTATTCGAGTATTTTAACCCTAGTCGATGCGGGGATTTTGCATAAAAGCGAGTTTGAAACAGGGTTACTAAGCAGCAATGAAAACATTCAGTTAGCAATGTCTAATACTACCTTGACTCTAAAGCCTAAAGATCAGCACTTATTATTTACCTATTATCGCTTTACCAGTGTAGGTGATGAGTTGTGCCAATTAATTCAGGCCAAAAATGACAATGACTTTATCGATGCGGTTAAAGTTATGTTAGCTAAGGATTTTATCGTTAGTAGTTAATATTTTTATAAAGGTGTGCATACTTAGCTTTATGTTCGCTAAATAAAAATTGGCGCAATATTTCACGCGACTCACCTTCTGCACTAATCTTTGCCGCCATCACCCCATTTTCAGTCCTGACAGGTTCAAACAACATATCTAGATGAACACCATTAGGTAAAATCAATTGGGTTAAACGGGGCATTTTAGTGTTAAGTTCTTGCGGCACCTTAATGGTCATACCCGAGCTAGACAGAGATAACACTTCAACGTATTTCTCAGTGTCATGATCAATCACCTTGATATTTTTAACATCATCTAGTCGCCAACTGCGTTCTCCGCCTCGCATATCAATCACTTCTGGGATCCCCAATTCTGGAGAGAATTGTCCAAGATCATCTATTGTTAAGGTCAATGGAAACCATAAGCGATAGTAGCTTATTTCAGCGAGCAAAGTGAGTTTGGCATTTCCCAAAATATGCGCAAGCACTTGGGGTACTTCAGTTGCGACACTTAACGAATGTTTCGATAAAGCGTTGTCTGTGCAGTCATCTGCCGGTGAAAAAACATCACTGAAATAAGCAAGTTCCTCATTTGATAAAGTTGTCATAATCTAACCTTGTAGCACGCAATAAAACCCTTGTTATAGTAACACCTTAGTATGACAGCGAACAATCTTTAACCAAAAACCAACTGTGTGGCCTGTTAAACATTGGCCTGCCGATGGTAAAAGCATAATCAATAATATAGGGGTAACTGAATGAAAATAACCGCTGCAGCAATAAAAAAGACGAACTGAGTTCGTCTTTTAAATGGATACGCATTAATGATTAACGATCGTGTTCAGCTTCGATTTGCATCGCTTTTTTAAATGATGCATGGCTCATTAATTGCTGATAATACTTTGCAATATTTGGATATTTTTCAAACTCGCCATTTTGGCCAACAAGCTCCGCAATAAACGACATCATAATATCTGCGCCGCTAAGACTGTTGCCAACTAAATATGACTTACCTTGCAAACGGTCATTAAAGTAACTGATGACTTTTGCGGTTTCAGCATCGGCATATCCACCGATAAAGCGAGTTTCAGCCCCATCCATTTTAACAAAGATCTTCAATAATAATGGCAATGCAGCAGAACTTTCAGCAAAATGCATCCATTGTAAATAATCAATATAATCTGCAGAACCGGGTGTCGGCATCAGCTTATCTGCACCGTAGGTTTGAATTAAATACTCAGTAATCGCACCAGACTCAGCAATAGTGTAACCGCTGGCCTCTAATACTGGAGATTTACCTAAAGGATGAACTGCTTTTAACGACTCTGGCGCTAAAAATGTGCTTGCATCACGCTGATAAGCAACCAGCTCATAGTCCACGCCCAATTCTTCTAACAACCAAATTATACGTTTTGAGCGTGATTTATTTAAGTGATGTAATTTAATCATTAAGCCGTCCTTGTAATGTTGGTGATGAAAAGTAAACCTAATGAACAACTCACTGGGTTTACTTTTATCAATCTACTTATTTGTAATGTCGAGTTAAGGTTAAGTATAACAACTCAACCAAGCAGCTGATTAGCTTAATAACGCTAACATTTTTTCAGCCACTAACTCTGATGATGCAGGGTTTTGACCTGTGACTAACTTACCATCAACCACGGCATATGGGTGCCAATCGTCACCCTTAGAGTAGGTTGCACCATTTTCCTGCAGCATGTCTTCAACTAAAAATGGCACTACGTTAGTTAACTGTACAGCTTCTTCTTCGCCATTAGTAAAACCGGTAACATTTTTACCGGCAACAAGTGGCGTTCCGTCTGGCTTTTTAGGGTATTTAAGCGCTGCAGGAGCGTGACATACCAAACCTAAAAGCTTTTCTGTTTTGTAGCATTGCTCAATTAACGCAATAGAATCTTTGTCGTTCGCTAAATCCCACAATGGACCATGGCCACCAGGATAAAATACTGCGTCATATTCTGCTACGTCAATTGATGCCAATGTATGAGTATTGGCTAACAGTGCCTGAGCTTTTTCGTCAGTAGCGAAACGACGAGTTGAATCGGTTTGAAAATCTGCTTGATCACTTTTTGGGTCTAATGGTGGCTTGCCACCCTTAGGTGAAGTCAGTACCACTTCAACACCCTTATCTGTAAATGCGTAATAAGGCGCAGCGAGTTCTTCTAACCAAAAACCGGTTTTCTCACCTGTGTCGCCTAGTGTGTCGTGAGAGGTCAATACCATTAATACTTTCATTGTTATTCCTTAAATAGTGTAAATTTATTCGTAATCACTCAGATTACAGAGGATTGTTTACTTTAATGACAATCTTGCCGAAATTTTCGCCTTTTAAAAGCCCAATAAAGGCTGAGGCCATATTTTCAAGACCCTCGACAATTTGTTCACGATACTGAATCTTGCCTTGTGCCAACCATTGGCCCATATCTTGGGCAAATTCTGGGTAACGATCGCCATAATCGTCAAAAATAATAAAACCTTGCATCTTAATGCGCTTAACCAGCAAAGTGCCCATTAATAATGACAAACGATCGGGACCATCAGGTAACGACGTCGCGTTATACTGAGAAATTAAGCCACAGACTGGCACCCTAGCACTGGTATTGAGTAACGGCATCACAGCATCAAATACTTTGCCGCCAACATTTTCAAAATACACATCTATGCCATCATGGCAATGTGTTGCCAGTTGCTGTGCAAAGTCAGGCGCTTTATGGTCAATACACTCGTCAAAACCGAGTACTTCTTTGGCATGGCGACATTTTTCAGCGCCACCAGCAATACCTACAACGCGGCAACCTTTTAATTTAGCAATTTGACCAACTGTTGCGCCAACTGGACCTGTGGCCGCTGCAACCACAACAGTTTCACCCGCTTTGGGTGCGCCAATGTCTAATAACCCCATGTACGCAGTAAAACCGGGCATTCCCATAATGCCTAGAGCATAAGAAGGATGAGTAGGATTGTCACCTAATGTCATTAAGCCTTCGCCGTTAGACACTAGATAATCTTGCCAACCACCAAATGATAATACCCACTCACCCACTTTATAATCAGGGTGATTAGACACTTCCACTTGTGATACCGCGGCGCCAACCATGACATCATCAATAGCAACCGGCTCGGCATATGATTTAGCATCATTCATACGGCCACGCATGTAAGGATCGAGTGATAAATACACCGCACGCAATAAGACTTCACCTTCGCCAGGCACTGGTTTGTTAACGGTTTCTAAACGGAAATTATGAGCAACTGGCTCACCTTGAGGGCGGCTGGCGAGAACAATTCGACGGTTTTGAGTGTTCATCTTGTATCCTTTAAATGACATAGGCACCATCAGATGGTGCACGAGAAGACAATATGACCTAAGTGATTAGCAAATGTTAAAAGCTATTCATACCTGTAATACATATCAGCTAAACACTGATACCATATACAACCAAGGTCGACTAATACGTTTCTTTTACTTAAATTGATCAGCCTAAATACCACCAACCATTTTGCGAGCTAAGCACTGATATGAATAAAAACAAACCCATGCTACTTGAGAATCAGTTCTGTTTTGCTGTCTATTCGACGTCATTGGCAATCGTGCAGCTCTATAAACCTTTACTTGACTCTATTGGGCTCACCTACACTCAATATTTAGTAATGCTAGTGCTTTGGGAGCAAGATGGTTTAAGTTTAAAAACTTTAGCCAGCAAACTCGGGCAACAATCGGGTGCATTAACTCCAGTCATCAAACGCCTTGAAACCGACGGACTGCTTAAGCGTATTCGCGAGCCTAAAGACGAGCGAGTGCTATGCATGCAATTAACCGAAAAAGGTTATCTTCTCCAACCTCGGGCCCAGCAGATCCACGAATGTATTGTTGAGCAATGCGGTATCGACCTTGCTGAACTGAGCGATCTAAAACAACGGCTGGATCAATTTAGACTAAAACTGTCTAAGCATATTGAGTTCTAACTGACTTAAGCACTCAAATTGACAGTAAATGTGCGTTGCTTGAGACACATGATAATCACGATAACTAATTGCGTGCAACTTAAATTAACAATTTTTAAGATCTATTGTTGATTGCGTGATGCCGCCGCATTGGCTGATGCGATTAAATCGGCTTAGCCATCATACTGAAATGATCAATAATCACATGCAATTAGGCTACATTAACACTATTACGGCCGATATTTTTTGACGAATATAACGCTTTATCTGCACGCTTAAACATATCGATAAAAGTATTGTCTTGTGAGTCTAAGGTTGAAATACCTATGCTGATGGTAATACAAGGCGCTTGCTGTTGATCGTATTGTTGCTGAGCTTTTCGTAAACGCTCAGCCAGTTCATAAGCAGAATCAATATTAGTATTGGGTAATATAATGGCAAATTCTTCACCGCCAATTCGAGCCAATATATCCGACTCACGCGCATGTTCATTGCATATATCAGCCACCCGCTTAATCACCTCGTCGCCCACTAAGTGGCCGAAGGTATCATTAACATTCTTAAAAAAATCAATGTCGATAATCATAAATGACAGCGATTCACCATAGCGCATTGCCCGAGCAAACTCATGGTCACAGAATGCATTAAACGAACGACGATTATAAAGCCCTGTTAATGGATCGCTATTGGCGAGATGTTCCAGTTTGACACGTAGATTATATTCTTCGGTGATAACGGTAGAAATGCCAATTAACCCCATAAGCTGACCTCTTTTATCATATAGAGGCTGCTTAACTTCATGGTAAACATTGGTCTCGTTTTCACCCTCTACGACAAAATCACCAGATACTTTACGCTGAAGCGTTAACACCTTATGGTCATTATGTTGCAAAACATCCGCCACTTCAGGAGGCAAATAATCACTGTCTGACGTCCCTTTTAATTGTTCAAGGCTAACGCCAAAATAATCTAAAGTGAGTTGGTTACAATATACATAGCGGCAATCGGTATCTTTGACATAAATATAAGCGCCAACGTGATCGAGGATTTGTTCATAAGAATTGATAAGATGTTTTTGTGTTTTTTCTTGTCGATATTCTTTCAAATTAGCAAACAGCAATAAAGCGATCAAAGCCAATAAGATAAAAACTAATAACGCGAGAGTATCAATCGACATGAGCATTCCTTAGCTACAATCAACATCCGTATGAATTCATTATTGACGCCTTGAAGTGGAAGAACCTTCTACAGGTTTATAGTGAAGAGTACTGTATAAACACAATTGGCTATTATGCGAACACTAACGCTAAAAATCAAATAGATTATGCCCTTGTTAAATAACTAATTGATTTTTAATTATTAAAAAATAAAGCTGCGGCATTGTGGCTATTTGAACCATCATTGTGCCGCAACAAGTTAGCACTAGCGTTTATATATAACCCCGGCCTACATCACAAAAGGCAGATTAATTCCTTGGGCAGCATGGGCATGGCTGACAACCTTGCGGCCTAATACATGGGCCGTATCATAACCTCTTTAAATTCATCATCGTCCATTTGCTTTTAATGTCGGCGGCATCTGCGTGTATTGACAGCGATAACACTAAATCTCTGCGCTGCAAGGTGATTATGGTTCATTGTAGTTCTGTTATTATTTTTAAATTTCTACACGGCTAAAAATGCTGATATGTTACAAGTCATCACAGCCTCGGGGGTTGGATTGAAAGCTTAGCTTACTAATAATAAAAAAAGAGACATAATCCAATGAGAATTGCAATTTATGGCGCGGGTTCTACTGGCTGCTATTTAGCCGGCCAGCTGTGTTTGTCTGGTTTTGATGTTAGCCTCATTTGCAGGCCGACGATGAAAAAAAACATTATCGCCAATAACGGTATTACCTTAAGTGACTACCAAGGCTTTTTACAAACCGTCATGCCACCAGCCATTATCACTGATATAGATCAGGCGCCAATTGACATACCATTTGATGTAATTTTCGTCACCTTAAAGTGCCACCAGGTTAGCAGTATCGCCAAGTCATTAATCGCGATAACGCACAGCGACAGCAGTATTATTTTTATGCAAAATGGCCTCGGCAGCTTCGACAGCATTTACCAGTCTCTAAGTCACTGCAATCTGCTCCAGGGCATCACCCCCTTTAATGTGTTACAACAGCCCAATAGCCATTTTCATAAAGGTACAGAAGGCGTGTTTACCTTACAGACAAACCATCACACACAGGCAATTCAGGCAGCAATGATTAAACAGGGTTTTGGCTGCGACTTGCATCAAAATATGCTGCCAATAATTTATGGCAAGCTATTGTTAAACCTTAACAATGCATTAAATGCTCTTAGCGACTTACCCATCAAACAGCAACTCAGCCATTATGCTAGCCGTCGGCAACTGGCTCGTGCAATGAAAGAATGGTTAAACGTCTGCGAAGCGGCAGACATCGAGCTGCATCAATACACTAAGGTAAAACCTCAATGGTTACCGCTAATATTATCGCTACCCAATATGTTATTTACATTATTAGCTAAACAGATGCTCGATATCGATCCCAAAGCTCGTTCTTCTATGTGGCAAGACATCAAGGCGAAACGACAAACCGAAGTCGACTTTATTAATGGTGCTGTAGTTAAAATTGGCAAAAAATATGGCGTAAAAACACCGGTGAATCAATCGATAGTAGAACAAATAAAGCAGTTAGAACAAAGGGATTAACTCAATACATAGGTGATATAGTTGTCGAGGTAACGATTGTTTTGCGGTACAATTTAATAACAAAAATACAACTGACGTAATCGCACAATATAATAAAATGTGCACAAATAAAGACGAACTCTGATAGGCCTTTTGACTGAGCTTAGCTCTGGATGAAAGTGATCATGGAGTGACTTATATTTGGCCAACATTAACGTGATTAACGCATTGGAAATCAAACATGAGCAACAGCACTTTCTTTTTTGGTGATTGGCAAATTAATCCGCAAAGTAACAGTGTTCAATCGGGTGACACAATCCGCACCCTTGAACCTAAAGCCATGGATGTATTACGCCTGCTATGCCAACACCAAGGAGAGGTACTCACCCCAGACGATATTATTCGTCAATGTTGGGGTGACATTGCCATTGGCGATAATCCGCTGCATAAAGTGATTACCCAACTGCGTAAAGCATTAGGCGATCAAGCATCTAATCCGCAGTACATAGAAACCATCCGCAAACGCGGTTATCGCACCATCGCCAGTGTTGAATTTCCTGTTGGTCACCATGCTAAAGTCACCCCTGCACAATGGCAAGGCGCCTCGCCTTTTCCGGGCTTACGTGCATTTGAAACCAACGACTCCAGCGTATTTTTTGGCCGAAGTGAGCAAGTTAACACCTTATTAAATCGCATCACTAAACAAGTTGAATTCGGCCGTGCCTTCTGCTTAATCCTCGGCCCCAGCGGTACAGGTAAATCATCGCTCATTAATGCCGGTATCATGCCTAATTTGATGTCCAAAAATGGCTTTAACGGGGTTGGCGTAATTGATAATGCCAACCTAGATTTAGCCGATGTGACTAAAGACCGTTTAATTATCGATATCGCCAGTGCCATGCTCGACTGGGAAATCAATGACCAAGCGGTGTTTACCGACTGCAGTGCCGAAATGCTGGCAAACACATTGCAAAACAACATCAATGCCGTTATTGAATATTGTCAGCTAGCTTTAGCTAATCATTCATCCATCAATGATGACAATACCCCAACATACAGTCGGCCCCATTTTTCATTGTTTATCGACCGTTTAGAAATCTTATTAGCATCGCCATTATTTACCGAATCCGAACGCAACAATGTATTAGATATCCTCGAAACCCTTGCGGTTTCAGGGGTAATATTAATTATCAGTGCTTGCCGCAATGACTTTTATCCTCAGGTAGTAAGTCACCCTAGCCTAATGGCAGGCAAAGCCAATGGCTCACATTTTGATTTATCCGCGCCAACTCGAGCAGAGCTGATGCAAATGATCCGCTTGCCGGCCAATGCAGCTAATCTTACCTGGACACTCGATCCCGATACCGCAATGCCGCTGGACGAAATACTTTGCAGTGACGCCGCCTCAAACCCTGATGCTTTGCCCATGTTGCAATACACCTTGCAATCATTGTATTTGAACAAAGATGATGACAACCAATTATTGGTGTCGGTATACCATTCGCTTGGGGGGATTGAAGGCGCCATCGGTAAAAATGCTGAAGAAGTGCTAGGCCAATTAAGTAACAGCGAACGCGCTGCACTGCCGAAAATACTGTCGATGTTAGTCACCCTCACCGAAGATGAAAAATCAATCACCAGCAACACTGCCCGCTGGAGCGATCTCTGTAGTGATGCCGAGATAAACCTCGTCAAAGCCATGGTTGATAACCGCTTGTTTGTCTCGCATCTGCAACACGATCAAGCCTGCTTTAGCATTGCCCACGAAGCGCTATTAAGGCGCTGGCCCCGTGCGACAAAATGGATAACCGATCACAGCGACAGTTTAGCGATTAAAAGCCGTTTACAGCATCAATCTAACCGCTGGCTGGCCGAGTCAAAGAGTAATGCTTATTTACTGGCAGAAGGCAAACCATTAGTAGAAGCAAGTACATTGCTCGATAACCAATTGTTTAGTTTAGAGCCTCAAGAGCTGGCACTCATTCAAGCCTCAACCAAACAAGCCAACATCGGCCGCTGGCGCCGCCGCGCAGTTATGCTAGCACTTGTGGCACTGACACTCATTTCGGTCGCCATGAGTATTCGCAGCATTGAGGCCGAAACCCAGGCACAACAAAAACGCCTTGCGGCAGAAAACTTACTCGGTTTTATGGTCGGTGAGTTCGCCGACAAAATGCGCGGCATTGGCCGCATGGACTTGCTCGATGGGATCAGTAACAAAGCACTGGAATATTTCAGCGATTTTTCGGCCGACGATGCCAGCTATTTAAGCTTTGAAGCGCGCTTTCAACACGGCCAAACCTTAGAAGCCATGGGCGAAGTGGCTTATTCTCGCGGCAATATCGACGAGGCCCACAGCGCCTTAATCGCCGCCCGTGAGCGCATGCTGCCGTTACTCGAAATGCAACCGCAACACCTCAGTTTACTCAAAACCTTAGGTGCCAATGCTTTTTGGCTCGGCCAGCTTGAATACGATCAAAATGATTGGACAGCGGCACAGCCTTGGTTCGAACAGTATTTAACATACAGCCAAACCATGTATCAATATGCACCAGACGATAACGATGCGCTAATGGAATTGTCCTATGCGCAAAATTCTCTTGGCTCCATATACATGAAGCAGCAAAACTTTACCGATGCCCGTGAGGCATTTGAGCAATCATTACAACTTAAACTACAACTGTGGGATAAAGACCAAACCAATAGCCAGCTGATAGCTGATATTGCAGATACTCGCTCATGGCTTGCCAGTGCAGCGGTTTCGCAAGGAGATGTTGTTGCCGCAATAAAAATACATCAACAAATTCAAATAGAGCTTGCCAACACTGTACTAGAAAAACAACCTTATTTACTTGAGCGATCATCAAGCAGTTATGCTCTGCTGGCTAAATTATTAAATTACCAAGGTCAACGCCAACAAGCTTTTGAGAAGGCACAGCTTAGCTTAGCGGGGATTACCAACGCCCTTAAACAAGACCCCAAAAATGATATTTGGAAGACCCAACAATTTTATGCTTACCTTGATATGTTGGCATTTAGCCCTGATCCAATTGAACAGGCCACTGAATATAGTATTGAATCGTTAGCAATTATACTTGATACAGATATGACCCTAGTCACATCAACTAAGAAAAATGACCTATGGGCTAAATATCAGCTGGCGGCGGCAAATTATTTAGCCTCTCAAGGGCGGTTGTCAGAAAGCCTTGTTCATACGCGCCAGGCCATAATCTTTTTTAGCCAATTAATCACCGAATTCACGCAAAACACAACTTATCCGGCAGGGTTAGCTCAGAGTAATATGTTAGCGGCTTCATTACAGACATCCTTAGGAGAGTCACAGCAAGTTAACTCACTGTGTCAGCAATCAAAAGCGCTACTCGCCTCTATTGTCGATAACAACAGCTCCCCTCAGTATACCATTCCTTATGCTCAAGCCCTCGACTGCCTTGGTGAACTTGATCAGCAGCTTGACTTGCTACAACTATTACAACAATCGAACATAGCCGATTATAGGTTTAATCCTAAAATAAAAACCCTAAACCCTAAACCCTAAACAAAAAGTATGGAGAATATGATGTCAAATACCCAAGGCCAAGCAACATTTTTTAACCTCACCGTTACCCTAGGCGAAAAAGAAGAGCCAGTATTGACCTACACTAACCTTGACGGCTCACCTGTGTGTGGCAATGTGGTCATTAACCAATACAGCACCATCTCTTACCAGCTAATTGATAAAACCGGTAAAGGACTAAAATTTGTTGGTGCGGCGTTTACGACCCCATTTGACGGCATCATCGATGCGATTACCATCAGCAGTGATGGCACATTGATTCAATTAACCGATTTAGATGAAACTCCCGGTGACACAAAGTTTCAGTTTGTGCTGTCTAACCGCGCTAATACCTTATTGTTACTTAGTCCTGATCCACAAATTGTTAATCGCCCAGACTAAATATTAAATACATCTAATATTAAAGCTCAGGGCTATCCCTGAGCTTTAATATTGTTCAGCCTGATAAACTAACCAATAGCATAACGATTGCTAAAATGGCTGGTATTTATCCAGTTGCGATATCAACAGTGGCCGCATAATGAAAGATAATAAATGACTTTTCACTTTATGATCTGAGTTGTTGTGTTCGATATGTTATCCAGTAATAAAACCCTACTTGGGCTTTCCTTTTGCCCGTTCACTGGGTATAAAACACCATTATTGTCCAACAGCGCAGCGAGCAAACTGCTGCTAAATAACGCTCTAAACACTAGCCAATGACGGCCCAATATCTGTCACAATCACAAGCAAATATTGCCGTACAACAGGCTATTCCCGCTAAGAATATTGTCGATTCCAGGGAGGAAAAACCTAAAACTCAGCAATAAAATTAAGTCGCATCTCAGGTACATGCAACATAATCCACTCAATCACAACACATTGACAAAATAAAATTTGGATTTAATAAGTTACAAATCAATAAGTTAAAATCAGAAGATTACCGAAAGGTTAAAAGCTCCCATTCCTAATAGAGTGTTTGACATCAACAAGGGGTTACCAACACCAAACGCTTGAGGAAATGCACCATGTTTACCAATGATAAATTAACTGAACTCAATGACACGATTTCTCGTGTGACTAAATTAACAGACTCATTGTCTAAATATCCTAACGCGGTAAAAATACCACTGCGTGTTGAAGCTGAAACCCTAGCCGACTCGTCATCGACAGCGGTGATGTTTGATGCCACTTTTGATGCCACTTCAGCAAACCAGAATGGCAAAATGGCTGTAGTAGATAACTTACAAATTCGCACCTTACTCAATGTGATTAACGCGATTTCAGAAGCGATATTTGTGATTAACTCCGCTGGCGTTATTGAGATGATTAATCCGTTAGGCGCTAAATTATTCGGTGCCCCAGCTGAAATGTTAATTGGTCAAACCTGGACCGATTATCTACAAAGTCCTTTTAAAGATGAGTATCAATCTTTATTTGACCTGTGGAACAACGCCAGCGATCAAAGCAATAAAGTGACTCAGTTTAACCATGGGCCTAAAGAAATTATCATTAACCGCGCCGACAGCACGTTGCTCGAAGCCGATTTATCATTGTCATGTTTACCGTCAATACAAATAGGCTCGGAGCCATTATTTATTGGCATTATGCATAACCTGACTTCGCATAAAGCCGAATACAATAAACTGCGCCACTTAGCGCATACCGACAAATTAACCGGTCTTGCCAATCGACATGCTTTTGATGATGCCCTGCAAACCAACTGGAATGACAGCATTAATCACGACCAACCGCTGTGTTTAATCATTATCGATGTCGATTATTTTAAAATATTTAACGATCAGTTTGGCCATGTTAACGGTGATAAATGTTTGCAAAAAATTGCCCAAGTACTGGCAGACGTGCTCCCCTCTAACAATGCCATGGCTGCCCGTTATGGTGGCGAAGAATTTGTGGTTATTTTACCTAACAGCAACCCGTTAACAGCAGAATATATAGCTAAAAACATTCAACGCCGTATTAACCAGTTAACCTTTACCGACATAGGTTTACCTGCACAAACTAAAATCAGTGTTAGCCAAGGCATCGCCTGTGAACGCAGTGGCCAATACCGCACGCCAACCGCACTGGTTTGCGCCGCAGACACAGCACTTTACCGCGCTAAATCAACCGGCCGTAACCGCATCAATATGAGTAGCTAACGCTAACTGAATAGTAAGGTTAAGCACATGCTTGGTAAGCAGCAATACCACTGTTTGCATTGGCTTGCTGAGCCAGTTGATACTCAATAGGCGTGGCAAAGTGCCCATCCCAATGCTGTAATTTAGGCAACATGAGCCGATGCCATAATGGCGGAATAAGCGCAATAACAAAGGTACTAAGATAGCCACCAATCATTTGCGGTGCCTGTGGATATGGCAATAATTGATGATAAGGCAATTGCCCTTGAGCATGATGATGCGAATGGCGGGTTAAATTAAACATCGCCCACGAACTCACTCGTTTATTTGTATTCCAAGAATGGTGCGCCTGTACTGGCGAATTAACGGCTCGCACTAAGCCATAATGCTCCATATAATTAACTATCTCCAAGGTCGCTTTAGCCCATAACCCCATTAGCACAAAAAAGCTTAATCCCTGCCAACCCGCCAGCCAGAACACCCACAGCATAATGACTAAGCTCATGGCATAGCCTCTTAACGCTTTATTATGCCAACTCCATACAGCAAGCTGCTTACGCAACAGCCTTTGGCGTTCAATATGCCATGCACTTATGTTGCCTTTAATGGTCGATATAACAATGTGCGCATAGACATTACGACCACGAGGCGCAGTGGCGGGATCGTCCAAAGTACTGACATATTTGTGATGCCCATACACATGCTCAATGGCAAAGTTAGCATCAAAGCTAAATGCCAATAACCAGCGACCAATCAATAATGACACCGGCTGCCAAGTTCGATGAGTTAATTCGTGCCCAGTAATGGTGGCCATTACCCCAACCACTAAGCCCAAATAAATCACCATCACCCCATACTGAACCACGCTGGTATTTTCACGCGCGAGTAACACATCATAACCACTAAGACTGCTGACCCAAGCCCCATATTGACCAATATCTTGACTGGCAAATTGCCAGCAGCACACAAATACCAACATCACGGTTAAGGGCAACGCCAGCCATAACTGCCACGTCAGTAAAGCTGTAAAGCGATAGCTTGGCGCTTGCACATCATCACCAAATATCATATCGCCGCCTAAGTACACCGCTACCCAAATGGCAAAACCCATACTAATGTACGACTCACCTAAAGTAATACTGGCAATGGCGATCAGCGCCATAAGGTGAAGCGACATAAACTTAAGGTACTTAAACATTAACATCTCCTCACTCTTGCGGTTCATCAGCCAACTGACACTGAAGCAGATTAACCTTAATATTGACAGCAGATATTGGCATGCTTTGACACGCCAAAATCATTCCTTGAGCGATTGCTTTGGCTGACAGCACATAAGCACTGTCGGTTAATTGTTTAACCTCACCGGACACTAACTGGCACCGACAAGCGCCACAACTGCCAACCTGGCAATGATGGGGAAAGGCAATATTGGCTGCCAGTGCCGAAGTTAAAATAGTGTGTTTTACGCTGGCTTGCTCAACCACAAGGGCGTCATTAATGGTTAAGCTCACTGCTTTGGCGGTAAACATCGACAACATATACAGTCCTTTAAAGGTTAAAGGTTTACTTTACGCCAGCAGACAAGCTAGCAAAGAGGGGGAAATGGACATAAAGGGGTCATTAATAGACAAGCACCAACAAATCCGTTACAACTGATAAACAGGATTGCTATAAAAGCCATTGATAAGGATGCTATGCAGCCACTGCCGATTTTTTACTTAAACCAAGTTTACCAACAGCTGCGCCAGTGGGACTGTAATGTTAATATCTGGCTAGCTCATAATGGTATGACACTTGAGCAATTACAAGACCCGCACTATCAAGTAAGTTTTGATGATTATCAACGCCTAATCGCCTCTGCCATTCACCTTTCGGCCAGACCAGACTTAGGTTTACATGTGGGTAATCGTATCGGTATTAACACTCATGGCATGATGGGATTTGCCATGCTTAACAGCAGCACTCTCAAACAAGCCATTGAGACATTAAAGCAGTTTATTAACACTCGTACGCCGCTGGTTAAGATAAGCATCCACGAAACGACCAAGGCTTTGGTTGTTACCCTTGAAGCAGTTCAACCACTGGGCATGATACAGCAACCCTATATGGATGCTCTTTTAGTGACCCTGACTAAGTTATTACAACAACTCACGCCGCAATCGTCGCCATTATGCCAGGTGAATATCAGTTTTGCGCCACCCAGTTATTGGCAGCAGTACGCAGAATTATTTAAGGCTCCGGTTCATTTTAATCAAGCTAAGACCCAGCTAATGTTAACCCTAGCATCAATGACACAACCTCTTGATATGGCCGACCCCAGCTCATTTATGCAAGCTAAACAATGGTGTATTAACGAACTTAAGCAGCTTAACGGTCAACAAAGTTTGAGCGACAAGCTATACCAGTATTTACTGCAAAGCTCGGTGCCATTGCCAAGCTTAAGCGACACTGCAGCGCATTTTCACATGACACCTCGCACGGTACATCGCCATTTAGCCCAACAGCAAAGTAGCTATAAAAGTATTGTGGCGTCGGTCAATCATCAGATTGCCAAGCACTACTTGTCACAATCTCAAGGCAGTATTAAACAACTTTCCTATCAATTAGGCTATGTGGATGTGGCTAATTTTCGACGAGCATTTAAGCGCTGGCAAGGTACCACGCCAAGCGAGTACCGCATGCAGCAAAAAGCACACCCTGCAATATGAATGTTAAGATGATAAAGTCTGGGTTGCTCATATGACTTGAGCAGCTTAAAACCTATGCTGATATCTTTTAATGTAAATAATGATCAATAAAAAAACCCTTTTTTAATTTGGCTACGTTTACACTCTTAACAGACCCATTTAAACCTGTATTTTCACAGCATTAAGCTAACCATTAGCGGAGTCATCAATGAATAAAACTTTACTTACCAGCATTATCTCTGGCGCATTATTTACCTTAACCGCCAGCAGCAGTTTATCCACGGTGCAAGCGGCCGAGCTTAGTTTCGCAAATATTGAAACCGTGGGAACCAGCACCATAGAAGCGTCTGCAGACATGGCTATCATCAATGTTGAAGTATTAGTCGAAGCCGATAGCGCTAAAGCGGCTAAAGATCAAGCCGACCAAGCGGTCAGCCAATTTATGCAGCGTTTACTCAAAGCGGGTGTTGATAAAAAACACATTCAAAGTGCTAATTTGCAACTCAATCCACAATATATGTATGTGCAAAATGAACCCCGTAAGCTAACCGGCTATAGCGCAAGTCGCCAAATGACAGTCACAGTAGTGGATCTGAACAGCTTAAATGAATTACTCGACAGCGCTTTAGTAGAAGGCATTAATAACATCAGCAATATACAGCTAAAATCCAGCAAAGAAGCCGATATTATTGAGCAAGCACGCCAAGCTGCCATTGTGGATGCCAAGCAAAAAGCGCAATCGTTAGCCAAAGGCTTTGGTGAAGAAATTGACGGAGTATGGCAGGTGAGATACTTTCCGCAACAATCAAATCAACCGGAAATGTACCGCGCCAGTATGAAAGTAAGTTCCGATGTCGCGCAAACTTATCAGCAAGGCCAAGTGACAATTAGCGATAGAGTCGAAGTGGTATTTAAACTGAAATAACCACTGTAATAGCCACAAATACAACGGCAACAAATACTACAGCAACAACAAACAGGCTCAACGGCATCCGTTGAGCCTGTTTCAATTTAGCGCCAGCGAAACCATTAACGCATCCAACTGTTTAACATACAGAACAGCAATATAAAAACCTCACCAAACTCGTCATACCAACAAGTTAAAAAATACTCCAAGCAATTGTTTAATAGCAATTAAATTTATGAGTTTTATTTATCTTCATTAAAAATGATCTAGGTCACAAATGAGTATCGCCCAGCAAATTAAACTGGCTACATTGTATATGGCTATTGTAAATGGCTGTTAATACGACTAGGGAGGCGAGAAAAAAGTTATCAAGATGGACCTGCATGACTGACAGTTCTCCCCTCTATAGACACAGTCGATCTGCGCTTTGGTCGCTCAATAAAGCCCTCATCGTCGTATTCTCAATGGCAGCAAAACCTAGCCAGTGACTCAACCAATTAGAAGGTATTGCAATGATAGATATCACTATCGACGGCATATCGTTATCGCTGCCTCAGGCAGATAACTTATTAAAAGCTGCCACTGACGCCGGTATTAATATCCCCAGCTTGTGTGATTTCTCCCACAATCAAGCCAAGCAGCACTGTAACTTATGCCAAGTACACATAAAAAATAATGATGGCAGTTTACGATGTGTTCGCGCATGTGAAACGTCGCTTGAAGCGGGTTTAGAGGTGATAACTCGGTCGAGCGCTTTAAGCAAAATCCGTCAAGATGCACTTAAGCATATTCTCAGCGACCATTTTGCCGATTGTGAAGCCCCTTGCCAAACTGCCTGTCCTGCGGGCGTTGACGTGCAGTCTTATCTGTATCATATCGGCAGAGGTGAGCATAAAGAAGCGGTCAAAGTCATCAAAAAAACCTTACCTATGCCACTGTCAATTGGCCGTGTCTGCCCTGCTTTTTGTGAAGCCCAGTGTCGCCGAGGGCTTGTTGATGAACCTGTGGCGATTCGCCAATTAAAACGTCATGCCGCAGATTTAGATTTACATGATCTAGAGTCTTATGTACCACCAAGAGCACCGGCAACCAATAAGCGTATTGCCATTATCGGCAGTGGCCCTGCGGGGCTAACTGCCGGTTATTATCTGTCTAATAATGGTCACGATGTCACGATTATGGAATCAGCAGCCAAAGCGGGCGGCTGGTTACGTTACGGCATCCCAGAGTACCGCTTACCCAAAGACATTCTGGATAAAGAAATTGAACTACTCACTCGCAACGGACTTAAGATACAAACTGGCGTAGAACTCGGTCGTGACATCAATCTACACGATTTAGTCGCCAATTATGATGCTGTTTGCCTCGCCATTGGCGCACAAAAAGCGGTGCCAATGAATTACCCTGGCAGCGATTTAGCAGGCTGCTATTTGGGTGTCGACTATTTACGCGATTATTGCACCAACAAGACATTAATCACTGGCAAAAAAGTCGCCGTTATTGGTGGGGGTAACACCGCAATTGATTGTGCCCGAACCGCTGTGCGCGATGGTGCTGATGTGACCTTAATCTATCGCCGTAGCCGCGATGAAATGCCCGCAGAACCCTATGAAATAAATGAAGCCGAGGTCGAAGGGGTTAAGTTTCACTTTCTTACCAATCCAATTGAAAACCACAGTGATGACCAAGGCCGAGTCAAGTCTGTGACGTTTGCTAAAATGGCGCTCGGTGAGCCCGATGCATCAGGGCGACGCTCGCCTAAAGCCACAGGTGAAACCTTTGAAGAAGCTTTTGATACCGTTATTGCGGCAGTATCTCAACAGGTAGATTTAGACTTTTTAGAGCAACCAGAAAACCAAATCGACACCGGTCACCTTGCCCTCACCCACTGGCATACTTTTCTTGGTTGTGAGCAAACCATGTCTGCTGGAGTGGAGAAACTGTTTGTTATTGGTGATTCTCGCACCGGCCCAGGAACCGCCGTGGGTGCGGTGGCCGATGGCCGAAAAGCCGCTGAAGCAATTGAAGGATTACTCACTGAGGGGTTAACCTGTCATTTACAGCCTCAAGATTTTAACTCCACAAAAGCCGATAACACGGCGTCATTGTCTGCTGACTTGTATCCCGACACCGTTAAACGTTCGCGACTAAAAATGCCTGAGCTAACGCAATTAAATCGCGCACTGAACTTTGGCGAAGTTGAGCTAGGCTTCATTGCCGATGAGGCAATAAAAGAAGCTATGCGCTGTTTAGAATGTGCTTGCCAAGCTAATACTGCTTGTCAGTTACGTGACTATGCCACCGAATATAAAGTCGATGGCAAAACTCTAGACCAAACCCAGGCGCGTAAATTTAAAGTCGATAACAGTGCACCTTTTATTACTTTTGATGCCAATCGTTGCATCAGTTGCGGAGCCTGTATTGACGCCTGCCATCAGCAAAGTGGTCATAATGTTATCGCTTTTGAAGCCAATAGCTATCAAGCACTTCCTGACGCTACAACCGCAGGCATTAGCCGCAACGCCCCTCGTGTTGGCTTTACTGCGTCGATGAATGACAGCGATTGTGTGCAATGTGGTAACTGCGTACAAGTCTGCCCCACTGGTGCTTTGGTTGATGCCCGCGATAAAACCCAAGGCAGCGATAGAGCGTTAACCAAAACCTCAACCGTGTGTACATATTGTGGCGTTGGTTGCCGGGTTGAACTGCATGTCGACCAAAGCAAAAATCACGTTATGCGCGTCACAGGCGATACTCACTCACAGGTGAATGAGGGGATGCTGTGTGTTAAAGGACGCTCTGGATTTGATTTTTTAAACAGCCCTAAACGTCTTACCACGCCATTTATTCGTAAAAATGGTCAGCTACAACCCGCCACTTGGAGCGAGGCCATTCGCTATATTGCCGAGCAACTGCAACCGATTAAAGATGCCACTGGGCCAAGCAAGTTTGCCGCATTATCTTCGGCTAAATGCACCAATGAAGAAAACTATTTAATGCAGAAATTGACCCGCAGTATCATGGGTACCAACAATATAGATCATTGCGCGAGACTGTGTCATTCATCATCAGTTGCCGGCTTATCCGATACCCTTGGTGGCGGGGCCATGACCAATAATATTCCCAGTATTAAAGACTCAGATGTGATTTTTATCATCGGCTCGGATACCACCAGCGCCCACCCTATTATTGCCTCGCATATTAAACGAGCCGTCAATCAACACGGCGCGCGCTTAATTGTGGCGGACCCAAAGAGAACCACTATCGCAGACAGCGCCCATTTATATGTCTCACATAAACCGGGCACAGATGTGATGTTACTCAATGCCATCATGCAGCAAATTATCATCAATAACTGGCAAGATATGCACTACATCAATAGCCGTATTGAAGACTATCAATTGCTTAAGCAAGAAGTGATGAAGCCCGATTATAACTTAACCAATGCGGCGTTAATTACTGGTGTAAGGGCAAAAGATATTGCCACTATGGCAAAAATGATCGGCACCGCAAACAAAACGGCCTTGTATTACGCCATGGGCATCACCCAGCATACCTCGGGTTATGACAACGTGGTGTCTACCTCTAACTTACAACTACTGTGTAGCAATATTGGCGTCAATGGCGGCGGGCTAAATCCGTTGCGCGGCCAAAGTAACGTTCAAGGTGCTTGTGATATGGGTGCCTTACCCAATTATTATCCCGGCTATCAAAAAATTAATGACCCGATTCATCAAGCTAAGTTTGCTAAAGCTTGGGGCAATACTTCGCTTGATCCAAACATAGGATTAGCAGCGACAGAAATCATGCAAGCTATTGTCAAAGGCAAAATCGATGCACTGTATGTTTTAGGTGAAAATCCAGTGCTAAGCGATCCGGATCAAGCCCATGTGATCGCCGCACTATCCAAAATCAAATTTATGCTGGTGCAAGACATCTTTTTAACCGAAACCGCCCAAATGGCTCATGTGGTATTACCCGCAACCGCCTTTGCCGAAAAAGATGGCCATTTCACCAATACCGAACGTCGGGTACAACAATTACGGGTGGCGTTAACCCCACCAGGAGATGCGCTGGTAGACTGGAAAATAATCCAAATGATTGCCAATAGCCTTGATGCAGACTGGCATTACCACAGCACCAAAGATATTTGGCAAGAAATTAATCAGGTTACCCCGCAATACCAAGGGTTAACCTGGCAACGCCTTGAACACAAGGTAGATGGTTTACAGTGGCCGTGCCTTGATGAAAACCATCCTGGCACACCGATTTTACACACAGAGACATTTTTACGCGGCAAAGGCAGAATGATCCCGGTGAGTTACCGTCTCCCTGCCGAAATGCCCGATAGCGAGTATCCATTAACCCTGTCAACAGGCCGTTTGTTGGAACAGTTCCATACTGGCACCATGACGCGCAAAACCCCGGAACTGGATATTAAAGGTGCGCCCAGAGTGATGATATCGGTTTTTGATGCCGAGCAATTGGGTGTCAATAACGGTGATATGCTAACACTGAGCACTCGCCGAGGAGAAATAGAGATAGCCGCCTTTGTCACTAAGCGAGCTCAGGTTGGAGTATTATTTTTACCGTTTCACTTTGCCGAAGCGGCAGCCAATAAGCTGACCATCAATGCATTAGATCCGATTGCTAAAATCCCTGAGTATAAGGTGTGTGCGGTTAAAGCAGAAAAGTCACTACGGCCAAGTACGACGAGCTTGGCCTAACCGCTAGTGTCTTAGTGAATTAAAGCGCAGAACGCTTTAAAAGCAAAAGCCTAGATCGCTGCGCTGCTAGGACGCTACGCGGCGAGATCCTATAAAATCTTAGCAGCGAAGCGGCCCTAGCAGTGACGAAGTCACGCCCTAGCAGCGAAGCGACCCTAGCAGTGACGAAGTCACGCCCTAGCAGTGACGAAGTCACGCCCTAGCAGCGAAGCGACCCTATCAAGACGCCGTCTTTTTACTTAACGCAATAACAACAATGGAATATGACTTTTACTGATCATCCGTGTGGTATTACTCCCAACAAAAAACTCACGAATACGTGAATGGCCATAAGCCCCCATGACCATTAAATCAATTTGGTGTGCGAGTTGATAAGCTTCAAGAGCCGTTTGCACCTCGCCCTGACAAACTGCGGTTATCACCTCAAAACCAGCCTCAGTAAGAGAGTCGGCAACTGAGGTCAATTCGGTTAGCGCTTGAGACTGATTATCTGACACCATCACTAAATGACATTCGAGCCCTTTAAGTAGTGGGCTGCTTATCACTCGTTCAAGCACGGTTTTCGAGGTGGCACTGCCATCATAGGCAATCATAAAACGGCTTGGCATTGCAAACTCAGCCATCACCACTAAAATGGGCTGTTTAAGGGTGCGAATAACACTTTCTAAATGACTGCCAATCGCTTGCGCCTGATCTTGATGTTGCTCACCTTGGCGACCAATAACCACCAGTCTGGCATCGGCTTCCTGCTCCAGTAGCGTTTCCACTAAATCCCCATGGCGCTGCAGTGTTTGCACCACCACTGATGGTTGTCCAGCTACAATGCTGGTTTGAGCATCTTGGAGCATATATTTACCTTGTTCGAGCGCGAGTTTACTCATGCGTCCTTCAAGCTCAACCATTTCAGCCAGCAGATGCTCACGACTCCCAAGGCCAATATTTCCCGACAAATTTAACTCTGTCGGGTAGGCAGACTTATCCAATACATGTAATAACGTCACCGGGGCATGCAACTTCATCGCCGCCCACCCACTAGCATCAGATACCGCGTGTGTGGCTTTTGAACCATCAATACAGGCAATCACATTTGTCATCATTATTATCCTTTTATGCTGTTGCTATGGGCTTAGTGACCAGACATCATTTTTTCAACGTCTTCTGGTTTATCATGCACACCAAATTTATCGACTATGGTCGCGCTGGCGGCGTTAAGGCCAATTATCTCAACTTCAGTCCCTTCACGGCGGAATTTAATCACCACTTTATCCAGAGCAGATACGGCGGTAATATCCCAAAAATGTGCTTGAGATAAATCAATCGTCACCTTATCAACCACTTCTCTGAAATCAAATGAGGTACTGAACTTATCTGCTGAGGCAAAAAAGACTTGGCCAATAATGTGATAATGACGCCCGGTTTCTGCAGTAGTGTCGCTGCTTTTAACCACCATAAAACGGCCCACTTTATTGGCAAAGAATAACGAGGCAAGTAGCACACCCACAAATACCCCAATCGCTAAATTATGGGTAGCGACAACGACAACTACTGTGGCAACCATCACAAGATTGGTCGATAAAGGATGATGTTTAAGATTACGGATAGAATCCCAAGAGAAGGTTCCAATAGACACCATGATCATCACCGCGACAAGTGCTGCCATCGGGATCATTTTTAACCAATCCCCCAGAAATACGATTAACACTAACAGAAAAAGACCCGCCGAAAATGTCGATAAACGCCCACGACCACCAGACTTAACGTTAATAATTGATTGACCGATCATGGCACAACCCGCCATACCGCCCAGTAAACCCGCACCGATATTGGCAATACCCTGGCCTTTACATTCGCGGTTTTTATCACTTGGGGTATCGGTTAAGTCATCAACAATAGTTGCTGTCATCATCGATTCCAATAAACCAACAACCGCAAGACCAGCAGAATAAGGCAAGATGATCATTAAGGTTTCAAGGGTTAATGGCACTTCTGGCCAAAGGAAAATCGGTAAGGTATCTGGCAACTGCCCCATATCGCCTACGGTACGGATATCTAATCCCATATACACCGCAAAAATGGTTAAGCCAACAATACATATTAAAGGTGACGGCAAGGATTTTCCGATCACAGGGATTAATGGGAATAAGTAAATAATCCCCAGTCCAGCTGCGGTCATGGCGTACACATGCCACGTCACATTTGTAAGCTCAGGTAACTGTGCCATAAAAATCAAAATGGCCAGCGCATTCACAAAACCGGTCACGACCGAACGCGAGACAAATCGCATCAAACTGCCCAGTTTTAAGTAACCTGCTGCAATTTGAAACAGGCCGGTCAATAACGTCGCCGCTAATAAATACTCAAGACCATGCTCTTTGACTAAGGTCACCATCAATAGCGCCATAGCGCCAGTCGCGGCCGAAATCATGCCCGGACGACCGCCGGTAAACGCAATCACGACTGCAATACAGAAGGAAGCATATAGGCCAACTTTGGGATCCACCCCGGCAATAATCGAAAAGGCAATCGCTTCAGGAATTAACGCCAGCGCGACAACAATACCGGCTAATAGGTCTCCACGGATGTTAGAGAACCACTCTTTTTTCATGCTTTGTATCATGTGTTTTACTCTGTTTTAATGTTAGCCAATATGCCAATAACAGATGTTAACGCCAGACATATCTGCGCGCGTCAGCAGTGAAATTAACTCATTAATACGACAAAATGATATTGGATAATGATATACAACAAAAACTACCAACAAGGCAGCAATTACGGACGGATCTTAGCGATCCAAATAGGGGAGGAAAAACTAATGCGGCTTAATATTCATTACGGAAAGACAACCTCTTTAATATATGTACATTAAGCTTAAAATTTAATAAACGCGCACTGCATAAAAATGCAGCGGCAAGTATAAAGGGTTGCTTAGGTAAAATCAAAGCGTTTACAGGGTAACCCCACGGACACAGCGACTGAATGAGAGCCGAGTTAGCGCGGTAAAGTACCACAAAACTTGGCTATCACCTTTTAATGCTCAACTGATAATGCCGAACGCTATGGTGAAGAGGTAACCGCAATTTTTTCTGAGGTAAATTTGTTGTACGCAACGATTAAGCCGTAAGCCATTAATACTGAAACACACTCTGAAATAGAACCGATTAAACGGAATGCTTCGTAAGCAGAGCCAGGAATTAATGTTGAATCAGTTGAATCGAAATTTAGTACGACTAGAAACACAAATGGCAACTGTATCAAAGCAGCAGCCTTAACATTAAAGGGAGACCGAGGAACAATCTTCCTAAATATCAATAAAATAAACAAAGTTGTCAGCAGCCGAATCGAGGCATCATAACCCGCGATTAATAAGTACTCCCAACTGTGACTATTCAAATCGGGCACCAATAGAAGATAATCGATTACCGACGAATATTTTACCGATAGTTGAAATGCTAGTGAGTTTGCATATAACACTAAAACACTAGCGACTAAACAAGGTAAATACTTCATATGTGCTGTCCTTAGTCACAATATTGTACACATCCTTGCTAACGACTTGCGGTTTCTGCGCCTAAATTAACATCACTCTTTAGCATCAACACCACTAAATAGATCAAACCAAATAGCGGTACAATTGATAATACAGCGCCAAGCACACCAGCCAGGATCGGCGATTGTGTTTTACGACGACCAATAAAATAACTGATAACACCCACTACCAATGCGAAAATAACAATTAACTGACCAACCAGCGTTGCATTAACATTCATCAAAAACTCTCCTTGTTGTTTTATACCTAATACAGCCTAAATTACCTCTAGCAAACTGTCGCAAGGCATTCATTAACAATCATGTTACATTTGCTCGCGATTTGATGTAAAGCAATCAATCTTATTACTTAACAATAAACCGTGGGGGATCAAGGGTGATATGCATAACAAGGTTTACATTGAGTGATATTATCATCGCTATAATCACACTCTAATTCTTCGCTAAACACCCCAGTAAACTTGCCATTTCGGACAATTATCGGTAGTTTTACAGCATTGAACGACGCAAAAATAATAACAAAGGATTACGGATGGGAAACATACTTTGGGTGGCCTCTTACCCTAAATCGGGTAATACCTGGGTGCGTGCATTTTTAGAAAATTACATTCAAAATCAAGATCAGCCAATCGACATCAATACCATGCACACCATTTCGACAGCGGAATCGGCTGCGCACCGTTATCGACCTTATTTACCCAAAGATAAAACGGCCACCACCGAACTGACTTTAGAAGAAATTAGTGTACTGAGGCCACAGGTTCAGGCTGATATTGCTCACCAAGCCAATGGCACTACATTTGTCAAAACCCACAACTACTTGGGCGAATATAATAGCCAGCCACTGCATAATTCGACGGTAACATCAGGGGCAATTTATGTGGTCCGTAACCCGCTAGATGTGGCCATTTCAATGGCCAATTACTTTGATTACACCATAGATGAAGCCATAGCTTATATGGCAGAAGAAATGACTGGCACACCAAATGAAGTACCACATGTGCCGCAAATCATTACCTCTTGGTCTATGCACGTGTCTAGTTGGACCGCCGATGATGCTTCAAAGTTGATTTTACGCTACGAAGATATTTTGGATGACCCCAAAAAAGCCTTCAGAAAAGTGGAGTCATTTTTAGGCTTGAAAAAGGATCCTGTTAGATTAAAAAATGCCATTAAGCACTCTTCTTTCGCACAACTAAAAGCCCAAGAAAATAAACGCGGCTTTGTAGAGAAACACGAAAATGCTAATGCCTTCTTTAGAAATGGTGGCAAGCATCAGTGGAAAACTAAACTCACGACTGAACAAGTGCAAAAAATTGTCAACACGCATTACGAACAAATGCAGCGCTTTAAATATTTGCCTGCTGGTATGAAACCATTATAGAAAATAACAGTAGGATAAATAAGTCACTTATGGCTAAATCATCCTTATAAAAAAACGTCCTATGCCATCTGGCATAGGACGTTTTTGTTATAGATTCTATATAGTATCTCAGCGCTTAACTGGGTTTACGGTAAGCCATAATCAGCAATACAATGCCAGTGAATAAAAACGGTAAGCTTAACCATTGTCCGGCACTGAGTATTGATTCATGGTAGGCCGCTTGACTGACTTTAACGCTTTCAATCGCAATACGCGCACTAAAGACCGACACTAAAAACACGCCAAATATCGCACCGTGCTTTTGCTTCATATTGGTATATTTATAAATGGCGTAAAGGCCAACAAATATCAATAAATAAGCAAACGACTCATACAGTTGCGCAGGGTGACGCGGTATCATATCAATCCGCTTGAAAATAATGCCCCATGGCTGCGTGGTTGGATCACCTATAATCTCTGAATTAGCAAAGTTTGCCAAACGCACAAAAAAGCCAAATATGGCAGTCGCGATCGCTAAACGATCAAGTAAAAATAAAAACGGTAACTTCACTTTGCGCTGGTAATAATACAAGGCCAATATCGCCCCTAGTCCACCACCATGGCTGGCAAGTCCCCCTTCCCAAATGGCGAAAATTTTCAACGGATGTGCCAAGTAATAACTCGGATCGTAGAAAATACAATGGGCTAAACGCGCACCAACAATAATGCCGACCACACAATAAACCAGCAGGTTGTCGAGAGATTCAACATCTAAACCCTCTTTTGTGTAAATGCGCTTCATCACTTGAAAGCCAGTCGCAATCGCTAATGCAAATAACGCCCCATACCAATGAACCTTTAACCCCATGAACGAGATCAGCACAGGGTCAAGATCCCAAATGATGTGTTCCAAATTACCTACTCCAATTGCTGCTATGTTTTGTCGCATTATGCTAAAACAACTTTGCCGCAGATGATACCCAGATACGCGACTCAAGAGAAAGTTTCATTAACTAATAAACATACAGCAGCCAAATAAGGTAACATTTACCCCTAAATGACCGTGTACCGAATGGATCTATAGAGTTGCAAATGATTGTAGATAAAACTGAATACCATATTGATGTAACTGAACATGGTACTGATGCTATCAATTTACTGGCACAAACCAGTGGTTTGAGTAAACAAGTGCTAAAAGATGCCATGCAAAAAGGCGCTATATGGCACAGTCACGGCAAGCAAACCAATCGTATTCGTCGCGCGAAAAAACCTCTGCAACCCGGAGATAAACTGCATCTTTATTACAATCAATATATTTTAGACGAACAAGTTGCTCCGGCAGAGTTACTGTTTGATGAAGGTGAATACAGTATTTGGTATAAGCCTTATGGTATGCGTTGCCAAGGTTCAAAGTGGAGTGATCACACCACCATCAACCGCTACGCCGAGTTGAACTTACAACCGCAACGCAATGCGTTTATTATTCATCGTCTGGACCGCGCTGCAACCGGTTTATTAGTGCTTGGACACAGTAAAAAAACCACTGCAGCCATCGCTAAGTTATTTGAAACACGTGCATTAGAAAAATACTATCAAGTGATTGTTGAAGGTGCATTTCCGAGCAAGCCCGTTACCATTGATAGCCCTGTTGATAATAAGCCCGCGCTATCATACGCCACCTTACTCACCTACGACGCTACGTTGGATCAATCCAAGGTGCAGGTAAAAATAGACACAGGACGTAAACATCAAATTCGGATTCATATGGCTAGTCTTGGCCATCCGGTAGTGGGCGACCGTTTACATGGAAATGGTGCTGAACATTGCCCCGATTTAGCGCTAACATCGTGTTTTTTCCGCTTTGTATGCCCCATCAGTCACAGTCTAAAAACCTTTGAATTACCAGAGCATTATCGCCCAGCATTCACAACCACTTAATCAATCTACACGGAATCACATTATGCGTAGCATTATCGCGTTACTTTGCTTTAGTTTATTCAGCCAATACGCTATCGCGGCCAGTTTGCATTTGCCCGACAGAACCGAAACGGTATTCGTCAATAATAAGGCATCACACCAACAGTCTAAGGTATTGCTAGACTCAACTCTGCCTAATGGTATGCAGCAAATAGCCTTTCGCTATCAAGCTCGTTACCGCGATAATGGTAGCCAAAATGACTTTATCTCTGACGTAATTGTCTTGCGCTTTAACGCCAGTGAGCAAGATTATCGATTAACGCTACCGCCAATAAACTCAGCGGCAAGTGCCAAAAAATTTAATCTAAAACCAGCCATAACATTAACCGATAGCAGTGGTAACAAGATTGCATTTACCCAAGATAAATTGATTAAATCAGGCTTACAAATTGGACGCGATTTTGTCCAAGAAATGGCTCAATATAATGCTTCTGCTGCCATAGCGGCTGTCGCGTCTAGCACTGTAATCAACCCATCACTTAATCCTGTATCTGGGGCAAACATAGCAAGCGATCACAGTAGTCAGGTCATTAGCCCGAGCGCTGACGTAATTGAAGTTACAGCTGAAGATATCACCCAAGCAGAAGTGATGAGAATGCTGGATTATTGGTACCAAAAAGCCAATAACCAAACTCAAGCAGAGTTTAAAGCAAAAATAAATTAATAATCCTGTATCACTATGATTGCTGAAGTGGATCTTGCTAGTTTGACTCTTGATAGTTTGAATCTTGATAGCGCAATGATCAGCTGCTTGAGCCCCGCATAAAGGCAACGCGGTTAGTTAATGGCAAATGTCATTATGTTTGAGCGCAAATATCAGCAAACTTAGCATTGAGTAAGCATTGTAAATCGGCTGGGCTTAGTGAAATCTCTAAGCCTCTTTTGCCAGCGCTGACATAGATACAATCGAACTGCTGCGCAGAGGCGTCAATCACTGTCATTAAACGCTTTTTTTGACCTAATGGGCTAACACCACCTAATACATAACCGCTCGAACGCTCTACTGCTAATGCTTCTGCCATATGGGCTTTTTTAGCGCCCGCAGCTTTAGCGATTAACTTCATACTCAGCATCGACGATACAGGCACAATGCCAACCACCAGCGATTGATTATCCACACTCACCACCAAGGTTTTAAACACCTGTGCAGCGGGTACAGCCAGTTTTTGCGCCGCTTCTAAACCATAAGATTCACTATTAGTATCATGATGATATTCATGCACTTCAAAATCTATTTTATGCTTTTTCGCCATTTCAATTGCTGGAGTCATGCTAGTTCGCTCATATTAAATGCCGCATACAGTGTTAGTGAAGGCATTGACCAATAGTATATTTATTGCAAATTAAGAAGCCAGTTGTACCTTCTTTGGCTGATAAAAATGCAGGTATCGCAGACAAACATAACTGACTACCACAGTAGCGACAAGCAGTTCAAGTTCTGCTAAAGCATGAATTTGCTGTACATACTCGTTTGCAATGCCGATGCTTTCCATCCATACAGACATTTTAAATAACGCAGTCGCACCTATCACCATAGGGAAGGTAAAAGCGGCATAACCAGGGCTAAAAGGTAGCCGTAATAACTTAAAAAATGACAGATAAATAATCGCCGTCATTAACACCCCAATACCAAATAATAGCCCAACGATCACCGGAGACGGTTGCTGAGTAATGGTTAGATATCCTGCTAAAGACAAGCTGGCTGGCGCGGCTAGAATGGCTAGTGTTGGTTTAGCTGCATCGGGAATTTGTTCTCTAAAAATAAGACGGTAAAGCATCATGGGTAACATCACCGCATAGCACAACATTCCAAAAAACAGTGCCCCATGTGCAACCCATAATAAATGCTCATTACCTGAAAAAGAAACGTCGGCAACCACAATGCCAATCGGCGGAACAAACCAACTCGGTACCATGTGAGTTAATGAAAACTGCTTACTGCGATGATAAATAAACCCCACTAAAAAACTAATGTGCAGCAATACCGCAAATGACCATAATAAATCACCCGCTAACGCAGAGACATGGCCCAACGAATTTGATACCACCATTAATGCCATGGCAAAGGTAGGCACCACACTGCCTACCACAGGATGAGCAAGATCTTGACGCAATAGATTTGAATGTAATATGAATTTACCACTCAAAATCAGTAACAACACACTGGCAATAGCAGCCGAGAACCATTGTCCATAACGGTGTAAATCCACAAGGTTTTCCCAACTCCAACCTAAACTTGCAATACCCAACGCCAGCCCTGCCATCGGCGTTGGTGCGGCCATTAGTGAATTTTTTACTGCTCGAATCATTACAACCTCAAACTACCCATCAGAGAATAAGCCAATATTACGCTTGCACTTTGTTTATATATATCCAATTATACGGAACATACGTTCAGAAAAATTAAACAATTAGCGGTTTAAAAGTCACTGCCGCCATTTTATCGGTTTATTAGCCAATACCTTCACTAAGTCAGGCGCGATGAATATTTCACTCAAACAGCTCAATGTTTTTAGCAGCATTACTCAACATAAAACCCTAACGGCAGCAGCCGAGGCGTTATATTTGTCTAAAGCAGCGGTGAGCATGGCACTGGCAGAATTAGAAAAACAACTCGGTCATGCGCTATTTGATCGGGTTAACAACCGCTTAATTCTTAATCAAGAAGGTCACAAGCTGTTACCTCTGGCCGACGAGCTGCTTAGTAGAGCAAATAACATCAGCCAATTGTTTGATGCAGACCACGCTTTTTCAGGTCAATTGAAAATAGGTGCCAGTGACACCCTAGGGAACCATGTTGTTCCGGGGTTATTGAGCCAATTTCGGCAGCAATATCAGCATTTCTCGCAAAGTGTGGTGATTTCTAATTCACGGCTTATTTGCCAAAAACTGCTGGATTACGAACTAGATATCGGCTTGATCGAAGGGAAAAGTCATCATCCAGAACTTATCGCTACTCAATTCAGCCATGATGAGATGTGTATTATCGCAGCGCCTCAGTTACCTATAAGCCAACAAGCTAAGTGCAAATTTAGCCATTTAGAACACAGTGAATGGGTATTACGTGAAGCAGGCTCAGGCTCGCGAGAGTTTTTCTTACATACCATAGCGCCGCAAATAGCGTCGTGGCATGAAGTGTTTGAACTTAATACTACAGAAGCGCTAATTAACAGTGTTTCCGCGGGACTCGGCTTAGGTTGCTTATCAACTTTAGCGGCACAATATGCCATTAACGATGGCCGCGTAGTTCGGCTGGATCTACCTCAAGCGAGCAATCATCTTAATATGCAACGACCATTTTGGTTAGTGGTTCATAAAGACAAATACCATAGCCCGCTGCTGAAAAGCTTTATTGAGTTTTGCCATCAATGGGATAATACATAAAAATACCGAGGTCGGTTGTGATAGTAGCTTTATTGATGTTCTTATGGTTAATCATTTAGGCGGCGTATATATTTTTATCACTATAGATTAATAATTAAATTTATTAAGGTATTTTTAATGTATTAGGGATAGCATCTCAGATCGTACATAAATTTTATAATCAATATATTTTACCTCATTAAACTTTCTTTTAAATTAAAGTTTGATCACAAGGTGAATTTTAAAGCATTAATTACTGGACTGTTTGAGGGATAAATGAGTAACCGACCTGAAATAACTATTTCGTCACTGGATTCTATAAGACTCTTTAAGTTAATTGAGTCATTACCGACAAAAAAAATGGTCGGCATTAGTGAGCTAGAAGAAGAGCTCGCCCGTGCAAATATAGTTGAACCAACGGAAGTGCCGCCTACAATTGTGACGATGAATTCAACAGTTAAATTTACTGTCGAATCGTCTCGTGATGAATTTATGATGACTCTTGTTTATCCCAAAGACCTTGATTTAAGTGGTGATAAAATATCTATTCTTGCACCTGTTGGCAGTGCGTTACTTGGGCTTTCTCAAGGTGATGAAATTGAATGGCCTAAGCCTGGTGGAGGGTTAATAAAAATTAAAATTAAAGAAATTTTCTATCAACCTGAAAGAGCTGGCGAATACAACCGCTAAGCTCGAAATTATTGATACACGTTGAACTTACCTAGCAAAAAATTGAAATAAAAATCAATCACTTGAACCTTATAAGCTTAATATTAAAACCTAAGAGCATGATATATTTTTCATAGAAATATATATCATGCCCTTACTAAGCTTTTCACCTTCTGATGTAATACATCATTGAGCCTTTTTTATCCTAAAAATGTTATCCCGAAGCTTTTACCCAGAAGTATTAATCTCAATGTTGTTAAAACCTGTGTATGTTGGGTCGAGAGATTTAGCGGGTTGGATCCACTGACGTTACCAATTGTGCATACTTATCATTAAGCGATTTCAATCAATAGCAGACCATAACGATGTGACCGTAATTTTATTAAATCTAGCGAAAACTGATGGTTTCATGACTTGTCATATATTTAAAATATTAAGGTTACTATTATCTTTTTTATTTCCACAAATTTGCTTGAAGTTATTATTTAAGCTGCTATATTGACGTTATGAAAATATCAATTATTATATTTTATTCTATTATTTTTTTAGGGAGCTTCGCCCTAGAATTCCCCGTTTAAGCGGGCGTCCCTTTACGCCCATCTGTTTTTACAGATCAAAAAATACTCATCTTTAATTAAATCATTGAGTTGATATAGTTTTAAGCTCGCTTAGAATGGCGAATTTTAATTATATGGACTATTAAAAATAGATTTATTAAATAGTCATGTCTCACAATCTTATTAAATGGTTGAGATACGTTATTCTGAGTAGAAAGGCAATCTACGCTTAAATTTTTAAATTAAGCTACGCATTAACTGTGACAGATGATTAAGGAGGGCGATGGGTTATTTATTTCAACAATCTCTTTTATTGCATTAAATAAGCATTATTAATATTTTATTTATTATTAGGTGATAATATGTCTAAGCATGAAATGAAAAAACCATTGTTATCGTTAAAAGAAAAACGTAAATTGAAAAAAGAGTCAAATACGACAGAGATAGTCAAACCTAGAAAGAAAAAAGGTTAAGGCTACTGGGTGCCAATAATTTTGGCACCCTTTTTATTATATCTATGATTTATATAAGATAATAGGTAGTGCCTAGTACCCATTTAACGATGATAAATGATTGTTTCATGGTTATCTGGCATGTACCGTTAAACTCAAAATGCTATCAATAGCATCGTTTTTAGAGCATAGCCTTTACGTATAGGTTTAGGCCTGTTTCTATAAATCAGCTCACTCAATAAACTTAGTAAGCAACGCTAATACGTTGATTAATATGCTTGGCATTTTCGGCTTCATCTAACATGGCTTTGGCGTAATCGACTACTGACACTCGGCTTTGGCCGTCTGCATCAGTAAAGAATTCATCGCCACCTACACGGTACGGGCCTTCGGACTCGCCAGGGAAAATAAAGGCGGCGGGACTAACATAAGTCCACTTGATAGCAGAATCAGTAGCGCAGAATACTGCCAATGCTTCACCTTGGGCGATGGCTTCGGCTTTATATTCTTCAGGGAATTCTGCTGTTGACACTAACGTCACCCCTGGCGCGACTTCTAAACTACCAGCACCACCGACCCACAACAAACGCGGTGTGCCTGCTTGAGGTAAGTGCTGTAATAATTGCTGTGCGGTTTGTGCTACCACTTGATGATTTTGTGCGGCGCGGCCGCCGATTGACGCTATCACCACATCAACGTCGGCAAATGCGCTAGCTATGGCATCGCTTGTCATAGTGGTTAAATCAAGTGTTCGTACGGCCACATCTTGACTGACTTTGCTGGCGTCGCGAACGACGGCAACCACTTCATGACCACGGCTAATAGCCTGCTGCATGATAGTGCCACCAATCCAACCTGTTGCGCCTAATACTGCTAGTTTCATGTTTTGTCTCGCTCTATTAATTAACAATGAAGCCAGTGTATAGACAACATAATCCGAGATAAATATCACTTATTGCGCTTAATTGTTTCATTTAGAGATACAAAATAAATCATAATTGTGAAGTTTAAAGCAATCTAAACGGCATGCTAATGCGTATCTAATAGCCTAATTCACCATGAGATTTTTGGCGCCATGCCCGACACGATCAAACAGGCTATTAATATCGTCTGGTTTAAACGCGACTTGCGCTTGTCTGATCATCAGCCGCTGGTCGATGCGTTTAACCATGATTTACCCTGCTTGCTTATTTATGATTTTGAACCCTTTATGCTGGCTGACCCGCATTATAATCAACGTCATTGGCGCTTTGTGTGGCAGTCGCTGCAAGATATGAATCAACAACTGGCGCGATTTAATGGTCAGGTGTATGCCTTTTGTGTACCAATAATTGATTTACTGGACGAGTTATCACAACAGTTTGAAATTAACACTATGTTCAGCCATCAAGAGATTGGTCTACACAACAGCTTTGAGCGCGATAAAGCGGTGGCACTCTGGTGTCATCAGCAACAGATCCCTTGGCAACAATCACCAACAGGTGCGGTAGTTCGAGGGCGCAAGCATCGTCAAGCCTGGGATCAACACTGGCAACAAGTGATGAACAGCCGTATTGCGGTCCCAAATTGGCAACAATGTCAGCTGCAAAAGCTCGACAACTACCATACTCCGCTTATCGATCAGGCCATCATTACAGACAATGATCAATTCCAAACGGGTGGTCCTAAAGCGGCTAGAGCAATACTGAGCAGTTTTCTAAGCTACCGTGGTAAAGACTACCAACGCAGTATTTCGAGCCCGAGCTTAAGTCGCAGCCACTGTTCACGCTTATCACCTTATTTAGCATGGGGAAACATCAGTTTAAAGCAAGTGTATCAAGCGACATTAACCCGTTATAACGCAGTACAAACCAGCAATAAAGCGTGGAAAAAGCCTTTATTGGCGATGATGTCGCGCCTACATTGGCATTGCCATTTTATGCAGAAATTTGAAAGCCAATGCAGCATGGAATTCACCCCGGTAAACCCTGGGTATCTAGATTATCCTTATCGCAGCGACGACAACGTAGCGCAAGATATTCAGCGCTGGGCTGAAGGCCAAACGGGGATCCCCATTATTGATGCCTGCATGCGCTGTTTACGAGAGACTGGTTATATCAATTTTAGAATGCGCGCCATGTTGGTCAGTTTTGTGACCCATCATTTAAACATTGCGTGGCAACATGCTAGCTTACCGTTAGCCAATTATTTTCTCGATTTTGAACCTGGGATCCATTACCCGCAACTGCAAATGCAAGCCTCGGTGACAGGCATTAACACCATACGCTTATACAATCCCATCAAGCAGTCACAAGACCAAGATCCACGCGGGGAGTTTATTCGATTGTGGTGCCCAGAGCTCACCAACTTACCCAATGAGTATATTCATCAACCTTGGCTGCAACCGCCAATGGAAGCTATTTTCAATGACCTAATCTTAGGCCGTGATTACCCTGAACCTATGATAGATCTTACTCTGGCATCACAAATTGCCCGCGATCGCTTGTGGTCATATCGCGATCAACCTCAAGTTAAACGCCATATCGCTGCGGTATTAGGTCGTCATGTTAGCCCTAAGCGAAAACGAACTAAGGGCAAACCGATAGCCACAACAACTCAGGCTAAAGACCGTCATGACACATAAAAAACGCCATCTTGAGCATAAAGTCTGTTTAGTTTGCCAACGCCCGTTTGCGTGGCGTAAAAAATGGGCTAAAGATTGGGACAAGGTTAAATATTGTTCTGAACGCTGTCGCCGACATAAATCTGAATAAAGGTAATCACCATGACGACACTTTACACCAATGCTTCACCAACATTATTGCCAGAAACCAGCACATTGAGACTCATCTTGGGCGATCAACTTAATGCGTCACACTCCTGGTTTAAACAAGTCGATCCTAATGTGGTGTATTTGATTGCCGAGTTGGGACAAGAAGCAAGCTACGTCACTCATCATGTTCAGAAGGTCTGCGCCTTTTTTGCCTCTATGGCGCAATTTGCACAGGCCTTAGCCAAGAGTGGTCATCAAGTTTTGTACCTGACCTTAGATGAAACCCAGCAGTATGCCGACCTACCCGCCTTGCTTGAACACATTACTGCAACGCATCAATTAACCCATTTTCAATACCAACACGCTGACGAATACCGTTTAGCGCAGCAATTGGGCTCTCTTTTACTACCAGGCATTGCTATCAATAGCACTGACAGTGAACATTTTTTACTGCCGTTTAGCGATATTCAAACTGAATTCACCCCGAAAAAACACGCCAAAATGGAGTTCTTTTATCGGCGGATGCGCAAACGTTTTAATGTGCTGATGCAAGATGGAGAACCTTTGGGAGGCCAGTGGAACTTTGACCAGCAAAACCGTGCCAGCTTTAAAAAGAATGACCTTGGCGATATTCCTGCGCCATTAATGTTTGCCAATGACGTCAGTGATATTTTAGCCCGACTTAAGCGCCATAATATCAACACCATAGGCAAAGCAGAAAGCCAATTATTATGGCCGCTTAATCGACGCCAATCACGTGAGTTACTTGACTTTTTTTGCCAGCATTTATTAATCCGCTTTGGTCATTTTCAAGATGCAATGACCGAAAATAGTCGTGCGGATTGGAGTCTATATCACTCAAGATTATCGTTTGCGCTTAACAGCAAAATGATTTCACCTAGCGAAGTCATCAATAAAGTTATCGCCCATTGGCAAGCGCATCAAGATGATATTTCACTGGCCCAAGTAGAGGGTTTTGTCCGCCAAATACTCGGTTGGCGCGAATATGTCCGCGGTATTTATTGGATCAATATGCCCGACTACGCGACGCAAAATGCCTTGCAAGCACAACGACCCCTGCCGGAGTATTTTTGGACCGCCAACACTAAGATGAATTGCATGCACCACACCATAAAACAGTCGCTCGATTATGCCTATGCCCACCATATTCAACGGCTAATGGTCACGGGCTGTTTTAGTTTACTCGCGGGTATCAATCCAGATGACGTCGACCAGTGGTATTTGGGCATTTACATTGATGCCATCGAATGGGTCGAAATGCCCAATACCCGCGGGATGACTCAATTTGCCGACGGCGGCATTGTGGCCACCAAACCGTATGCCGCCAGCGGTAACTATTTGAACAAAATGAGCGACTATTGCAAAAGCTGCCATTACAATGTCAAACTCAAGACAGAAGATAATGCCTGCCCATTCAACAGTTTATATTGGCATTTTATTCAACGCCATCAAGAGAAATTTCAACACAACCCTCGCATGACTATGGTGTATAAAAACTGGCAAAAAATGGATGCGCACACGCAACAGGCCATTATTAACAAAGCCGATAACCTATTGGAAAATATAGAAAGCTTATAACCTTTGGCTGTCGCGATAGGATGATGTTATGGACAAAATATCTGCTATACGCAGCTTTGTGGAAGTGGCCAGTTGTGGCAGCTTTACCCAAGCGGCCGAGCAACTAGGTTTAAGCCGTTTACAAGTGTCACGCCATATCAAAGAAGTTGAGCAATGGTTGGGGTTGCGATTATTACATCGCACCACTCGCCAAGTGAGTCTTACCTTACAAGGCGAAGAAGCACTGAATTATTGCCAGCGTATTTTAAGTGAAGTCACCGCGATGGAGAGTCGCGCCAATAGTCATAATAATGAACTGGTAGGCAGTATCCGTATCGCCTCGCCCATTGGACTTGGGCAACACAAACTGTATGACGTAGTTGAGGCTTTTTGCCTGCAACATCCTCAGGTTAATATACAACTATTACTGTCGGATAATGTCTCACAATTGGTTAACGACAGGGTTGATATCGCCCTGCGTTACACTCATCAGCCAGATGAAAGCTTAATAGCTAGACGCTTAATGCACATCGATAGCGTCATTTGTGCCTCCCCAGACTATCTCGCCAAACACTCAGCCATCGAATCGGTTAATGACTTATTGCAACACAACTGTTTGCGTCACTCTAGTCAGCAACGCTGGGAAATAATTGCAGACTCACAACCTCACCTATTGGATGTGAGCGGTAATTTACAAGCCAACGACATGGGCGTATTAATCAATGCAGCCCGTCGCGGCAATGGCATAGTGTGTTTACCTACCGATTTAGCCAATGGCTACCTTGAACGCCAAGAACTGGTTGAAGTATTACCCCAACTGACGGTACCAGGTAAAACCATATGGGCCGTGTATTTGTCGCGCAGTTATCAACAAACCGTCGCCAGAGCATTTATCGACTTTACCGCCAATGCTTGGCAGCAAGACATAAAAAAATGGCAAGCAAGCTAGAGTCACTAATCACGATTTGATAAGCCCTAATAAATGACTTCTAACGAATAATATCCAGTAATACTTGTTGTAATTTCAGTGGCTGATCGAGACTGGCATCATGGCCGCAATCATCCATTTTATGTAACTGTGTTTGATAAAATAGCGCTAACTGTTCGCTGCATTTGGGGTGAGCTAACTTATCTTGATTGGCGACTATCACGCTGACCGGTATGTTATTCAATTCAGGACTATGAAAACGGGCCGAAGCGTACAATTGCCTTAGTCCATTGATAAATGATGTATGGCATTGCAATCTCAGTAAACTCCAAGCATTAATCACTTCAATGTTGTGACTAAAATGCCTGCTGGTAAAATCAACGACAATCGCTTCTAACCAGTGACCTTTGCCTGTGTTGGCTTGCTGAGAGCTCGTTAAGCCAGAGCGCAAAAACCTTAGTAAAACATGCGTTATAGAGGTCACTAAGCCGACACATTGAAACCGATAATACCAAGGCGACAAGTTGGCCGCACTGCTGTTAATTAACACCACATGCTGAATTCGTGAGCGACACTGCGCCGCCATGGTTAGCGCCAACATACCGCCCATAGATAATCCCACCAAGACCAACTTAACTTGGCTTGGCCGCATGGCCTGCTTGAGCAAAGCGGCATCAATTTGTAGCCACACCGCCTCGCAATAGTCTTGCATCTTACCTGGGCTAGGCTGATTGACTAATAGGCCATTACCGGGCAAGTCAACACAAATGACATTGAGCCCTTGCTGGTTTAAACGCTGGTCAAAACCATACCAATGGCGGCTGTCGCGCATTAAGCCTCTGAGTAACACTAAGGTGGTCATCGTTTATCCTCACTTAGCCTTTTTAGACCAGAAGCGCTTAGCTTGTTGAGTCAATTGTGTCAGTTGTTGGGGTTTTATTTGTTCAATAATTTGCGCATAAGCTGCATCTATAATGAACTGCATTAATACCAGGTGACGGCGTAAAATACGTTGATGCCGATGTGTTTTTTGCGGATTAAAATAACCAGAGAAGTTAAATAGCTGCCGTGGATTTTTACGTACCCAAGCCCACGAGCCCATTTCTAAGGTTAACGGAATAAACGGTTTCCCGCTGACATTACTCGCCACCAAATAATCCCAAATATCACCGTGGGTACGATAGAAATGGCTTTGAGGTGCTAACTGATAATGGCTGTGATGCGGATAGCCTTTTTCGAACAACTGCATTAACTGATAAATATAACCTATGCCTTCAAAGGGTTGTCGAGTATGCGCATGTGGAAACCACAAATGATCCTGTAAACCAAAACCTGAGTGAGCATCGAGCACCATAACACTGCTGCTGTCTTGCTGTAATTGTTGCACATAGCTCACTAACGCATGGGTTTCTAGCTCCATACCATTTTGCCCTCGATACCAAGGCAAACGCGGCGAAAGTCGCTGACCGCCGACGAGAAAGGTCACGTCTTCATCTGAATCAATGGGAGCATTACGCATTAAATCAACATTGTTACCATTGCCTCGGCTGCCACGCAAAAAGCCAACCGGATTCACCACGGGGACAAAGGCTAAGCGCACGTGTTGCAATAATTGCTGTAAGTGAGTATCCCATGGTAACCGATTGAGTAAGCTGTCTAAAAAGGCCAAAATCACTTGGGCACCGATACGCTCAACCCCATGGACCCCGCCAACAAACAATACCGTAGGACATGGCTGTTTCTGTTGACCTAGCTCAATGGCTGTAACCGACAATTTTTCACCACGGTAATATAAATCTGCCAAGGACTGATGGCGAAATTGCTGCTGATGCTGAGCAATCAAGCGCTTTAAGGTGTCTATCTCGAAGGAATGCTCAAATGAAAACCTAGCCATTAGCCACTTTTTACTGTCACAAAATCATCTTAATACGTTAACGAAAAAATAAGACAGGTTAATGACAATCAATTGAAACAAGCTAATTAACACAAGACTTAACAATGTTTACATAAATAGAACAAATCAATATAGATCATATATTTAGAAAACTATTATTAAGTTTGGCGACCCAACTCACATTCGCTTGAATGCTGAGGTTTTATCATTATTAACCGAGAGAACCACAGCACAGGCATTGGATAATGAGCACAATTGAATCAATCACCTTAATGCTAGCCCTAGTGTATAGCACTAGCCTACTGTATTGGAGTGGCAAAAAATGGGGGGCACTCGCTAGCGGAGCATTATTACTTGGTGCCACCTTAGCCAGTTTTTTTTGGCCATTATTGCTCCTATTGCTCGTGTCAGTATTAATCGTCACCGCAGTAGGGCAATACCAACCTGCATTTGCTAATGCTGAAGGTAGACCCAATCAAGTACGTGAAATTTGCCAACATTTTTTTGCCCTGGCGATGTTATTAGTCGGGGTACAATATGCCATCAACGCAGGCTTATTATATGCAGGAGAAACACCTTGGTTAATGCGACCCGATATCGGTGATGCATTTTTACCTATTGCTGGCGGCATAGAACTTAAAGCAATTTTAACCTTAGGCCTGTGGGATCAAAATCACCCCGCGGCTGTAGTGATGCTCTGTGTCGTACTACTTACCGGTGTGGTGTGCAAACGCGCTTTTTGTGGCTGGGCTTGCCCGCTGGGACTTGCTGGTGAATACCTGTATAAACTCAGAAAGCGTGTTATTCATGCTGAACTATTACCACCAGCATGGATTGACTGGCCACTGAGAATGGTCAAGTATTTACTACTCGCAGCGCTGCTTTATTTGGTCATTTCTATGCCATCGGCAAGTATTCCCCACTACTTAGAGGGCAATTATCACAAAGTAGCTGACTTAAAAATGGCTGTGTTTTTTATGATGCCATCCATAGTGGCACTGATAGGTTTTAGTATTATCTTTGCCTTAGCAGCATGGCGTCGCCAAGGTTTTTGCCGTTATATTTGCCCCTATGGCGCACTGTTAGGTATTGTCAGTTTTTTAAGCCCATTCAAAATACGCCGCGATACTCAACATTGTTTAATTGATGCCAAAGGCATGAGTTGCGATAAATGTACTCGCGCATGCCCTGCTAATATATCAGTGCATACTCAAAAAAATATTCGCTCCGACGAGTGCCAAGCCTGTATGCGTTGTGTATCAGCTTGTCCAAAAAAACAAGCTCTACAATTTAGTACTCGTAATGGTATTCAGCTGTCCGCCAGAGGGATATTGATAGTGTTGCTGACCACTATGTTCATGTTACCGCTATTTGCTTACGTCAGTGGCTACTGGCACAGCCAAACACCCAATAGTATTAAGATGGAACTGATACAAAAGCTTGATCGTGTGGGTCACTAATCACATCTATTTTTTCGCTGAACAATAAAAAAGGGCTGCATTAAGCAGCCCTTTGAATTAACGCTGTAAAAAATTATGCAGCAGGAGTCACTTTACGCTTGTTGTGCGCAATAATCAGAGCAATAAGACATACTATCCCCACTACGATACCCGCTGGCTGGCTCATCTCTTGTGGAAAACCTAAGCCAATACCGGCAGTTAAAATGTACGACAGAGTCACACAAGTACCGATAATAGCAGGCAGACTAACAATCCAATGGAACGCGCCACGATCAAACAGATACTTAGTCGCTAGCCACAATACGCTGGTAGATAACAACATATTAGAGAATGCGAAGTAACGCCAAATTAACGTAAAGTCAATTTTGGTCATAAAGTAAGCGATAATTAACACAGGTACCGCAACTAACAGACGGTTAGTCATGCTTTGTGGAATTTTAAACGCATCGATAATGGTTAGACGTAACGATCTAAATGCAGTATCACCAGATGTAATAGGGAATACAGCAACCGCGATAACCGCCATAATACCACCTATAACACCTAAGTAAGTGGTTGCGACTTGGTTAACCACCATACCCGGGCCACCTTGAGCAAGAATAGCTTTTAGCTCAACATAACCACCAGGGAATGCAGCAATACCCGCTGTTGCCCATACACAAGCAACAATACCTTCAGCAACCATGGCGCCATAATACACTGGACGAACATACTTTTCGTTGGTTAAACAACGGGCCATAATCGGAGCTTGCGTTGAATGGAAACCACTGATGGCACCACAAGTAATGGTGACAAACAATAATGGCCATACAGGTAAACCGTCTGGATTAGGCTCTAATAAATCATTGTTGTAGTGGCTGTGATTAAAATAAGCAAACACATCGCCAAATTCTGGAAGTTGTGGCGCATGGATTAACAACGCCACTGCAATAGAGGTTGTCATCACTATCATTAGCGCGCCAAAAAAAGGATAAAGCTTAGTAATAATTTTGTCTATCGGCAGTAATGTTGCGAAGAAGTAGTAAGCTAAAATAACTAATACCCAAAAGGTATTATTAGCAAAAATAGTATCTTTAAAATAATCTAAGTTACTCAGCAAACCTGCTGGGCTCATGATAAACACCACGCCAACAAAGAACAGCAGCATAGCGGTAAAGATCAACATGGCCGCTTTAAAGTAGATGTTAAAATAATGCCCTGCAATTTCAGGTAAGCTTTTACCGTCTTCCTTAATGCTCATTACGCCAGAAAAATAATCGTGTACTGCACCACCCAGTATATTACCCAGCACAATCCACACCAGTGCAATAGGGCCGTACAACGCACCTAAAATGGGGCCGAATATCGGTCCAACTCCGGCAATATTAAGAAATTGAATTAAAAATGCTTTCGCTGGATGAACAGGAACATAGTCAACACCATCTTCAAAACGCGCTTGGGGGGTTTTTGCGTTAGGGTCAATGCCAGCTTGTCGTTCTACAAACGGACTATAAAACTTGTATGCAAGCAGCAGCACGCCAATACAAATAAGAAAAATCAACATTGTTTTGTTATCCCATTAATTATAATAATATTTAGTTGTGAGTTTGTTGTAGTTACAAGAATAGGTCAAGCTAGGTCTTCTTATACCAAAGTAGGGGTTGATAATCTAAAAGCGGCACCGAATGGGGCTAATTTGATAGCTTTATTGATTTTAATCACAAACTTAGTTAATTGTTGATGGAAAACCAACCTGCAACTAACAGGTTGGTTTATTTGGTCTGACCACTACTAATTTCGTTGGTAGGTCAGCTCTGTAGTGGATTCAAGTGATGCTTGGATCTCTGCCTCAGTGAATAACAACGGACGTAACTGCTTTTGTGTAGAATACAATTCACTCTGATCAGAAAAGCTCGGGCTTAGTACATTACTCGATTCCGAATAAGTCAAAATACCTTTTGCTTTAGGACCATCATCAGTAAAGCTGACGGTCATCATCCAACTTGAACCATAACGCACTTGATATCCTTGTGCGGTTAATCCTGATGCTGTCGCTTTACCTGTCACAACATCTAATACTGGTGCGTATTTATGCTGAGGGATTAAGGTGTCATCACCAGATAAGCTGGTTGAAAATACGTTGAATCCCCCCTCAGCATTATGACTACCAGGCCAAGGTAACTTAACCCCAGAAGCACTGCCATCAGTGAGTGACTTTTCAACAAATTGCACGTCACCTAATGCAGCATCAACAGCAAAACCTGCCGCTTCGAGATTCAACGCAGCATGGGCTAAAGCCATTAATGCGCTGCCATCAGTATTAAGCTTATTAGGTGTGCTTGCGGCGCTCATATAATCAAACGGCTCAGTTAACATAGTATTTTGATCAAATTGATGGGCAAACTCACGAATTAACGCGCCCCCTTTACTGTCATTATCTTGTTTACCGTTCCAGGCTTTTAATGCTGCACACGATGCTGAGATATCTTTAGACAATGTTGCACTCACCATCACAGGCGTAGAACCTTGTTGATCACATTGGCTAATTAAATCAGTTAACACGATTTCAGCGAGATAGGCGCGGTTAGATAACAAAGCGGCTTCTAATTCGTCAATATTAAATTTCCCGTCATCACCCGCGGCATCATTCATTAAGGTTAACCCCATGCGAGTGCGGAGCGACAATGGGCCTCGTTCTGGTCCGTATAAAGGAGAGAAGTTTTCTAAAGGAGCTGCAAGGTTGGTCGACCAAAATGAGTTATTTGAATTTTGTACAAAGTCACTTCGCTCAAGCTTGGGCGCACGCTCGTAAGGCATAGGCTCGCTAAAACTAAATGCGGAGGTATTACCAGGTAGAATAGTAAATCCCGCCTGTGCTTTAGCCGCAACAATCGCTGGGGTGGTTCTAATAATATCGATCATTAAATCAGAAAAACCCGGCACAGTAGAATCATCAATATAAAATGCATTACCTTCTTTATCGGCATACATGGTGTTATTGAATATTACCCCATCATAAT
This sequence comes from Shewanella sp. SR43-8, assembly GCF_014163775.1. Taxonomy (NCBI): domain Bacteria; kingdom Pseudomonadati; phylum Pseudomonadota; class Gammaproteobacteria; order Alteromonadales; family Shewanellaceae; genus Shewanella; species Shewanella sp. SR43-8. Next base: position 183,588 of record NZ_JACJDX010000005.1, on the reverse strand, counting down.
TTTTAAACGCTTGTTGAAATTCATCTTTATTGCTAGCGAGGTTCATGGCTAACCAATGATCAATCGGATCTTTGTTGGCCATATTGGCATCTTGAATAAAGAAAGCTTGACCGTCATCCCACCCAAACGGCGCTAATGTTGGCGGCGCTTCAACCATTGGACCTTTAGCTGTGGTATAGATATCTTTTTCCGCCACCAGCATGCCTGCCGCGCCGCCATTAACTAATATCGAAACCGTTTCTTTGGTGATCGGCAATGGCGACCCGTCATACAAATATTGCAATCTATCACCTGAAACTAACTCAAGGTTATACATTACAAAGTGTTCGGCGGTAGAAAAGGTATGCGTCCAAGCAACATCTTTGTTAAAGCCTATGTTAACCAACCCTGGCATACCGACTAACGAACCGCCCATCACATCCATTTGTCCTGGTATGGTTAAATGTGACTGCCAAAAGCGTAAATTACCAGTATGCGGAAAATGTGGATTACCCAACACCATACCTTTGCCATTTTCGGTTTTGTCTTTGCCTAATCCCCAACCATTAGATCCCAAATTACGAGGATTAGTTTCTGGAGTGGTAATGTTTGCCGCACGAGCAATTAAGGTGTTGTTCATATCATGTACAAACGCGGTCTGTGCTGCAGACGGTGCCGGCCCCACTATACGCGGTAAATATTCTTGGCCATCACCGGGGTTAGCATAAAAAATCAAATCTAAAAAGTTTGCCGCACCAGGTAATAATGCAATAGAAAATAAATAGCTGGCCACATCAACACCGGTAATGGGTTTAACCCACGGCTGACCGGCGCAAAATGGTTCGCCAGTTTGAGTCCCAGCTTCAATGTCGCTAAGATATTGATTATATCCAGCACTAAACCCTTCCATTAGTGCTCGCGAATTATAACTAAACTGCGAATATTGGTTTTCAGCAAGCTGGCGTATTTTTAACGCTTTATATGCAAAGTCGGAAATGAGGTTACCATTATCTTCACTGGTCGGAAGACCAGTTGTAAAATCAAGCGATGCATGAGGACCAAAGTACATCGACCGTTCTGAATTGGCTTTGATAAATCCATCCGCCATCACACATAAATTATCCTGCGCTTGGGCATAACCGTTACCGAAACCAAGACTTTCTAAATTGTCAGCGGTAATGTGCGGCACCCCATATTGGGTACGACGAATTTGCGCTTTTAAAGTGCCATTAGGGGCAAAAGCTTGCAGTAGAGGAGCGGCTTCAGGCTCAGGTGTGACTTGAGGAGTTTTACCGTATTGAGTGTCGTCACCGCAACCAACAATAACCACGCTAGATGCGATACCCATGGCGAGTAAGGTTTTATTCAGTTTCATTATTATTATCCTGTTGTATCCCAATGCTAATAGCAAAATGGGTGAGGTACTTAATCCCTTATGCCTCAAATTAAGCTAACAGCACGACCAACATAACCCCAGTTACCTTGATACGAATGCGCCGTAGTTAATTACAACAAAGACATGCATTTCTATTTAAGCAATCATTGTGTCGCGTGTCTACACCTTGACAAAAATAGCCAACCTAATCTTAGAAAGGCACTGAACGCTATATCGCTAACTAAGATATAATTTATGCCCAATAAAAAACGCAACCCAAAAATATTATGATTATCTTTGGGTTGCGTTAGTATGGACATGAGATTAATCGAGCCGTTATTTATTCCACGGATTGTTTGGATCAAATGTCGGCTGAGGCTTATTTTTATTACTACGCTGTGTCGCTGCATCGCTGTCATTTGAACGACTCGATGATGAATATGAAACTGATGACGGAGAAGCATATGAACGACTTTGATTATGCTTCATTTGTTCATAATCGGCGGTTGCTTTGGCTTTCATTTCTGCGACTAACTCAACCGTTAAAGGTTGCGGTTTGCGTGGTAAAATACCATCAGCAAAGCCACGTTCTCGGGGTTTTAGTTCAAATTGTGCAGAGTTACCTTTTGGCATACGCTTAAAACGATACAAATAAAAATTTTCAACGCGTTCTCTGGCCCATTCGGTTTTTTTAAGAAACTTAACACAAGCTTCTATATTGGGATTAGTGTTGAAACATTCTAAACGCAACGCGGCGTATAAAATTTTCCAATCATAAAATGCCACTAACTCAGAAATCATCGTTTCTGATTTTAAACCGTGAAGTGGATTATTTTGCTGCAGTTCTACCATGTTTTCTCATGACCTCAAAAAGCTGTCTCTACAATCTACATAGTTTACCGTGAAATGACGCTATCGTCTTTATGCATCTTGCATAGTCGCTGATGCGTATTGAAATTAAATGGACTTTCTTACAGATGACGCTTCACTATCACTTATTTCATTATTAAGCGTATAAGCGATAAATAGTGACACCCAAATAAACGACTTTATAAATTAACCAAACATCGCCTCCAAAAGACTCAACAGATACGCTAACTGTTGAGTTATCCGTAGGGGCTAAACATTTCAGTTTATGTGGCGATTTACAGCGGAATTTAGCTTACCAATCAGCTGCCAAGCTAAGTTGCTGAACTAAAGAGCTGAGCTAAAGTGCTAAACTAAAGTGCTGAGGCGCCTATAAAATCTTTTTTCAACGATAACCCATACGATGGCAAAATTAACACTACTCGACATCTCTGGTGTTGGGCATCAAGTTTTGTATTTCCATTGGCCAAGTAAACTTGAAACACGCGCCCTTTTGCACACTCGTATCTAAGCTAATTTCGCCCCCCATGGCGACCACTATCTTTTTCACAATCGCTAATCCCATGCCACTGCCTTCCACTTCATCTCGAGGTTTTAAGGTGGTGAACATGGTAAATATTTTCTCAGAGAACTCATCAAGTATCCCTGGGCCATCATCTCTAACCACAAATTCATAAAAAGGAGCGTTCACCACCATAGATACATATACAGTGCCTTTTCCGGTGTCATGATGTTTAATCGCATTATTAATCAGGTTTCTTATCACTTGCTCAAGTGGCACACTAGCAGTCGTTATGTCGGTTGTCGCGGACTCAAACTCCAGCGAAAAGGCATTTTTGGTATTGCATAAATCAAACACATTTTCGACCACAGACTTTATATTAATTGAATGAATAACATCGCCTTTTTTGCCCGCTCTTGAATAGGAGAGTAAGTCATCTAACAGTTTTTCCATCCGGCTAATACGACCACGCATTAAGCGTAAATGCTCAGCATCTTCATCTTCTAATTTGTCTTTTAAATCTTCTTCTAACCAGCTGGCTAATTGATCAATGCCGCGTAAAGGCGATTTAAGATCATGCGAGGCAACGTAGGCAAAGTTATCCAGTTCGGTATTACTTCTGGAAAGTTCCTCAATGAAATATTTGCGTTCTGAAATATCTTGCATGGTTCCTGCAAGCCTAACGGCTTTACCATTTTCATACTCTATAGTGCCCGCAACCTTGACCCATATGAGCTTATTGGCAGCATTAGTAAAACGCACCTCAACATTCCAATCTTTCCCCATTTCAATGGCTTCTGTAAGGGTTTTGCGGATAATCGGTTGTGAATCTGGCGTATAAAATGCAATTGCTTCGTCTAGAGATAATTTAGAACCCAATGGCAAGCCATAAATACGATAGGTCTCTTCAGAATAAAACAACTCGTTGGTGATTAAATCGAGCTCCCAGCCACCAATGCCAGCCATTTTACTGGTGCGGTCTAAATTTTCGGTGACCTTTTTTAATGCGCTTGCTTCGAGTTCGCTATCCGTTAAATCAACAATAGATGAAAGCAGTTTTTTACCTTTATGCGTTTCAATAGTGCATAACCCAATGGATAACGGGAATATACTGCCATCTTTGCATAAACCACTAATATAATAGCGTTCGGTATCAATCTCTTCACCTGCGGCAATAAAGAACGATTGTCGCCAGGCTAAATGCTGTTCACGAAAAGACTCAGGCACCAGCATAGCAATATTGTTACCTAAGAGATCGTCTCTTGAATAACCAAACAGCCTCTCAGTCTGTTTATTAACTAACTCAATAACGCCATTATAATCAACCAGCAAAACCGCATTGGGTAAGGTATCTACAACCATCTCAAACAAATGCTCTAATTGCCTTCTCAATGTGATGTCAACAATACCGCAAATAGCTTGTAACTCACCCTTATATTCAATAACACTCAAACCTATCTCAAGCGGTACTTCTTTGGCGGTTTTGTGTAAGCCATATAATTCTCGACCGCCGCCCATTAATTTAGTTTCAGGTGCAGAGAAAAACGCTTGCATAAAATTAGGGTGTACATGACAAAACCTTGCCGGTAATAGTACATTCATCGATTGGCCTAACAACTCACCTTGAGAGTAGCCAAAAATACGTTCAACTTGAGTATTGGCGAGGGTGATAATACCTTGTCGATTAACCACCATAATACCATTAGGGGCATGGCTTAATATTGAGTTTAGTTCTTGCTCCATAGTCAAAACAGTATTGAGGTGTTGTTGCTTAGCCTTTAATGCGACTTCATTTTTTGTGTTCTTCAATAGCAGTATTAAAATGCCAATAATGACCCAATACCAAAAAATCACCGTGAGTGTTTTGGTTATTGCTAGGTGATTATTTGCCACCGCAAGCACCACCACTTTTCGCTGTGTATTGGTGCTATCTAAGTAAACATTCTCCTCAGAAAAAAATAATACCTTAAGCCAACTAAAAAAATCACTGTCATCCTTGGTGAGGTACATACCGTCACCAACATCAGTAAAATCGTCTTCTAGTGTGTATCGTTGACCAATATCAAAGCCAAAGGTTTTCGTCTTATCTGGATGAAGTAAGTAATCACCAGCATCATTGACTAAATAGATATTAATATTTGAGTAAGTGCTGGTGATATCTAGTTGAGAAAATAGTACTTCAGCAGACACATTAATCACGATTTGCCCAATCGATTCTTTTTGCGGTTTCGCTTGAGAAAAAACTAATGTACTCACCCGCATTACCGGTAAGTAAGGGAAGACAAGTGAGCCATTTTCTTGATTGAGATTAAAAGGCGATACGTATACATCACCCTCTTGTAATTTTTGAGCTTCAATAAAATAATCTCTATCACTTTTTTGTTGTAAAGATGAATCAGGTAACGCGATTACGCTACCTTTCATTCGTTCTACTCGAATCGTCTCAAAGCCCGTTTTACTATCAATAAAACGCGCTTGTTCTAGCTCAGGAATACTTTGAATATAATATTTAAATACGTCTTTTAAGTGAGCAATATGGGTATTAAATTGGGCTTGCTGTTCAGTGTCTAATACTGGTTGGTGAGCAAGTGATGCAATGCCTTTTACATCAGGCAGTTTAGATAGGAATAAAGTTTCACGTTTTAAGTTATCTATGTGTTCTCTAAGTATGTCGGCTTTCGCGCGCGCGACGGTATCAATTTCACGCTGTATCGAGCCGACTTCTTGCCAATAAACAAAATGACAAATAATCAGCATTAACACTGCCGCAAATACAAAAGTGATTGCCGATGAATGCGGTTTAATACGATTTAACAAAGGTATTTGCTTTAACATAATTATCTCAATAGTGTTTCATTACCAAATATGCAGTTCACTCACTATATGGCTAAATATTTAGCTTCAAAATCTGCGGCGCAAATCGGTTTAGAATAATAATAACCTTGTATCAAATCGCAGCCTTGAGATTGGCAAAAATCAAGCTGCTCTGCAGTTTCTACCCCTTCGGCAATCACACATAGTCCAAGGTATTTAGCAAAGTTAATCATGGCTTCAAGCACTTTATCTTGGGATTTTTTTTGCTTATAGGCAGCAATAAAACTCTTATCCACTTTTAAAGAATGAATAGGAAACAGGTGTAAATGTTTAATCGATGAATAGCCGGTACCAAAGTCATCCAAAGCTAATTTTACATTTTTTCTGGTCAGCTCATGGAGCCTTTCAACTATGTTTTCAGGGCTATGAATAATCGAGCTTTCAGTAATTTCTAGCTCTAAACAACATGGTGATAATTGACTCGATTCTAAGGCATGAGAAACTAAACTGAGCAATCGCACATCTTGTAATTGTAAGGCAGACAAATTGACCGATATGGTCAGCTCTTCGTCTAAGAGGTTATATTGCAACTGCCATTGCTTTAATTGATTACAAGCCGTTTGTAATACCCACTGACCGATCTCACTAATTAAGTTTAATTCTTCAGCCATATCAAGAAATACGCCTGGCGCTAAAACACCTCGGGTAGGATGATCCCAACGGATCAGTGCCTCAACCCCTTTAACTTTTTTCGTTTTTGTACAAATTTGAGGTTGGTAATAAACTACGAACTGCTCCAATTGCAGCGCATAAGACATTTCTTCTTCAAGAATGGCGTTGCTCTGTGTTTCTTGATGAAGAATATCGGTATACAAACAGAAGTGATTTCGACCGTTCTGCTTAGCTTTATACATGGCAATATCAGCACACTTCATCATTGCTTCAGGTGAAGAGGCAAACTCACCTAACATAGAAATACCAATACTGGCTGTTATCGAAAAAGCCGTATTTCCGACTTGTAAAGGAGGGGTCAATGCATCAATAACTTGAGTGGCAATGGCGAATGTTTGTTGCTCTGAATCAATATTATTCGCCAAAATAACGAATTCGTCACCGCCAAGACGCGCTAAACAATCACCGTCTTTAATTACTGAAGCTAATCTAGTGGCTACGTTTTGTAACAGCTTATCCCCAGTAAAATGGCCTAATGTGTCATTCACTTTTTTAAAATTGTCTAAATCGATAAACAGAAGCGCGATGTTATCACCGGTGAATAACACTCTAGTACAAGCATCTTTAAGTGTTTTCTCAAAAGTATAACGATTGATTAATTGTGTTAATGAATCTCTATTTGCTAGCCATTCTAATGCGTTATTTTTCTCACGCACTACGCCTTCAAGAAACTGACGATGTTGCGCCTGACGGATAGTTCTCATTAAACGTTCGGAATTGACCTCGGTTTTTAACAGGAAGTCGTGCGCGCCAACATTGAGTGCATTTAATGATAAAATTTCATCTTCATGCTGACTCACCATAATAATCGTTGCGTCTGTTTTTTTTCGCGCTAATAGAACTTTAATTAATGCTAAACCGTCAATATCTGGCAACCGGTAATCAATCAAGAGCACATCAACAATGTTGTTTTCGAACTGAGCGATCCCTTCTTCGCCTGTTTTGGCCTCTATTATAATAATAGGCCGATGACTGGACATTAAAGCACGCCTAATTGATTTCCTATCCACAAGGTCGTCATCGATAATTAACAGCGTGATAGGTAACTCTTGGTTAGCAGCGACGTTATTCATTGTACGGCAACTCCACTACACGCCAATAATGCCCCAACATATCAACAATGTTCAAAAAGGATTCGCCAACTTGTTTTTTGACTATGTATCCAGCAACATTTTTTTTGTAGGCTAACATTTTATCTTGATCGTCACTTGAAGTCGTCAATATAAAGACAACACTTCCGCATAGGTCATCGTCAGCACGGAGTTCTTTCAAAAAGTCGATTCCGCCCATTCGAGGCATATTGATATCAAGTAAAATAATATAAGGTTTGGCAATGGCTTTTTTACGAAGCAGTTCTAGCGCTTCGATACCATCTTTGGCGCGTATGGTGGGATTAGCGATTCTAAGTTTCTTCAGGGCTCTTTCAATACCAAGGACATCTACATCGTCGTCATCAACAATAAATATTGTCACTTGCTTGTGTAGCAGAATGTTCTCGCGCATAAATATTTCATCATCCTTGACATGTTAACCATAATGATTAAGAACTGTTACGGTTCAGTCATCATAAAAATAATCGTAAAATAAAAAAGAGTTAAGATTATAATATTTAAAGTATTTAATGGCCTTATCACGCTGATATCAACACTAAAAATATCTTAATATCAGCGTTTATTTACTGATTGCTTGATACTATCTCACAAACATAATAGTTCAAAAATAAACCACAAATCAATATTAGCTCATCTTAAACAAAATAACCCTACTTAGTCGCATTTTTAATATTTAGCGAGCTAATCGATCATCAACTTAGGCTAACTGATTAAACATGAATGTTAACGATTTACGTCAACAACAACACGGCCGCGAACCTTACCTGCCAATAAGTCACTGGCGACATCAATCGCCTCAATCAAACTGATTTCATGAACTATGTCATCAAAAATGGCAGGATCAAGGATTTCACCAAGACGTTGCCATGCTTCAATACGATCGGCTAACGGTCGCATCACACTGTCAACACCCGCTAACGTCACACAGCGTAAAATGAAAGGCGCGACACTCGCTGGAAAATCCATCCCCTGTGCTAAACCACATGCAGCCACAGTCCCACCATATTTTGTACTGGCACACACATTGGCTAATGTATGACTGCCAACAGAATCTACCGCCCCAGCCCAACGCTCCTTAGCCAAAGGTCGACCAGCTTCTGATAAGCTCGCACGATCAATAATGTCTTTAGCGCCTAACTTTTTCAAATAATCACTTTGATCAACCCGCCCGGTAGATGCCACTACCTGATACCCAAGCTTGGCCAAAATTGCGATAGCAAAACTGCCGACACCGCCATTAGCACCGGTCACTAACACTTCACCCTTATCGGGTGTGACACCATTTTTCTCAAGTGCCATTACACATAACATTGCCGTGTAGCCTGCGGTGCCAATCGCCATGGCTTGCTGCGGGGAAAATGCGCTTGGTAGTGGAATGAGCCACTCACTTTTTAAACGTGCTTTAGTGGCTAAACCACCACAATGGGTTTCACCGACACCAAAACCATTCAATAATACCGTATCACCAGCGGCAAATTTATCACTATCGCTATGTTCGACTACGCCCACTAAATCAATACCAGGCACCATAGGAAATGTTCTCACCACAGGTGCTTTACCTGTAATAGCGAGGGCATCTTTATAATTAAGCGTGCTATAAAGTACTTTTACCGTTACATCTCCTGCAGGAAGCACATTTTCATCAATGCTTTTCACTGTAGTACGATAACCTTGATCATCTTTTTCAATTAACATGCCATGAAACATTGTCTTCTCCTAATTTAGACTGCTCGTCTATTAATGAATACATTTTGAGTGAACTTGTACCAACTTAAAAATACACCAACTTAAAATAGAGTGGCTAAGCTAACGTTGCTTGGGTAATGCAGCCATAAAAAGATCGCAGTAATTATCCAGCGGTGTGGCCTGTTGCACCAACTTTGCTCGACTGACAGCCCCTTCCCAACCGACCCAAAAGTTTTCAGCTAAAAGTTGACAGTTTGCACTTTCTGCCAGCTCTCCATGTAATTGCGCCTCTTTAAGACACCGAGCTAGACAGTCTTGCCAACTCACCAATATCTCAATAATTTGCGGCCTAAAACTTTCTGGTAATACGCCAACTTCTTGCCCTAAGTTACCCACTAGACAACCACGCTTAAATTTATAACGGATCATGCCTGCTTTGGCATTGTCGACAAAATTCCTAATTCGCCTTAGTGGCAAAAATGATTCGTCCAGTAAATGAACTTCCAGCTTATGTAAAAAATAGTCGGCATAATTTTTCAATACCGCCTGACCAAATGCTTCTTTACTAGCAAAATAATGATAGAAGGAGCCTTTGGGGACGCCCACTTTTTTTAAAATCGGTTCAATACCCGATGAAGCAAAGCCTTGTTCTGTCAGTTGTTCTAGACCACTTCGAATAAGCTCGGCCCGTGTATCTGGATTATCACGCGACACTTTAGGGGGCCTTCCACGACGGGGTTTCTGGCTTGGACTTATATCTGCACTCATTATTATATCTAAGCTTAAATTGTTCATAACAATTATATTAGACCGAACGTCTATTTAAATACAATATTATTGTGTTTAAGCGCAACCTGGATCTCACATTCTTCAAATATCAACGCTATCACTGGGGCAACTTATGTTAATAATACATCAGATAAATGCCTAAGCCTGACTAAACTGAATAAGAATTTTAGATTGTTTAACAAGGTGATACTGGCAAAATCAGGCACTAGTAACCTCGATAAAATGTATCCACTACTTTACATAATCAACTCAACCCCAATTGCAAACCGAGCCGTTAACGCTAAAAGTGGCTTTGCGATACAAACTGTCAAACATAAAAATAATTTGAACAAAAACCATTTGAGCTGTAATTATTAGCAAGGTGAACTAATCGATACATCCGCTGCGCGAACGTGCATATTGAATCGAGTAATGGATTAGATAATCGCGCCATAACACAACGAGTCACTTTAACTGAGATGAAAAATCATCGTCGGCAATAACAATAGTGTTATGGCTTTACCATTTATCCTAACCCTCTATATGCATCAATAAAAAGTGTGTAAATCAATAAAACATAATGAAAAGTCTATTTACTTGTTACACGTTAACTATCAAAAACAAACATAAGATACTGAAATAAAATATAAAAATAATTATTCGATTAATATTTCGATGATTAAACACCCTATCAAAGACTCTGATATGCCAATCAAATGGCCCTAAAACAACAAAACTGATCCTACATATAAATAAAAAATATAATTTACAACAATTTATATTCTCATGAGAGTATTCAGCTACATGATTGAATAATAACAATCGTAAAAAAGCCCTCTCCAGCTCATCAAGTATGGCCCTGTCAGCTCAAATAGCATGGCCAATAACAGCATGCACAGTCGAGATAAACCCCTCTAAAGTAGCCTTATCCGATAATCAATTGGAAATTTGACGTCTAATCATGCTATTATGATTAGACCACTAACTATCTTGGTGGTTTTTTATTGTTAAATTTAAATCCTTAAACAATAAACCGATTAGCTCTAACCCAGGAGGACATTATGTCAACAGGCACTTTAAGCGAAGAAAATCTCATTACGAATATGTGGAACACAGTGACGTTAAAGCTGAAAGAAGCTTCGCAATTATTATGTTTGTGCGCTCTTTTAAGCACCTATCTCTTTGTTATGTTGAAACCTGAAGGGATTCAAAATCACAAAGCGTTGGGAGGCAAATAATTCATGCATTACCTAACCTATGTCTCATTAGCAATTTATTTCATGGTAATGCTAGGCATTGGATTGTTTGCTTATAAACAATCAACAAGCGATGTATCTGGCTATATTTTGGGTGGCCGAAAAGTCAGCCCACAAGTTACCGCACTATCAGCTGGCGCATCGGATATGAGTGGTTGGATGCTTATGGGCTTGCCTGGTGCAATGTTCTTAGTGGGTTTTGAAACCATCTATATTGCAATAGGCCTATTACTTGGTGCTCTGGTTAATTATTTAATTGTCGCGCCAAAACTGAGGGTTTATACCGAAGTAGCGGACAACTCGTTGACCATCCCAGAGTTTTTTGCAAAACGCTTTCATGCACCTAATAGCCATATACGGATTATCGCAGCGGTTATCATTGTCATCTTCTTTACCTTATATACCTCTGCAGGATTAGTTGCTGGCGGAAAGTTATTTGTTTCGGCATTTGATTTAAATTATGAACTTGGTCTGATAGTTACCTTAGGTGTTGTGGTTTCTTACACCCTACTCGGTGGTTTTTTAGCCGTGAGTATGACTGACTTTGTTCAAGGCTGTATTATGTTTGTTGCCTTGGTTTTGGTACCTATTGTTGCCTACCAAGAGTTTAGTAGTGCAGATAAAATGTTGGACTACGCTTATCAGTCGATTCCGCACTTTTCTGATGCTATGCAAAATGTCACCATACTCGGGTTAATTTCTAGTCTTTCTTGGGGATTAGGTTATTTTGGCCAACCGCATATTATTGTGCGTTTTATGGCTATCCGTTCAGTGTCTGATATCAAAATTGCCCGCAGAATTGGCATGAGCTGGATGACAGTCACTATCGTTGGTGCGCTGGCGACAGGTCTTGTTGGTATTGCTTATGCCAATAAATTTGATATGAAAGTCAGTGATCCTGAAACCATCTTTATTATATTTTCAGAATTATTGTTTAACCCTCTAATCAGTGGTTTCTTATTGGCAGCTATTTTAGCCGCAATTATGAGCACGATATCTTCACAGTTATTAGTATCATCAAGCTCACTAACTGAAGATATCTATCGAGTGGTATCAAAGAAAGAATCAACTGAACAAGAAATGGTCAAAATGGGCCGTTATGGTGTAGCAGGCGTTGCCATTGTGGCGAGTTTGTTAGCACTTGATCGTTCTAACAGTATTTTATCGTTAGTGAGTAATGCTTGGGCTGGATTTGGTGCCGCGTTCGGTCCATTAGTATTATTCAGTCTTTATAAACAAAACCTTACTCATAAAGCCGCTGTTGCGGGTATTGTCTCGGGTGCAGCTACCGTCCTCTTTTGGATATATGCTCCTGTACTTGGCGACGGAAAAGCATTAACCAGCGTGATTTATGAAATGATCCCTGGTTTTATTGTTAGTAGCGTAGTGATTTGGATTACCAGTGCTCTTGACTCGGATCCTTGTAATAAAACAGTCGATACCTTCCATGAAGCGAATCGTGTTTTAACCGAGCAACAGTAATGGAGAACAATACTATGTCAACTTCACATTGGAAACGGATTGTGGTTAAAGTGGGAAGCGCATTAATTGCGCCCCATCAACAAGGTTGTAGCAGCCATTATTTGTTAGGTATAGCCCAATTTATCGCGACCTGTCGTGCTCAAGGGTGCCAAGTAGTTTTGGTGTCTTCGGGTTCAGTTGCCGCTGGTAAACATCGATTTGCTGAAACTGCAGAGCCAAGTATTTCACTTAAAAAAGCCATGGCTGCAGCAGGCCAGGCAGATATGATGGCGACCTGGGATAAGTTATTTGACTTCCCTTCAGCGCAGCTATTACTGACCCATGGTGATTTACGCGACCGTGACCGTTATATCAGCATTAAAAATACAATTTTTACTCTGTTAGACAATGGCTTGCTGCCCATTATTAACGAAAATGATGCTGTCACAGCAGCCAAATTACGTGTGGGTGATAATGATAATTTATCAGCTATGGTGGCAGCTGCAGCAGATGCTGATGCGTTAATTATTTGCTCTGACGTAAAAGGGCTTTATAACAAAAACCCTAATTTACATGAAGATGCCACACTAATTAAGCAAGTAAGTGAGATTAATGCTGAAATCTACGCAATGGCTGGCGGAGCGACTAGTAGCGTAGGTACTGGCGGGATGCAAACTAAAATCGAAGCGGCAGAGAAAGCGATTTCTCACGGAATTGAAACCATGATTGTCGATGGATTCGACGCAGATACCTTTAATCAACTTTTAAAAGGTCAGAATCCGGGTACGTTATTTACCCCGTATGATGTACCTATGCAAGAACACTTGCATTGGATGATGCATACCTCACAAATTCAAGGTGAGTTAATTGTCGACAATGACTTTAGCGCGGACCTTGAAGAACATGATACCCAACTAACCACTGACGATGTAGTGGCCGTAAGAGGCAACTTTTCCGTCGGCGATACTGTTTTAGTGCGCAAAGGCGATGGCACTAAATTGGCAAAAGCCAAATCAAACTACAGTAGTTGTTTATTACATTTTATTGCAGACCAGGAAGATCGTGAATTTGCTAATAACGCCCAACAAAAAACGGGCCCACTGATCTCTGACAAAAACATCGCCATTTTGGAGCACATATGAGTTTAATTAAAGATTTATCGCAAGCCGCAGCAACAGCTGCACAAACTCTAGCCCTATTAGATGAAAAAGTTAAAAACACCATCTTACTTGATATGGCTCGTGCGCTTAGGGCACACAGCGACGATATCATTAAAGCGAATTTATTAGATCTTGAACACGCCGAAAAAGCTGACTTAGGCGCGGCGATGATAGACAGATTGACACTGACACCTGATCGTATTGAATCCATGGCGGCAGGCATCGAAACCGTTGCATCATTACCCGATCCTGTCGGTATGGTGCGCGAAATATGCCAGCGACCTAATGGGCTTAACATTCAAAAAATGCGCGTGCCTTTAGGGGTTGTGTGCATGATTTATGAAGCACGCCCTAATGTTACCGCTGATGCCGGTGCGTTATGCTTTAAATCAGGTAATGCTGTGATATTGCGTGGTGGTAAAGAAGCGCTTAATTCAAGTAAAATCATTGCTTCTATCTTACAAAATGTGTTGCAAGTATATCAGTTACCTACCGCACTGATCACAGTTGTACCCGACCCAGATCGCGCTTTAATGCTGGAGCTTATGCAGCAACGTGACTTTATTGACGTGATTATTCCACGCGGTGGAGAAGGTTTGATCAACTTTGTGACAGATAACAGTAAAATCCCTGTTATTCAACACTTTAAAGGTGTTTGTCACTTATATGTCGATAAAGACGCAGACCTCGATATTGCAATGTCTTTATTACTGAATGGTAAAACCCAACGCACTGGCGTATGTAATGCCCTAGAGGGATTACTGGTACATCAAGACGTAGCAGCCACATTTTTACCGAAAGTAGCAGCCGAGCTTGCCGCACATAAAGTACGTATTAATGTCAGCAAGAATGCCCAACAATACTTTGAGCATGCCAATGTTATTAGCGATGATGATTTTGGCCAAGAGTATTTAGATTTAGAAATTGCTATTCGCCAAGTGACTGACTTTGACCATGCGATTAATCATATTCGTCGCTTTGGTAGCCATCACACAGAAGTGATTTGTACTCAAAATGAGTTAACGGCTACGCGTTTTCAACGCACAGTGGATGCCTCAGTCGTGATGGTAAATGCATCATCACGTTTTTCTGATGGTAGCGAACTCGGTCTAGGTGCAGAAATTGGTATTGCGACCAGTAAATTACATGCCTACGGCCCAATGGGCCTTGAGTCACTCACGACTGAGAAATACTTAGTCAGTGGTGAAGGTCAAGTTCGCGCATAATCCAGTCGGCACCACAGATAAAAGGCCAAGCGAAAGCATGGCCTTTTCTTTTTAGCGAAACTTTCGGAGGTTCCCATCGTTCAACATCAGTCATTAGATCCCAATACCTGTATCGCCTTTATCGGTGGTGGCAACATGGCCAGAGCTATTATCAGCGGCCTACTGAAACAAGGTCACAACAGTGCCAATATTCTAGTGTGCGCCCCAAGTCAAACCACCCGACACGACTTAATCGATACATTCAATGTAAAAGTACATCAAGACAATACCGCCGCAGTTGCGTTTGCAGATGTCATCATTATTGCCGTTAAACCTTTTGTTGTACCGGTAGTGTGTGAGCAATTAAGTGAAGTGATGCAGCACGATAACCGTAAATTAGTTATCTCAATTGCCGCAGGAGTCAAACATGCCACACTGCGCCAGAAATTACATTTTTCACCCAAAGTCATTTGCGCCATGCCAAACTTACCGACCTCCATTGGTGAAGGATTAACAGGTTTATATGCAAGTCCCGACACTCACAAACATGATATTGCCCTAGCAGAAAGACTCATGCGGGCTGTTGGTGAAACGGTATGGTTAACAGAAGAAAGCCAAATGTCGACCATAGTGGCGGCGGCGGGTAGCTCTCCAGCGTATTTATTCTTATTTTTAGAAGCAATGGAAAAAGCGGCTGTCGAACAAGGGCTGCCACAAGAAACTGCCACTAAAGCAGTGCTTCAAAGTGCAATGGGAGCAATATCTATGGCGATGAAAAGTCAGCATAATTTGGCTAACCTGCGCCACCAAGTGACCTCCCCTAAGGGCACAACAGAACAGGCAATATTGGCATTTCAAGATGGCGATCTCGATGAGCTTGTCGCCAATGCAATGGCGTGTGCAACATCAAGAGCAAAAGAGTTATCTATTGGTTAGCTCGATGAACTAGGCTGATGTTAATACCATTGGCCCAATGGCACTGTTCTGGCTGAGAATGACTTGATTATCGCCCGCACTCACTGATGACAGGCTCACGAGTAGCTTACGCCTCGCTCACAGTAACTCTTGTTTGATCAGCTTCAGTAGAAAGGTTTCTCGTTCAATCGATAAGCCTTTTTTACTGCTATTGGCAATCGTATCTAAGTTATGCGCTATAGCCTCATCAATATCAATCCACACCGGCACCATGCCATTATTGATTTCATGGGCTTCAAATTGAGTCTCACCCAGCTGACTGTCGATCTCACAAGTGAAGCAATAAGACAGCATGTTCACCGATGTATAACCCTCTCGCTGCCATGGGCGGTATTCTTCATATAAGCCAAATTCCTTAATATTGCGGATCTCTTGCGCGCCGGTTTCCTCTTGTAACTCCCGAATGAGCCCTTGCTCTATCTCCTCGCCCGCATCGACTCCACCACCTGGTAATGAATAGTCATGGTAGCGTTGGGTATAAAGCATCAATATTTGATTATCACGAATGACAATTGCACGGGCAGCAATACGAGTCAGCATAGTTTTTTGATTGGCATCAATAAATTCTGCTGGAGTATCAGTATGATAACGAGTGGTTAAATAGCGCATTATACGGGCTCATCGCAATAAAAAGCGCATGATACTTTGCCAGAGCTCAGGCTTCAAGTGTGCGTATACACTCATTCAATAGCTGCTTATAAACAAGTTAACACCCGTTTATTGCAAAATATACTCACTCAAACAGTGAAGCTAACTAATGTCACCTTAGTGATTATCAATATAGACAATGGCATAGCTAAAATAGCCTATACTCATACAGACAAATTATTGAGCATTAGAGGCTGTTGGGTTCGCTGCTGAACTAAAGACAATCAAAAGAAGTATCCATCAGCCATAAAATAAACAGCTTATCTCGGGGCTCTACGCTAATTATCATCAAGTTAAGTCTGTTTTAACCGAGTCATACAATAATAGGATTTGTTTCGATACCACAGCACATAAAACAACTGACTAGGTGGCCGTTATTATTATATTTTCTCTCATAATCATTATTGCTGGTGCTCGCATAATCTGAAATATAGCCCCCTATGATTACCAGGCTTTACGGTTAGCATTGATAGAATTTTACTTTGGAATTTGCTTACGATGAAATTTTGGTTAAAACAATTCGCCCAATATCCACCAGATCATCCCGATTACTGGCGAGTCCAATTAATCGGCTATACATTGCTGATTACAATGAGCTACTTTTTCATTCTTGCCCTGATTAATCTTTTGTATTTTAACAGCTTAGAATACACCTTACTCGATAGTGTTGGCTTATGTATTTCATTTGTTATTTTCTACCATTTCCGCAAAACAGGACATGTTAAAATAGCCTCTTGGGCGACCACCATAATGGTGAGCAGCTTAATCATGCTATTTGCCATTTCAGCTAAGGGTCAATCCTACTCATTATTTTGGTCAACGCTCGTCCCACTGATTTCATTTTTTCTTATAGGACGGAAATGGGGAACACTAATTTCATGCCTCACCTTCGCCGTATGTGCTTTTTTGGTGTACCAGCAAACTCAAGACCCTGAGCCTGTAACGATTAGAACTCAAGCCTTATTTAATATTATCGAAGTGTGTATAGCACAAGTTTTACTGATTAGGTTTTACGAAAAAACTCGTTTTTCCGGCTATCAGAAGCTCGCACTTCGCAATTTAGAAATCCAAAAAATGGCTGAAACAGATAAACTCACCGGGCTGTATAACCGCGACAAACTCGATAAGGTTCTAGAACAACTGCTGGCCATTAAAGCCGTGAATAACGACGTAATGCCTGATTCTGACAGCCGAGATAATAAATCGCCATCGATTGATATTGGCGGAGATGATAAAAACCCCACCGAACCAAGGTTACTTAAGCTGATATCTCGTTTTCAATCGCCTATTTCGGTAGTGATGATCGACATCGATCATTTTAAACGCATCAATGATAATCACGGTCATCTGGTAGGTGATAAAGTCTTATGTGAATTGGCGCATTTACTCCAAAGCCAAATGCGCAATAATGATTTACTAGTACGTTGGGGAGGTGAAGAGTTTGTGATGGTATTACTCAATACAACCTTAAATGACACCATAGAGCTAACCGAAAGATTACGCCAATATGTCGCCAAGCAAAATATTCAAGGTATGGCACTCACAATAAGCTTAGGCGTTGCACAATACAATTCACAAGACTCTGCTGACAGCATATTAGAGCGTGCAGACAAAGCCTTATACAAAGCTAAATCACAAGGGCGCAATTGCGTGGCAGTGGCTTAATAAATGCCACTGCATAATCAATATCAAGCAATGACATAGCATAGTAAGCTTTTTAATTGGCTTTATTAATTGCCTCACTCAGCTCGCTATCGAGTATTTTAGGCACATAATGTTTGCCATTAATACGCTGAATAATTTGGGTCGCGGTTAAATCATGTACCACATTAATCACTGTCGATGCGGCATCGGTGATTGCACCAATGACCACTAAAATAGGGATAACTTCCATCGGTAAACCTAAGGTAGTCACAATAAAAATTTCGCCTAAAAATGCTCCTCCCGGGACTCCGCCAATGATAAATGCAGACAATACCGAAATCAAAATCGTCAGCATAAACACATCTGGAGTAAAATCGAGACCTAATAGCGAATAGATAAACACGATTTTTAGCGCGGTGATCGCTGCTGCACCACCTTTATTAAGATTCACTAATAATGGCAAACTAATCTCTGCAATTTGCTCGTTTAAGCCCATTTTAGCGGCGCTACGAATGGTCACAGGTAATGTCGCTAATGATGAACTAGTGCCTAATGCCGTCACTGCGGGTTCAAGCATATGTTGCCAAAACTGCTTAACCCCTTTTACTCCGCCACCAATCCATGCATATAGAGTTGAACCTAAGGTAATATATAACGCCATTGCGACAAAAAATAATCCAACAGCTCGAGCAAACGTGCCCATTAACTCAGTATCTTGGCTAGCCATGGTCGCAGCAAAATAAGCTCCAAGCCCAATAGGCGCAACATACATTAATAGCGAAATAACTTTCATGATCACAGTATTTAAACTGTCTAGCATGCGTCCAACTCTCTGGCCATCTTCACCTGATTGACCAATGGCCACACCACCAATCACCGACATAATGATCAAAGCCAAAATGTTTGATTTAGACAATAAACCAACAAAATCATTGGTGGTTAACAAGCTAACAAAATCCATACCGCCTGATGCAGCATCAACCGTATTGGCTAAATCAAGTGTCACGCCTTGGGCAGGATCGTACGCTAACGCCAGCAATACCACACCGACAGCGGGAATAATTGCCATCACAATTGATACCAGCATAATCGACACCAGTATCGCGCCTAATTTCTTTAAATCCGTCATGTGCGCGATAGATGACATCACGCTCACAGCCACTAGAGGTACGATGATCATAAACAATAGATTAAGGAAAATTTGCCCTATCGGCTTGAGCTTTATGGCGAGTTCAGGCGCTAAGCCACCGAATAGCCCACCAAGCAATAAAGCACCCAGCAATATAATTGACGAACGATAAGCACGTAGGCTACTGAACATAATGGCTCCTAAAGACAGTTAATCAACACAAAAAATGGCCAGCAAACACGGCCTAAGGAACACTTAACGTACAAGCTAGTAATAAGTTAACTTTTAAATACAGTCACTTATCACTCAGTTGAGCGGTATTTCTCACGAAAACATGTGACTACAAGATGATGGTTTGAACTAAAATATGGCACAAAACCAATAAGATACCAACAACAACCGTACTTCAGCAATCGTTAATAATAGCTGTACCATCCACAACACTGTAGGTCGGTTAATTCTAGGCTGATTAATATGCTTTTGTAGTAGCAACTCAAGAATCATTTGTTATAGCAAGAACAAAAAATGACAGGACTAGGCTTAAATCAATATCAGATGAAGGGCATCAAGCAGCTAAGTAAATAACGGTGCTAATCAGAACCTTGAATAACATACCAAGCGAATAGAGGAAGCTTACACACAAGTAAGCTTCCTAAAGTGACATTACATGACGATATAGATGGGCCAACCAAGAAGACCGACTAAACCTTCCTTGTATTCAAATCGCTCTAATCGCTCAGGAGAGGCATTTTGAGCAGCCAACTCTTGATAACTTCGAGAGAAATTTAATGTGCGTAGCAGTGCAGAGTTAAAGTTTTTACCTAAATCCAAACGGATAGCAGCTTCAAGCTCCTTAGGTAACTCAGCCAGGGCGAGCTTAGTTTGTTGCTCGATAAATTCGAGACTAAACCACTGCGGCTGAAGTTCTACACTCGTCATACGCCGTTTAAGATCTGGGCGCACTTTTTTACCGTCGAAAAATATCCGATAAAGCACAGCTTCTGCTAAGGTACTTTCAAGATTGATATAATCCATAGGGTCAAAGGTGCCAGCAATATAAAACTGAGCTAACAATGCATTAATAGATTGCTGGCGATTATGCTCGGTTAAGGCTTCTTGATAATAAACCCAACCTTGCCACTCATCACAATCCGGTGGACTCGACACTTGATCAAGCAAGATTTTATCCACATCGCCATAAACCGATTTACCATGAAGCCTGTACTGGCTCACTTTAGTTAGCATACCCCAGCCTTTCTGAAACGACTTAACCACGCCGTCATCATTGAGCAGCAACGCAATAGCATTATCTTGATTTTGGTCCGACAACGCCATCAAACCAATACTCACAATACCAATCACATCTTGCGCCGCTTCTTCAAGCAAATGCATTTTATACTTGTTATAAAACTTATCTGCGAACTTAAGGCTCATCAAAATGGCTTTCGCTTTGATCTGTCCCAATTGCTCATTACTAAGCACATCTTCGGTTCGGCCATAAGCCAACACCCGACTCAAATAGGGACCCTGATTTTCGTCACGTAATACCAATTGCATTTGCAGAACCCTTAATCAAGAAAGCTAAACATGTCATCAACTTCAGCATACTCGTCAGTGACTTGGTTCTTTTCTTTCGCCTGAATCACTAATTCGCTGGCAAATTGGCTGATAATTAACTGCCAGTCAGAGCCAGTATTACGCAGCATGTTCTTGATCGACTTCTCGACATTAGGTGCTCTATCGCGGATCAGCGCCAGCAAACTTCGCGGATCATCAATGCTCAGACTATGAGCTTCTTCATCGGCTTGCCAATCAGAATACCCCACGGTTTCCTCATCCGCTTCATCATCAAAAGTATCGTTAATCTCATCTTCATCATCACTGCTACCACCTAAGATAAGCTCAATAAAGGGGATCGATAGATAAAACAGTGCCGCTGGGTCTTCAGCCAAACATTCTAAAATAGCAGTTTGTTTTTCTTCGCTGTCCTGGATACGGATAAGATAAGTCATAAAATCAAACGTATGATGCATTAACTCTTCAGCATTACTCTTGATTTTTTCTTCCCAGTAAAGCGGTTGCTGGCAGACGATGTCACGGATCTGTTCTGGCGACATAAGCTCAGACATGATCGATGGACACGAAATATCATGCTGACTGTTAATTTGCGTCAGCGTAACTATGTCCATTTTTTCTATAACTTCAACCAACTGATCATCAGACATTGACGACGCAATTAACTCAAATCTCTTGCTTGCCTGTTTAGGCTCAACATTCGCCAGCTCTTGTATTTCAGCGGCGGTTATTTCAATGAGACTGTTCATTCGATATCCTCATCATATTGGTCATAATAACCTTCTTCATCGCTATCATAGTCATTGTCGTCATCGTTCTCATCACGCTCATGCTCATGAAGACCATCAGAATCATCCTCATCAGCGATTTGCTTGGGCGCAGACTCTCCCTGCGTCTCCAACAAATACACCACAGCACAACTTTCAATGAGCAGATCTTCGCTGTATTTGCGTACC
The DNA here is from genome assembly GCF_014163775.1 of Shewanella sp. SR43-8. NCBI lineage: Bacteria > Pseudomonadati > Pseudomonadota > Gammaproteobacteria > Alteromonadales > Shewanellaceae > Shewanella > Shewanella sp. SR43-8. The sequence goes on along the minus strand of NZ_JACJDX010000005.1, from coordinate 161,744 downwards.
GCAAGTGCTAGAGGTAGATCTGCATTGTTAAATGCAATCGTGGTTTTAAACTCATCCCAGCTAGGATGAATATTCAAGCTAATCCAATGTGCCCATTGACGCTTTGATTCAGGAGAGAACTTGACTCTATCATAAAGCGCTACCGGTAAATATTCAGGGACAGAATCGAGCATCCCAGGATCGGCCAACAATATCGCTCTGATTTGGCTGGTAAACTTTGCTAGTGCATTGGGCGTATCAGGATCGTTATAAGATTCGATATTGTCATGGGCATTATTTTTTAGCTCATTAATGCGTGAAATATTAAGATGTTTAGCCATGGGATACTCAGGAATAATATTCGTCCCACAACTCCCGCATTGCGGCAGTGGGATCAGTGACAATTACGTTGTTAAAATCATTGATAAACGCATTTCGCTGCTTTTTATCTGATAACACTTCGTAAGCTTTTTTGACTCGTTGGAGCTGAACCGATGCTTGTTGTTTCTCATCATCAGACGCCCCAAGTAACTTGTCAGGATGGTACTTGTTCGATAAACGTTTATAGGCTTTTTTTATGTCATCTTCTTTGGCATTGGGTCTAACGCCCAGTACACTAAAGTGGTTAATCATAGTTATTCCTGCAGGCGATGTGGCAGTGATTGCGAGATAAAAAAGTCTGTGAATAGATAATTTTTTAGCCCGCTATTATATCAACATTCACAGGCTAGCAGCAAACATAAACCACAGTTAACTGCTAATCATTTAAAGCGCCAATAGCCTATCAAAAATCCTGTTGTCTTAAGTGGGGTTGATGTTTGCTGCCGTTAAGATGTCACCAGCCAAGCTTAATCAAGTGTGATGCATCATATTCACCACCATAGATTGACTAGCATGGCGCTCAAATGGTAAACAAAGGCAGAAATTAGCCCGTATTAATCAAACTCACAAACTCGTTCATTGCTGGCGACACACTGTATTTACGGGTAATAAACACTGTGTTACCTGATTGAATATGTTGCAATGGCCAATAATGTAAATTAAATAATTTTTCAGCCGATTTGGCAATACCACTACTGACAATGGCATAACCAATATCGTGCTTTACCGCACTGACTAAATGAAATAGCGAATCAGTTTCTAACACCACATTAAAACGTAACTGAGATTGTGCCAGCGCATTATCAATATATTGCCTAAACTGCATATTTTGGCTTAACAATACCAATGGCCTTTGCTGCAAATCCTTAAGGGCTAATGCCCCATCGCTCAGTGGGGTATCAAGTTGCGACACTAATGTTTGACTTGCTAGCACGGCCATATCGTTATCCATTTGAGGATAAAAATAAAATGTGCGCCGATTCGCCTCAGTAAGATTGTCATCAAACCCCAAACCTATGTCGATTTGATGTAAGGTCAGTTGCTCGATGAGCTTTTCATTAGTGGTCACCAACAAGGTAATCGTAATATTAGGATGCAGCTCATTGAATTGTTTAATGATCGGCATAATATCCACACTCGACTGCGGCACAATACCAATCCGAAGAGAACCAATTAACGGCCCACTAAATACACTGAGTTCTTGCTTTAACGCCACTTGATCCAAGAGCATTTTTTCAGCATAGCGCAACACAATCTGCCCAGCATCGGTTAACGCGACAAACTGACTGCCACGCACTACCAGCTCAGTACCAAAACTTTTTTCTAAAGCCGTGATACTGGCCGATAAGGTAGGCTGAGTAATATGGCAAGCCTTGGCTGCTTTAGCAAAATGCTTAAACTTTGCTAGCTCATAAAAATAATGTAACTGTCTAAGATTCATCCCTCGCCCTTAATGCTAGCTATCAATTTCAACATATTAATAGATAAAAACTATCACCGCATAAATTTGTTTGATTGGCTTTGTGCATTAGCGGTCACTAAACTGTGATTAAGATCCCGTTTTGAGTCTACGCCCATGAATGCTGCATACAAATGGTTACCCCCCATAGAACATCTGGTAGAGGAAGCGGCGGCTGCCATTAGCATTAACGGCATTAACTATGCTGTGATGATGGTAACGCCAGATAACATTGAAGACTTTGCCATTGGTTTTTTGTTTTCAGAAGCGATTATTCAACACGATCATGACGTGCATGATATTCAAATAACGCCATCTGATAACGGCTTTATTGTTGAAGTAACCATTTCTAATCGTTGTCTATACGCCTTAAACAGTAAAAAACGTCGACTCGTTGGGGCTACCGGTTGCGGGATTTGCGGGGTTGAAGCAATAGAACATGCACTGCCACAATTATCCATATTGCCCATCACCCGTCCCATTGACATTACTGATGTTGAAAGCCTGAAACAGCGTATAACTGACAGCCAAATAAAAGCGCAGCAAAGTGGCGCAATACACGCTGCCCTGGGCTTAACAGCACAAGGTGATATTGTTGCCTGTCGTGAAGACATCGGCCGCCATAATGCCCTCGATAAACTTATCGGCATGTTACTAAGGCAAACAACCACGACTCAAGAAACATCATGTAATACCTTATTAATTACCAGTCGTTGCAGTAGTGAGTTAATCCATAAAGCGGTTCTTTTTGGCGCTAATAACCTTATTAGTCTTGCCTCGCCCAGCCAACTCGCAGTCAAACTGGCACTACAATATAACCTTAATATTATTCACATCCCCAAGTATTCAGCGCCTATTTATTATTCAAATTACGATGCTCATTTCGATGTTAACCGTTTATCGCTGAGCCCTATCGGAGAAATCAATGTCTAGTCATTATCAAAAACCAACCAAAGCCGGTGGTTTTCCTTCACTGCAAGCGACGTTTACTCATGTACTGCGTAGCCAACAGACCAAGCAAAATCTCAAAAACTTACTTCGCGTTAACCAAACCGATGGTTTTGATTGCCCAGGTTGTGCATGGGGTGATAACAAACAAGGTGCATTTCAGTTTTGCGAAAATGGTGCTAAAGCAGTGGCATGGGAGTCGACCGGTAAAGGAGTTGGACGCGAGTTTTTCAGCCAATATTCAGTGCGCCAACTGGCAAAACAAACTGACTATTGGCTAGAGTATCAGGGCCGTTTAACCGAACCGATGCGCTTTAATGCTGTCACCGATCACTATGAACCGGTTACCTGGTCTGAAGCTTTTTCGATCATCGCCACCAAGCTCAACAGCTTAAGTCGCCCAGATCAAGTTGAGTTTTACACTTCTGGCCGCGCCAGTAACGAAGCCTCTTATCTTTACCAATTATTTGGGCGGCTGTATGGCACCAATAATTTTCCCGATTGCTCTAATATGTGCCATGAAGCCAGCGGGGTTGCACTAACTAAATCAATCGGCATTGGTAAAGGTACCGTGGTACTTGAAGACTTTGACGCCGCGGAAGCCATTTTTGTGTTTGGCCAAAATCCTGGTACCAACCACCCCAGAATGATGAATACTCTGCGTAAGGCTGCCAAGCAAGGCTGTAAAATTGTGACCTTTAATAATCTTAAAGAAGTCGCCTTAGAAAAATTCGCCAGTCCACAAAATCCCATAGAATTGCTCACTCCAGCAGCCACCACCATTAGTCACTTGTATTTAACCCCTAAGTTGGGCGGCGATATGGCAGCAGCACGCGGTATGGCTAAATTTATTATTGAACAACGTCCAGACAAAATTGACCATGACTTTATTCAACAGCACAGTGCGTTTTTTGAAGACTATCAACACAAAGTTAAGCACACGAGCTGGGATAAAATTGAACAACAATCTGGGCTAACAAAAGCACAGATTATTCAAGCGGCCACGCTGTTCAGTAACAGTAAAACCGTGATCAGCTGCTGGGCCATGGGGTTAACTCAGCACAAGCATTCGGTCGACATCATAAGCGAAGTGATTAACCTGCACCTTCTGTGTGGTCAAATAGGTAAAAAAGGCGCTGGATTATGCCCTGTCCGTGGTCACAGTAATGTGCAAGGTAACCGCACTATGGGCATTAATGAAAAGCCATCTGCCGATTTTATCGATAAATTGGATAATTACTTTGCTACCACCTTACCGCGCCTAGCGGGCCACAATGTGGTTGAAGCACTGAAAGCGCTGCACAGTAAACAGAGTAAAGTGTTAATATGCTTAGGCGGTAATCTTGCAGCGGCGGCACCTGATACCGACTTTACTTACCAAGCAATGCGCAATGCTGAACTCAATGTGCAAATTAGCACCAAACTTAATCGCAGCCACTTACAAGTGACTCACGATGCATTAATTTTGCCTTGTCTAGGTCGCACCGAATTAGACCAGCAAGTTAGCGGTATTCAAAAAATCACCGTTGAAGACACCTTCAGCATGGTTCATGCGTCAACAGGTATGACCGACCCAGTCTCAGAACAGTGTTTATCTGAAATCGATATTGTCGCCCAAATGGCTCATGCTACCTTCAGTCATCTCAATCACAGCCATACCAATCAAAGTCATGCAGGCAATAAGCTCAACTGGCTAGCTCTGCGCGACGACTATAGCCTTATCCGCAATCTTATCGAAAACACGATTACTGGATTTAGCGATTTTAATCAACGAATCGAACAACCAGCCGGATTTTATCTCGGCAATAGCGCAGCTGAGCTGGTTTGGAATACCAGTAATCAATTAGCTCAATTTAATCCGAGTGAGTTGCCCGATTCTGTCATCGCAGATTGTTCAAGCAACGCACAAACAACTCAGTCATCCGCCGAACAACACCCTATTTTGTTACTGCAAAGTCTGCGATCTCACGACCAGTACAACACCACGATTTACGGTATGGATGATCGATATCGCGGTATTAAAGGCAAGCGGAATGTATTGTTCATGAACCAACAAGATGCCGTTCAGCTTAATCTCGTTGAAGACCAACTTATTGATATACAGTCTATCGCCAACGACAACATCGTTCGCAAAGTATCAGGCTTCAGTGTGGTTTTTTATGATATCCCGCGCGGTAACATTGCCGCCTATTACCCTGAAACAAATCCGCTAGTCTCCATTAACAGTGTCGGAGTCGGTTCATCTACCCCAACATCAAAATCGATCCCGGTAATCATTACGCCATCAAGTAAACAAGTGATTAATGTGGCACTAGTATAAGAGTGTCGACAGACACTCTTTCACAAAAAATCTATGACCAAGCGTAAATAATACCAATGCCATTTGTGTAAACACTGGCATTGGTATTAGCGGTCATATCAGGGGTCATATTAAGTGTCCATGTTAGCGAGTTATAATGCGCCAGCCTACAAAGAGTGATGATTTGTCAGTAAACACCTTAACCACAGTGGTCAGTAAATCAATTAACCTTAGCTTGGGTTAAATTGCCGCACGGCGAATTACAATAAAGCTTGAAACCTACTCAATCACGCCATCTTTACACTTCTTTAATTGAATAATTAAATGAGATTAATTATCATTCCCTAGATTGTGGTTTGATGATTAAATTGAAAACACAATAAAAATCAGCTGGTTTATAACCAGCTGCAATTCGACAGTGTGTAATAGAGTAAACAAAATGAGCATGGTTTCGGCGTTAAAATGGTTTCATAACTGGGTAGGTTTTTTCATTAGTATCACAATGCTAATTGTATTAACGACAGGCGTTTATTTAGGGAGCGTTGATTTACTTAAGCGCACAGACAACAAAGGTCAGGCATTTGTGCCGCTCACCCTTGAACAAAAAGCCGATACGGTAAGCCGTTTATTCGAGCGCTACCCTAGCATGAGTACTATTCGTTTTCCGACCGAGCATACCCCATATATTCAAGCTAGTACTCGGGGTAAAGCGATAGCCCTAGACAATCAACTCAATGAACTCAGCAGTAGCTCTTCATTTGACTTACCTTTCTATGAAACGGCTTTCTGGTTACATCGTAATTTTCTGATCGATAATGGCGGCAAATACATCAATGCTTGGGCTTCGCTGGCTGGCGGTATTGTCACCTTAATTGGTATTTATCTGTGGTGGCGAGTTCGTAAGGGATTTCGACTAAAGCAGAGCTTGCCTAAAAATACTCGCTCAAGCAGTTTGCTTAAAAGCCATATTCAATTAGGACTGTTCATTTCAGTACCGTTATTTATATTGTGTGTCAGTGGTTTTTTAATTACTTATAACAGTTTATGGACTGGTGCTCTCAAACCAAAAGCCGCACTCGAGCAAGTTGCTTATCCTGTTAGCCAAGCAAACGATTGGTTAAGTCAGCTCACTAGCGCACAGCAAATTTGGCCTGAGGCAGAACTGATCTCTGTAAGTAAGCCTCGCTCAACACCGAATAAAGGCCCACAGCCTGATAGCGACACGCCACAACAGCTGATATATAGCATCCAATTTGATCAACATCAGGGTGTTTGGTTACGAGAAGCCGACCGTATCAGCATCAATTACCAACAAGGCACAATTGAATCGGTACTCAAACACAGTGACAGATCATTTGCAGGTAAAGTGGCTAGCTTTGTTAGACCATTACATGATGGACTTAATATGCCTGCCAGTTATGTCATGCTGATCACCTTGGTATCGCTTATTGGCACCTTGATTCTTTCATTCAGTGTGGTGACCTTTTCCCGCCGTACTTTTAGTCGTAAAAAAGCCAGTTAACGAACGGCCCACAGTGTTGCGCTTCATTTCCCTCATATATCGACGGCAATGTAGCGCAGCATGCAATAAAACCGTTAGTTAAACGCCATATAAGGTCACCACCACCGCACCACCTAAGCCAACATTGTGTTGTAGGGCAAATTTGGCATTATCCACTTGCCTATTTCCGGCTTGGCCGCGTAAATGCCACGTTAATTCAGTACATTGTGCTAGCCCAGTCGCACCAATAGGGTGCCCCTTAGACATCAAGCCCCCAGACGGACCAATAACGTATTGGCCACCATAGGTATTGTCACCGTTGGCAATCAATTCTGCAGCGCCGCCTTCAGCACATAAACCTAATGCTTCGTACGTGATCACTTCATTAGGGGTAAAACAGTCATGTAACTCAATCACATCGATATCAGCAGGACCAATACCGGCCTGGTGGTAAACCTGCTCAGCTGCCCGTTGTGTCATGCCTTTACCAACGGCATACATTGGATCTTGCCACGACAGCTCGGTATCCGTCGCCATTGCCTGCGCAATAATATTTACCTTGGATGTAATCCCGTGTTTGCGAGCAAATTGCTCGCTGCACACTATGGTTGCAGCAGCACCGCAGGTTGGTGGACATGCCATAAGCCGAGTTAAGTAACTATCATAGATAACTTTATCATCAAGCACTTGCTGGTAAGTTAATGGCGTTGAAAACATAGAGTACGGATTCTGTAATGCATGACGCCGCGACTTTTCAGCTACCTTAGCAAAAATATCAGCGCCTACATGATACTGGTCCATATAGTGACGCCCGGCAGCACCAAAGGCGCGAAGTGCGATTGGGCCTTGTGGGGCATTGAATTGTTGTAACACGGGGTCAAGACGCTCGAACGGACTTTCTCTGTCTGTCCAGTGAGAGCCCAATGCTCCAGGTTGCATTTCTTCAAAGCCAAATGCTAATGCGCAATCCACTTGGCCTGACAATACCGCCTGGCGCGCTAAAAATAACGCTGTCGAACCACTAGAGCAATTATTGTTGACGTTAATGATCGCAATACCGCTTTGAATGACATCGTAAAATGCATGCTGAGCGCAGGTACTATCGCCATAAATATATGCACCATAAGCCTGCTCGATCAATTTAGCATCAAGGTTGGCATCGGTTAATGCTAACCTAATCGCTTTAGCCGCCATAACTCGGTACGGTTGATGATGGCCCGGTTTGCAAAAGGGGATCATCCCCACGCCTGCCACTCTTACTGCTGTCATATTACTCCCGCCATTTTAGTTATTATTGGGCATGCTAGTGACTTGTTAGTACTGATAAAGCATTAAGATTTCTAACGATTGGAATTAAGAACCTAACATTAAGAACTAGAAACCAAAAGCGTGAATTCGAACAGTCATAAAACGTCTGATTGTCGACTGATTACTTAAACGATTTATCTTAAACAACATTGTTAACATAAAGTTAATCGGCTGATTATGCAACGCACCAAATGCAAGCGGCAATGCACCAAACTAAAGCATTAACAGCATAATTATCAGTCATAGGTGTTACTTTTCAGCATTCACCTGCCCAAAAAATGCACTCACATTGAACATTTTATAGATTATTTAAGCAATATTTTCATACGTTTGCACCACGAGAGATCAACTAAATGATAGGTGGCCTGTGATTTAGGAATGATTTTTGCTCTATAAACGCATGAATTTCAATAGAGAATTGTTTTGTGGAAACTAAAATGAATAATATTAGTGATGCTATTGGCGTAATTGCACAAAGCGCGGACACCTTGTTTATCTTACTTGGTGCAATTATGGTATTAGCCATGCACGCTGGCTTTGCATTTTTAGAAATGGGTACTGTAAGACACAAAAACCAAGTTAATGCCTTGGTAAAAATTTTAACCGACTTTGCTTTTTCAGCCCTCGCTTATTTTGTCATTGGCTATCAAATTGCTTACGGTAACCACTTCTTTGTCAGCGCAGAAGCATTAAGCACAGATAACGGTTATCAACTGGTTAAATTCTTCTTCTTATTAACCTTTGCAGCAGCCATTCCAGCAATTGTATCTGGGGGGATTGCTGAACGCGGGAGCTTTCGGCCTTTCTTATTGGCTTCAGCATTGATTGTTGCCTTTGTGTATCCCCTGTTTGAAGGGATTATATGGAACGGTAACTTTGGTTTTCAGGCCTGGTTAGACAGCCAATTTGGTGCTCAATTTCATGATTTTGCTGGCTCTGTCGTCGTCCATGCCATGGGCGGATGGTTAGCACTAGTCGCTATTTATTTGCTTGGCGCCCGCCGCGGCCGTAAACCCGGCATTGCCTTTGCGCCATCGAACATTCCGTTTCTAGCCTTAGGCTCATGGGTGCTGATTGTCGGCTGGTTTGGTTTTAACGTCATGTCAGCACAGACGCTTGGCGGGATCAGCGGTTTAGTGGCAGTAAACAGTTTAATGGCCATGGTGGGTGGCACTATTGTGGCGCTTATCATTGGCAAAAATGACCCTGGTTTTATTCATAACGGACCACTAGCAGGCTTAGTGGCTGTGTGTGCCGGTTCTGATTTAATGCATCCTATTGGCGCATTTGTGGTTGGCGGTGTGGCTGGGGGGTTATTTGTATTGGTATACACCAAATTACAACGCAGCAGTAAAATCGATGATGTTTTAGGTGTATGGCCTTTACATGGTTTATGCGGTGTCTGGGGGGGAATTGCTGCAGGCATTTTTGGTCAGCAAGCCTTAGGTGGTCTTGGCGGAGTGAGCTTTACTTCGCAACTTGTTGGCACTATTGCCGGGGTCGTTGTCGCATTAGTTGGCGGTATTATCGTCTATGGCTTAGTGAATAAACTATCGAGTTTACGCCTGAGCCAAGAAGATGAATTTATTGGTGCAGACTTAGCCATTCATAAAATTGGCTCAACCAATTCAGATAAGTAATTATCCTAAGTAGTAAATCGTAAAAAGGGGGCAGAAATGAATTTCTGCCCCCTTTTTTAAATAAAATAGAGTCAACAATCAGTGCTTCGATTTAACCCCATTTTTAACTATGTCTTGACCGTTTTCGAAGACCTCAGGTGTCACCCAGCGACCGAGTAATAGCTTGTGGTTATCACCAAATACCGCAACAAAATGACGACCATCGGCATTACTGGTTGCCATACCGACACCGGCAACGCCTTCTAAACCTAAACCGCCCTTTTCCACCGACAGTAAAAAGCGTTCTAATTCAGCTAAATTGTCGATCACATCATTTTCAATATTCATTTATTACCCAATTGGCTTAACTCGTTTACCACATATTTTAGCGCAGTGAGAATAAATAAGGTACCGCCGATGCCCTGAGCATCGGCGTTCGATATACCTTCTAGGATAATATGAATATTAAAAAACGATGCTTAAATCAATTAACTCAGCATCATCGTCATAGGAATCAAAGTTAACCGACATTAATATTGTCCCTTTAGTGATCATGACATTATCAAAGTTATCTTCGGCATCAGGATAACGCGCCAAGAAGGCCGTTTTGGTGGTAGGGATTTGATAAGTCGCTAATACTTTTTTAAACTCGTCGATGTCTTGCGGTTCAAACATTGACTCGGTCACCTTAAGACTATTGATCGTACCTTGCTCATTAAACCCAAGTAACACGTTGCTGTTTACTATTGCCTTAGGTCCATTTTCATTAAGCTGAATTTGATTCACCAGCTGCTGCGGCTGCAAGGTATAAGTCTGCTTATGGTCCAGTGCGATAATCTTTGCAATATCAATATTATCAAAATTGGCAAAGTTCACTTGAGGCGTATGACTGGCATCGACTAAGGGCATAATGGCAAAGCGGTTAAGTCTAGACACCGCGGCTTTAGTTATACTTTCATTATAATCTTCAAACTGTAATATCAGCTGACTGTTTTTACCCGTAACGCGGTAATCACCATTATGTTTATTGAGTAATAAATATTTCGCTACGGTTTCCTGTTTATCGCCAGGATGGATTTTACCTTCAATAATCCAATCATCATTGTCATAATTCTCACTTAATGCAATTTGATTTTTGCCATGATTATTTACTAGCCCGGGGTCTTGTGAAATCATTACGACATAAGCGTTTTTCACAAAAAACCATAAGTTACGACCATAACCATAAGCGATTGTCCCATCACTGAGTTGCAACTGAATGCTGTGCGGCCCTAACGCACTTTGCAAACCGTCAACGCTATCACCTATGTGCACCCCATAAGCGCTATCAATGGTAATGGCGGCATCGGGCGCACTGTGTTTTTGTGCCTGTGTGAATAAACTGCCATCTTCAGGTAAAGCAAGCTTCACTACGGTTTCAGTAAATGAAACGGCCTTGCCTTTACTGTTATAGGGGGTTGAATTAGCGGTGAGTTGTTTATCATCACACAATTTAAGGTGTTCAACAGTAGATGACACATGAATTTGTTTTATGTTGGAATTTACTTTGCCACTGCTATCTTGAAGATTAATGCTTCTATCAACCCCAGTAACATTGAGCCGTTGGATAATCACGGCATCAGCATTGTCGATTTGAGCTTGGCGCTGAATATCCACCAATGCCCGCTGTAAATACATCTCTCTATGTGCCATTACACCGGACGTAGAAGAGGTCGCCAATGCAGGATCAATATCGTAAATGATTTTATTACTCGCAGTGTTAATAACCTGAGGCACGCATTGAGGATAGAAATCTAAAATAGGTGGTAATGGGTTATCTGCTAATGCAGGGCTGCAAATAATACATCCAATCAATAAAAGTGACAGTTTCATTTATCGTCCTTGTTTGTTAGTAAATAACATCATGTTATTACACACATTCATATTTTGATTATTCACTAACCTAAAGTTAAATAGCCTAACTGTAAACTCATTTATCGATCGTGTTGAGCTTCGGTTATTCTCAGCACTTAAATAGTCATCATCAACAAGTCTTGGTCCCCATCGACAAGCTGGAAGACAAGGCTCTAACTCGAGCCATGACAACAGACAGCGATTTACATCAGCAATAAAAATAAGGTAACTGCCACAATAAAAAAGCGAACCTCGTTAGGTTCGCTTTTTCACTATCATTTATCACGGTCTAATACTTAACTAAGCACTATATACCCGCTTTAGCTTTGCGCGCTTGGTGTAGCTTTTTGTAACTTTCAATCAAGCGTAAATGTGGCTCAATACCTTCTAGCTTGATGCTAGTTTTTGTAAGGCCATAAAAGCGCACTGTGCCATTAACCGAACCAACCACATTGTCCATCACTTCTTGACCAAACATGCGGTTAAAGTTACCCATAAAATGCTCAAGCTCTAAGTCGTCATCTAGGGTCACTTCAAGCACTGCATTGACAGCTTGGTAAAACAAGCCACGTTGTACTGTATTGTCGTTAAACTGCAAGAACTCACCAACTAACTCAATCGCATCTTCATGAGAACCCAATGCGAGGTAAATCAGAATTTTTAATTCAATAATGGTTAACTGGCCCCAAACCGTATTCTCATCAAACACAATACCGATTAAAGTACCAATATCGGTCTGATTATCTAATTGACTCTCTTCTAAGCGATTCACTAACTTAGATAACGCTTTAGTGCTTAGTGAGTGCAGGTTCAAGATGTCTTTACGGTAATGAAGCGCTTTATTGGTATTGTCCCAAATCAAATCATCAACAGGATACACTTCTGAATATTCAGGCACTAAAATGCGGCAAGCTGATGCACCTAAATCAGTAAATTCAGCAATATACACTTCTTTACCCATGGCTTTTAAAATACCAAATAAGCCTGCGGCTTCTTCTTCACTGGTGCCGCTAAAGTCCCACTCACAGAACTCATAGTCAAACTGACTACTGAAGAAGCGCCAAGAGATAACCCCTGTAGAGTCAATAAAGTGCTCAACAAAGTTTTCAGGCTCAGTGACGGCCATACTATTGAATGTCGGCTTTGGCACATCATTTAAGCCTTCAAAACTGCGGCCTTGTAATAGTTCAGTTAAACTACGCTCCAACGCCACTTCAAAGCTTGGATGCGCACCAAAAGAGGCAAATACACCGCCGGTTCTAGGGTTCATTAAAGTGACGCACATCACTGGGAACTGACCACCTAACGAAGCATCTTTCACCACGACAGGGAAACCCTGTTCTTCAAGGCCTTTAATACCCGCTAATATGCTAGGGAATTTCTCAAGTACTGTCATAGGAACATCTGGCAGTACAATTTCTTGCTCAATGATTTGACGTTTTACAGCACGCTCAAAAATTTCAGATAAACACTGTACATGCGCTTCTTGCAGATTATTACCCGCGCTCATGCCGTTACTTAGAAATAAGTTTTCAATTAAGTTAGACGGAAAATATACCGTTTCACCATCAGATTGACGGGTATATGGAATCGCGCAAATACCTCGGTCAGTATTACCTGAGTTGGTATCAATTAGGTGCGAGCCACATAACTCTTCATCTGGATTGTAAATATCTAAGCAGTATTCATCTAACAAACCTGATGGAAGTGCATCATCCTCTTCCAGTGCAAACCATTTTTCATTGGGATAATGCACAAACTCGCTATTGGCGATCTCTTCACCAAAGAACTGATCATTATAAAAAAAGTTATTATTAAGACGCTCAATAAACTCACCTAAAGCCGAGCATAGTGCGCTTTCTTTTGTGGCGCCTTTACCATTAGTAAAACACATAGGTGAGGCGGCATCACGAATGTGTAACGACCATACGTTAGGCACTATGTTGCGCCATGAAGATATTTCGATCTTCATGCCCAAATCAGCCAATAAACGGGTCATGTTTTGAATGGTTTGCTCGAGTGGCAAGTCTTTGCCCAAAATAAAGGTACTCGTGTCGCCAGCCGGTTGTCCCATCAGCATGGCATTGGCGTCAGCATCAAGGTTTTCAACGGTTTCAATTTTAAATTCTGGGCCAGTTTGAACCACTTTTTTAACGGTACAACGATCGATTGAACGTAAAATACCTTGACGATCTTTGTCAGAAATATCGTCTGGTAACTCAACCTGAATTTGAAAAATTTGGTTGTAGCGATCTTCTGGGTCAACGATATTGTTTTGCGAAAGCTTGATATTTTCAGTAGAAATATCACGGGCTTTACAATAAACCTTAATAAAGTAGGCAGCACAAAGCGCTGACGAAGCTAAGAAATAATCAAAAGGACTTGGAGCTGAGCCATCACCTTTATAACGAATAGGTTGGTCTGCCGTAACGGTAAAGTCGTCAAATTTGGCTTCGAGTTTCAAATTGTCGAGAAAGTTTACTTTGATTTCCATTGAATATGTCCACAGTCTTACGCGGCCAAACGGCCTACTAATCTAATTGAGGTGAATTATCGGTGTTTTTGACCCAATAGTCTTGGGTTAATTAACCAAAAGTTGGCAAGATACTGATTTGTTGAGGTGAAAAAACACACAAAAGACATGGATGAAGCTGATTACATTGAATAACCGTGTGACAAAAATAACGTATCTATCACACGGGATGATGCAAGATTAATAACATTACAATATCGTCAAGCACACTCAATTAAATCTGAGTTGGATTAAGAGTCTTCAGGTAAGCCTACGTGCATATGTCCAGATTTATAATCTATGGTCAACACAAAGTGCTTAAGAATATCAAAGCCAAGAAGACCTTTAATATTTTTACCTTTAATATGGGATATGCTGTTGCGATCATCTTGCCCTGTAATCACCTCAATCTGCCCTTCGCTTGGCACGCTCGTTTGCACATTTTCAATCGTAAAAGGACCGAACTTAACTTTTGGCAATCGGAAACTCTCCGTTGTGCCTGCATTATTGACACCAAATGAGTTTGTGGCTTGCGCACCGTAATGCGTTAACCAATCAGAGTCGGTGGCAAGAGTGCGTTTTAAAAACAAGCCACCACTATTACCAGTATCGAGGATCAACCAAGCATTCTTTTCCCCATTAAGCTCGACTCTCACAATCGGTTGACCAGTGCCACGATCCATTTGCATGTCAATGTTTTCAAGTTTGGCTAAATCAATGGAATCTCTTCCAAATAATCTCAAACGACTATTGGGATAATCTATCTGGAAAATAAATTTCTCCAGTAGACCTGCGCCTAATAAAAGCTCCACATCATAGTGACCTAAACGTAAACCAGCCAATTGATCAAGTTCAATATTGGCACCAAACAAGTTTGCCGTGACATTATTATAAAGTTGAGAGGATTCAGTACTATAAATGCCTTTGACATCGATTTTACTGCCTTTATCAAACTCAAGATTATATTTATTGATAAAGCTTAAATTAATCGCATTGAGCTGAGAACCACTGTCTAAAATGGCCCGACCTTCAATACCATTAATGGTCACAGGAAGATTAATATGGCCATTAATAATGTCAAAATTAACCCAATTGGTTACCGCGAAAGTCGGAAATGAAATAAGTAGAGCAGAAAAAAATGCTAGCAGTTTAACTCGAATTGATTGCATCTATTATCCTTAATATTTATGCCTAAAAAACGTTGTTATATTAACAGCTAACAGTAAAAAATAATAAACACTTTACTTATAAATGGCCGATAAATTCATCATCAGCTATACGACTCTACATAACCCAACTCGTAATAACAAAGATTGCCTCACGCTCGACACAAGAAGTCAGTGACCAGGAGATAATGTACAGCATGGGATAACAGTGGATAAAACAATCGGGGGAGATAGGCTGAAGATTTGCTTAACGCAGGGTACAGTTAATAAAAATACTAAAATTTAGACATAAAAAAACGCAAACAGTCGTTAAACCGTTTGCGTTATCTTTATAACGTCGAGTTACACAGCTACTACGTTAGCAGCTTGTGGGCCTTTTTGGCCTTGCTCAACATCAAAAGAAACTTTTTGGCCTTCAGCTAAAGTTTTGAAACCTTCTGAAGTGATTGAACGGAAATGAACGAACACGTCAGCGCCGCCGTTATCAGGAGTGATAAAACCAAAACCTTTATCTTCGTTAAACCATTTTACTAAACCAGTTGTTTTATTAGACATTTTGTTGTCCCTTATATATTTAAAATTAATCAATCTGTCGCGATAATGCGATGCGCTCAAGCTTGAATTATTGAATGTCACGATGAAGCTAAGGGAAACACAGAGGATAACAACGATAACGAAGAGATTCTAAGGCTTTTCTTTTACTTAATGTTCATTAATAACTCTGAATGTCAGAGCAGACTGTATAATACATCAATATCTAAGCTTGTAAAGGTCTTAATTGAGTAAATTTCATCAACACAGACAAACCACTTAATTAGTATCATCAAAAGCACTCATTCACGATAACAGTATTGCCCCAGCAAACCTGATATTCAGCATTAACCTCAGGCCTGTCTTAATCGCTAACAAAAAACCACATAAAATCACTTCTACTATCTTTATAAGAACTTAATACAATCCGATTGTGTTAATGGTTCCACTATCCGACTTGTAGTGATCGTTGTAGTTGTAGTTGTCGTTGTCGTTGTCGTTGTCGATCATGTTGATAGTCACACTTGGGCACTACCGTGCAAACCTGTACTTTAAACAGCGAAATCAACATATCCAATTAACGACTTCGATTTGCTCAGTTATAGAAAAGTAACCATATTATAAAATACTCAGCAGCAAATCATACAAGTGACGATAACACACCAAACCAACAACACTCTCGTAACATTATGTTTTTAATATGAAAAAATTACAATTCAATCAGAAAAATATACCGTTACGCACTATTTCCGCCTCGTTTAACAGATAAAATTTAAGCAACTTTATTTATTGCATAGCCAGTTTCACTTCATTTACTAAAAAATCTCAAAGCATAACCATATGATATTCAATTAAAAAATTGATAACAGCAATCCCCCTACTCCATTGTTTTTATAAAGTTGGCATCCGTTTTGTAGAGTACTAGATGTATTTACGTAATTAACTAGGAGTACCTTATGAGAAATACTATTGTTACTTTAGCTGGACTAATTTCATTAGCATCTTTTAGTGCTTATTCTCAAGCTGATGACTTAAAAAATGATGTGGCAGAAAATGGTGTTTATGTCGGCGCTAATTATGGTTACCTAAAAGTCGATGGAGATGATGAGTTTGACGACGACAATGATGTGCTCCAGGGCTTAGTAGGTTATCGCTTCAATAAATACTTAGCTCTAGAAGGTAGCTATATTGATTTTGGTCATTACGGCAACAACTTATCTCGTGCTGAAACAGATGGTTATACCGCAGGCCTAAAAGTCACACTGCCAATTACTGATCGAGTAGAATTGTATGCCAAAGGCGGCCAATTATGGTATTCCACTGACTATGACGTGGTCGGGTTGTCTGGCAATAAAGATGATGAAGGTGTATTTGCCGGTGCTGGTGTCGGGTTTAAAGTAACAGACCGTTTTTTAATTAATGCCGAGTACACTTGGTATGACGCAGAAATTAACCTAGATAATGTTACTAACGGTTCCGATACAGAAACAGATTTCAAGCAAGCGAGTATCGGGGTTGAATATCGTTTTTAAGCATAACTAGACAGCTTAAAAGGTCAGCGACTTAAAAAATAATAGTCATCAAGGTGTAATGCAAATTGCGTTACACCTTTTATTTATGTTTACCATTTAAAGCTCACATTAATACTGTAAATCTTCTATCCAAGGGCATATGGATCAACACAAAGGTCTTGTTTCTGCGATCTTATCTATGCCTCAACTATACCCACTGCAATACCAAGATAATCTGATTAACTTGTAGCGAAAATATACTAATACGTGCGATTCCAGCCCCAAACCACAGCAATGTTTACCATCAAAAACGATTGCATTCCTTCAGCATAAAAAGTGAAAGCACACGGTTGAAATAATCAACAGTCAACGTCAAAACGAGCCACTCTCGCCTCAGCTAACGTGCACTGGGTAAGCTGGATTAGCTCGCCTAAAGTCAAATTAGGATTCTCTCGAATTAAACGCCTAAGCTTTATGTCTAATGGCTCTAACTTGTCGGCATGACCCAGTAACGCTGTAGCAATTTTTTGAATTAGATAACCAAAGCCAGCATCATTGTCAGTTTTTAATCGCTCTATAAACGATTGAATACTTATAGCCTCGCCTGTAATGGCCCAATTTCGAGAACGGCGCACGCGCTTAACATCACACTGATATTGCAACGCAATCTCTCTGGCTTGCTTAGCTTTTTCACCGCCGATTCGACGAATAAGTGAAGGTAATTGGATGGTAATATCTTCAGTCATGGCCTGCTGTAAAATCTACTTGTTATTATCATTAGCTTAAATGAGTTTAGTTAGCTAAAAACAGTTATTTACCTATTACTTATCACCATACATTAAAAAAGCGATCTTGTGATTATTGCCTACATTAATCGGCAAGTCTTGGTGTTACCGCGATGAATGACTTTTTAGGACTGGCATTTTAGCGCTATAATACCAGCCGAAATAATCATCTTACTGTCAATATTACTCATTTATTCGTTGCATTGAACGCATTTTGTGTGGCAAGCAAAGGTTAAATAGAGTGAAAAATCAACTAGAGTTACCCCATGAGCCCAGAACGTTTTGCCCGAATAAACCAGATGCTGGCAAATCGCCAAGTCGACTTAACGATTTGCCTTGATAAAGTGCATATGACCAATAATATTGCTGCGGTTCTTCGCTCTGCTGATTGTGTCGGTATTCATGAAATTCATGCCGTATGGCCAGATATCGATATGCGAGTATCAGGTAATACCGCTTCAGGTAGCCAACAGTGGGTTAATACGGTTAAGCATTACACGTTTGCAGAAGCTCATCAGGTTTTTAAAGCACAAAAAATGCAGGTACTCACCACGACCTTTTCAAACACGGCCGTGGATTTTCGTGAAATTGATTACACCAAACCTACCGCTATCGTGATGGGTAACGAACGTGATGGTGTGAGCGCAGAAGCGATTGCAGCGGCCGATCAACACATCATCATCCCCATGCGAGGCATGGTGCAGTCGCTTAATGTGTCTGTAGCGGCAGCATTAGTCATGTATGAAGCCCAGCGCCAACGTGAGCAAGCCGATATGTACGGCAGCCGCAAACTTGATCACGCTTATTGCCAAACTATGTTGTTTGAACAAGGGCATCCAGTTTACGCCAAAGCCTGTCGACGCAAGCAAATTCCCTACCCAGCCATTGATGATCAAGGCCAAATTGTTGCCAACAAAGAATGGTGGGATCGCATGCGCGCCCCTGATCCGCAAGCATTGGTGGATTGATGCATCAACTCAGTACATCCACTAATAACGATTAATTGAGTCTAGTATTTGGCTTAAATATTCTGCACCACTGTTTAATAAGTATTAAGCACGACTTGATAGAGTTTTGATCCACTTGAAATAACCGCAGAGTTATAAGTAAACTATGAGGCTTATCAACCTGTCATCTATACTCTCTTGCCGACAATCAAATGATTAAACTATTACAGCTTACTGTGGGCATATTTCATCAAGTTGATGTATGAATCCACATAATAAGAATCCCGGTTATTGGCTAAAAAGGTTAATAAATCAGAGTGAGCCTCCGATGACACCGATAAGTAATCCCCTCCAACCCCATGAAATATAATGTTTACTAATAAAATATCTGCAGGAATATGGCGAATATAATCTATAAGCTCTTTGCCACTTTGGCCTTCTGGATACAATATCAGTGAAAATCGAGAATCTTTCCCCTGTCCTTTCACCGCAGTAAATAGCTCATTAAGCTGACTCAGGTATTGTTGGCTACTTAACACATCAGCGCCAATCACCATATCGCCACAAGGCACCGTATAAGTCCGTTCGGATTGACCATCAATGGCCTTTAAAAAAGTATTGGCTACTTCAAGTTCTTCAATCATCTGCGCCGTGCTGTAATGATCAAGATCATGATGCGCTTCTACCCAATCTCTATTCGGTAATGACGCTCGACAAGGATGATAAACACTGTGATTGCCGAGCTCATGGCCATTGTTAGCTGCTGCACGCCATTCATCTAGCCTCGCATTCATAACCGGAGAGTTGGCAACCACATAAAAAGACGCCTTTAGATTATATTTATCTAGCGCGGGGATCACATTATCTAATTGGCTATTAAGCGCATCATCATAAGACAGACTAACGGCTAACTTGCTCCCGCCTGGCCAAGTGAATATATCGCCTAGAGTGTTAACCCTGCTTGTCGTTTCAGCATGACTTGATAATGAAAATAGTAGTGCAGCAATAAAATAAATTGGCTTAATCATAATCATTTACTGTCCATAAAAGTCACTTGAACGTCACCATCAAGTGATTACTCGCTTCATAAAAGTCATCGGCTTAAAAATATAAATCATTAAGCCTCTGGGTTATCTATACGTATGAGCATTAAAAACGGACAGCGATGAGCGTGTAAATAACTGTAATATTTAAAAAATAACAGGATATATACTAGCCTACTGATGCTCAGCTCACGTATGACATTACATATTTATTGAACAATATCATCAATATCTGTCATTGTATTTATGGATAACTAATGTCCACTCATAGAGTGCGTTTCTCGATTTCTTAAGAATAAATTTAAGATTTTAATTCAATAAAAATAGGACGTTAGTAGAACAATAACGAGTTATGTTAAACCATGACCTAGAGGCAATGTACACACAATGATAATAGATAAGGCCATTCTGGCTCAATGCGCTCAGATTCAATGATTGTATAATGCCCATAAACTATTTAGGATCAACACATAGGATCACAAACAAGAATTCATTTAATGACCACTGAGCTTTATTTTATCTACGACTCACATTGCCCTTGGAGCTATGCCGCCACACCTTTGGTGAACGCATTGCAACAAGCCTATCCAGAAATGAATATTCACTTATTACACAGTGCGCATTACATCGGCAAAGACAGTGCTGGCGAAGAACAAATGCAAGCAGCGGCAAAAATAAGTGGACTTAAATTTGGTCGCGACCATATTCGCTACGCAAACAGCCCTAAAAGCTCAATCAAAACCGCAAACTTTATGGCCTGGTTAGAGGGCAAACAAGCTGACAAGCAATTAGCTGTGCTCAATGCGCTACAAAGAGCTCATTTCATTGAAGGTAACCCGCTTAGTAATAAACACGACTTTAATGACATCGTCGAAAAATTTAAGCTATCACCATCAAATAAAGTGTTTAAAGATGAGCTCAGTATGGATGCAGAATACGTACTGGAAGGCATAGAAGAAATTCAACAAATCATTGGTACCACTGGTTTTCCCGTATTGGTGATGACAGTTAATGATAACGCCATTTTTATCGACCACTCACAATACCTGAGCAGCCCTCATGCCGTGGTAGCCGCGGTTGAAAAAGAGATAGCGGCGATTAAACTCGCTAAAAGTGAATCATAGCGATAAATCGTCGCTCGCCAAATGCATTATCGATGTGAATGCGCCAGCAATAAGATCAAAAAACCACGGCTAATGACCGTGGTTTTAGTTAATGGCCTCTTTCAACCGTAATGGTTAAGCAATACTCTGCACTTGCGATGCCAGTAACCAAATGGCTAAAGCAAAAAATATTATCCCCATAAACTTATTTTGATAAGCACGAAACTTTTCATTTTTCAGCAATGGTTTGCCCAAACTGCCCACTAATGCCACCAACAGCAAATTGAACGTCAAGCCCATTACGTTCAGCAGTAAACCGAGTGCCAGCATCTGTTCACCTGAACTGGCAGTGAGTTGGGTAGAAACAAACTGGGGCAGAAACAACACAAAAAAGATCAGTGCTTTAGGATTAAGTAAATTGCTCAGCACCGCACGACGATAAAGTAGTTTAGCGACATTACCTTGCTGGCTAAACTCGGGCGCATCGCTGGCACCACTGCGCATGCAATCCCAGCCCATTTTCAATAAATACGCTCCGCCCAATACCCTTAACAGCTCTAACGCAATTGGATTCATCGCCACAAGAGCAGAAACGCCCATAGCTGCAAGCAAGGTTAAAATTAAACCAGAAGTCGCATTACCAAAGCTGGCATACACACCCACTTTGCGACCATAGCTCAAACTCGAACTGGCGATCAACAGCATGTCAGGCCCAGGGATTAACAATAACGCGACCACAGTGGTTAAATATAAAGGCAGCAAAGCCAGATCTATCATCATAAATACACAAATATTGGTTAGCGGTAAAACAAGGCGCGGATTCTACAGCTATTCAACATGAATGAAAGTCATGATGGGCAACATCCAGTGTTTAAGCACTGTAATGCTTGGCAGAGATTGTTTACAGATAAAGTAATGAAATACATGATGGACAAACACTACCCTTGAACTCGCTATTTCTGTTACAACAGACTAATTAGTTATAATAACAAAATAGCAATAAACTATTATATTTCATGTATATAAAGTTAAAAAATATTCCGTGAATAAATATCAGTTCAGTCATTACAGCTAGCCTGTTGTTTTCAACACTTAGTGAAGATGGAATAAGCCTTACGTAAAGTCGGTGTCATCTTAAGTGCTCCGCCGCGACGATCTAATGCTTTCGAGGCGACGTTTACTCAACTTTTATTACTGCAATCTGCTGCAACATCTGTCCGCTCTTTGCCATTAAACACCATCCCTATCTCAAATCTCAAATCTCAAATTCGAAAATGACAGCCACATGATGCGGCTTAGTGGCTTAACGCTAAGGCAAGCACAACGGCTAAATATGCACTAAAAGCAACACACCCTTGGCAAGGTTGACTTAAGCGTGGCAGTTGTCGATGACGATATAACAATAAATGTAAAAAATAGTAACTAAAGTATTAACATAAAACCAACAACCTAGACTAAAGTTAAAGTAACATTCGGTTCAGCGAGCTCGCGCAGGGTAACCCTTTTATGGAAAAGCAAACGTTATTAATTGCACAAAAAGCAAAGTATCTTAGTGTGGGCTTATTAGTCACAGTGATTATGCTTATTTATATCGTAATGCAGACCTTAGCATTACCGGTAATTCAAAAAGAAGTTGAAAAGAAAGAATTACTGCGTATTTCAGCCAGTGTCAACGAGGTGAGAATTGAACTAAGCAAAGGTTCGGTGCTAACCCAAAGCTTAGCCTCATTAGCAGAAACCTTACCCTTAGACGAGCAGCAATTTAGCGCGTTATTTCCCAAAATAATTGACCAATTTGGCAATGGCAATATCGCTGGTGGTGGGATTTGGCCAGAACCTAATGCGTTTAGCTCTGGTGTAGCATTAAAATCCTTTTTTTGGGCACGTAATGCTTCAGGGCAATTAGACAAAATTGATGATTACAATAAGCCTGATGGTCCAGGCTATCACAACGAAGCTTGGTATATCGCTGGGCGTTCACTTAAAACCGGACAGTGTGGTTGGTCTGAAGCTTATGAAGACCCTGTCAGTGGCACTGCTATGGTGACCTGTACTGTCGCGATCAATCGAGCTGGTAAGTTTTGGGGCGTCGCAACCGTTGATTTAATGCTAGCGGGTTTAGATAAATTATTTAAGCGCCAAAACCAAGAGTCAGGCGGTTTTAACTTTGTATTGGGCCAAAACAATCAAATAATCAGCTTTCCAAGTATTCGCTCATCATCACTTGATATGAAAAAATTCAGTGAGGTCGCCGCCCAAGATAGCAGCCTTCAACCGCTGTTGAGCGCAATCAACAGCGGCCAGACCATTATCCACTTACCAGAGGGCGTAGTGGAAGACAGTGGTTCTATGTTGGCAATAATGGACATGGCCGAAGAAGGCATGAAAATTGGTATTGTTTTGCCTGATCCCATTATCCAAAAACCTATCAGCGACTTAAGCTTTAGTTTATATGCGACGCTCATTCCCATGCTGCTGTTCTTTGTTGGTATTCTAATTTTTAATGCTAACAAAGTGATGCAATGGGTCAATGAGACCACTGCGCAAATTCGCATGTTAATCAGTGGCGGTTCTGCTGCAACGCTCAAGATAGATCGCTATGATGAAATAGGTAAATTAAAACAAGCGGTTAATCAATATAGTGAACATCTCAAAGGCTTGCTTGGACAAATAGCAAACGAAGCGGTAGAAGCCAAAGATAGAGCCAAACAGCTCAATGAAATGTCTTCTATGCTAAAACAGCGGGCAGAATCACAACTCACAGAAAACCACATGCTCGCAGCGGCCATCACTGAAATGTCCGCCAGCGCTGCCGAAGTGGCACGAAATACAAAATCAACATCAGAAACCGTCGACGAATCCCAAGGGCTTATTCAACGGCGCATGGTTGATGTCGAAGAAAACAGTAAAGCTAACCAAGAGCTGTCACAAGTACTCCAAAAAACAGCCGATATTATTAATCGCCTTGCTTCTGACTCGCAACAAATGGGAACCATGTTAGATGTGATTAAGAGTATTTCAGAGCAAACCAATTTGTTAGCATTGAATGCCGCCATTGAAGCCGCTAGAGCGGGTGAACAAGGGCGCGGATTTGCAGTGGTTGCCGATGAAGTAAGAACCCTCGCAGGCCGCTCTCAAGAGTCAGCCAGTAAGATTGAAGCGATGATCGCGCAGCTGCAAACATCGGCTAGTCAGGGCGTGAACATCATCGTCAGCTCACAGTCCTTATCCGTAGAATCTTTAGCTCGATCAGAAAAAGTAATTGCAGGGTTTAACGAAATTATTGAAGTATTTAGTGACATCAGTAGCAGTACCTCGCATATAGCGATGGCCGCCAGTGAACAATCAAGCGTATCGGGCGAAATTAACCAACTAGCCGAAAACATTAGAGTCAGCAATGACTTAAATGCCAAAGATGCGCTTGAATTAGCGAATGTCAGTAGTTCGTCTTCAGAGTTATCAAATCGTTTATATGACTTGAGTAAAGGCTATGCTTAGCCATAAAGAGTGTTGAGCAACTGTGTTTTTGAGCATGAGTAAACGAGTCAACATTTACTCAGGTAATGGGCTTTAACACAGCACCAAACTATGGAATAGAAGCCATCGCCGCGGTAAAATATCGCTACGCGCCTAACAAAAAAGCGAACCTTCTCAGGTTCGCTTTTTTACACAGTGAATAAATAGGCTCAGAGATAATGCTCAGTTCTATTTATAGAACGCTTCAACCTTGCCTTTTACTGTCATCGTAAGCGGTTGGCCGCGACGATCTAATGCTTTGTGCGAGGCAACTTTTACCCAACCTTCGCTGATGCAATATTCTTCAACATCATTACGCTCTTTGCCATTAAGTAAAATACCAATCTCGTGTTCGAAAACGGCTTCCACATGATGTGGGCTACGTGGATTGACGCTAAGGCGATCAGGTAAAGCAGGTTTAGCTGTAGTGTCGTTCATTGTCTTGTGCTGTAGTTAATAAAACGTGCGCTATTGTAGGCAATACCAGCCTGATGCTCAATAGCGACTGCTATAAATGTGAGTCGCCACTAAAAGATACTAATATAAATGATGTCTCATCAATGGCTTAAAAACGGATTTAATCAGTAACCTCATGCACATCAGCGCAGTGTTACATCACGGCAGGTAACGTATATCAGCTATAAAAGCTATTACTGCCATTTTGTTGCCTACTCCAGAGACCAAGCGCTGGCAGCTGTGATGATATTAATAGCAAAATCAGTATCGTATCGACAAATAGTCGTTGATAGCCGCAATCAATATCGGTTACTGTCTACACAACACTCGCGATGCCATCTGTCAGGCAAGAGTCCAAGTTTAAGCTCTCATGATAAGGGCTAATATTAATGAAAAGTACTCAGCAGATGAGCTATGTTTAAAACGATGTTTGATTTTTCCATAGCTTTAAATTGCATATCAATAACGTGAGCTTGAATTAGAGTTAGTACGAGCAAACTTGGACGGCTATTGATTCAGAAAAAGGATAACGAACAAGGATGATTGAAAAACGTTCACACATATGGCAATGGTTTTTAGACAACAAAATCGAGCCCACAAACCTTAAAGCTGCAATGTTAGTAGCTTATCCACACCCAAACACAGAAAATTGGCAACAATTAATTGCCAATATATTACTCTATCTTGGGGTATTGCTACTTAGCGCTGGGATGATATTTTTCATGGCGTTCAATTGGGACGCACTAGCGCACCTGAGTAAATTTGCCATAGTCGAAGGGTTATTTGCTCTGTTTATTAGTGGGTTTTATCTGATTAACCGCATGCAAAAAAAGCAGCATTCACCGCAAAAACCTCTTAAACAACAGAGCCAAAATGTTTATGGCTGGAGCTTGCCCAATGCCATGTTACTCGGTGCCAGCATCATGCTTGGGGCATTACTGGCCCTGGTGGGACAGACATACCAAACCGGCGCAGATCCTTGGCAACTATTTGCTATTTGGGCAGTGTTAATTTTACCCTTTGCCTACATCGCAGGCTTTGATCTGTTGTGGTTACTGCTGGTGGTCTTAATCAATATAAGCCAAGGACTATATTTTCAATCCTTTGCTTCTGTGTTTAGTTTTTTACAGGAAGACATCCAACAAATCGCTATTTTTGGCGTAACGAACTTAGTCATCCACCTAGCATTTACCATAGCTAAATGCTGCAAATGGCCAGGCCAATTACGCTTTAACTGCCCCATGGTTGAAAAAAGCAGTTTACTTGCTAGCGTAAGTGTATTTACCTGGCTAATCATTTGGGTCATTTTTGACTTAAACTATCAGTATGAAGCCAGCGAACATGCTGTTTATTATGCGTTACTTTACCTACTCACCCTGACTAGCTTATTTATATGGTACCGTTATCGCGCCCCCGCCTTATATCCACTTGCCCTGGTATTAACCAGCATCAGCGCTGCTATTGTGTCACTACTTTCAAGAGCACTATTAGAATCTAACGACTCAATAGCGAGTTTTTTTCTGATTGCTATGGTAGTCGTAGGTGTAACCAGCGGCAGCTTATATTGGCTAAAAAAATGGCAGAAACAGTTCAGCGAAATGGCAAGTCTTGAGCATAAAGACGCGAACAATAGTGATGTTAAAACTGAGGTAGCCGCCGATGAGTAACCTCAACGCCACGGCATTATGGCAAACGCTGGTTAACCAACTTGTAAACACTAATACAACACCAGAAACCACACTCGCCAGCCCTTGGTACATTATTGCCATGCAAATTATTGGCGGCTGGGTTGCTGCGCTGTTTTTATTGGCCTGTGTGCTAGTCAGTGGATCCATCATTGGCGATATCGACCAATCGTTTATCGGCCTTGGTGCCGCACTAAGTCTAAGCTGTTTAGTTTATTACCGTCTGGGCACCAATCGGCAAGAGTTTATTCTGCAGATGGTATTTGCATTTAGCTTAAGCGGACAAATAATGTGGCTTTTGGGAATTTACGAAAGGCTAGAATCTAGTAATGAGACCCTGATTACACTGATTTACTTGGTCACGTTTATGATTCACTGGATTATCATTCCTCATAAAACCAACCAATTTGTGGCTGCATTAGCCATGGTGCCGAGCTTTTTAGCTATCTTAGTGGTTAACCAGGTCACGCTATTAATATTGCCATTATTGCTGCTGAGTTTAGTGGTTATTTGGTCGCACGTTTATCGATGGCCGCAGTATTATCAGCGTCTTAGAATGTTAGGTTATGCCATTGCTATTAATTTGCTCCTCGCCAATTTCATGTTATCTGATATGGGCGATATCATAGAAAGACCCAGCGTATTGATGGCATTTAACTCCAGCATCAGTGACTATTTGGCCATCGCAATAAGCTTGTTATCTACGCTATGGCTGATTAATCACATTGTTAACCTGCTCAATTTAACTACCGATAGCTATACCAATCGAGTTGTTACTGTGCGTCCTCGCAACAAGTTAATGGTGATCCTAGCGACAATATTAATCGGCCTACTTTCCATCGTCATGAGCGGATTAAGCGTCGCAGTATTGATGCTCCTGCTGGGCTATTTTTACAACGAACGAAAATTAGTCATCATTTCGGTATGTGCCCTACTCGCCTTTATCGGCATGTATTATTACTCACTCCACATCGACTTGTTTGATAAATCTTTATGGTTAATGGCCAGCGGCATAGTATTACTAATGCTCAGATTTGCCATAAGTAAAAATACTCGCGCTAAGCGTAAAAATAAGCCTAACAATATCACTGAAAATGGGGCTGAAGTGAGCGCTATGGTTGAAAGTGCTCAAGTGCCCAGACCACTTAATAAGGAGCAAGCATAATGACCTCGAATAACATGGGGGTGCTCCATCCACGTCAGCTGAGTAAGCGGTCACTTTGGGTTATTATTGCAGCAATGGTGATACTTGCCCTGATTAACTACAAAATCTATCAACAAGAACAGCTGTTAGCTAATGGCGATATAATCCTGTTCAAACTGGCCCCCGTCGATCCACGCTCCCTAATGCAAGGCGACTATATGGAGCTAAATTATGATATTGCGACTGCGATCAGCTGGTCAGTCGAGCAAGACTCCGATAACCATGATGGCTTTATGATTGTCACTCTCGACCACAATCGCATTGCCCAATTCGACAGCATTTATCGTGGCGCGGTATTAACACCCGCCCAGCGACTGGTTCAGTACCGCATTCGTGACGGCAGAGTAAAACTTGCCGGTAACGCATTTTTCTTTGAAGAAGGCCGAGCAGAGGAATTTGCACAAGCAAAATATAGCGAATGTAGAGTCAATCAAGCAGGAAAATTGCTCGTCAGTAACCTGCTCGATAAGGATTTTAAGCGGATTTAAGCGATAGCGAGTAATGCCACAAGACAAGGTTAAGCATCCTGCGTATCAGACTCAAGGCTAACTTTCGTGGTATCGGAAGGATTAGCATTTTCACTCTTTACAACAATGTGGACCCAAGCAACCGACAAACAAAGTAAAAACCTGGATTCCGGCTCAAATGTATTACCGGAATGACAAAGATGTAAGCATAACCAAACAATAAAAAAGGAGCCTAAAAGGCTCCTTAATTTTTATATTAATCATCGATGTATATCAACAATTACATATCAATCATTTCTAACTAGCGCTTAGAAACGACCAACAACACCCACACCAACAAACAAACCGTCTACGTCAGAATCAAGTACTTTTCCTAGCTCAAATGTAGCTGAAAAAGCATCTGACATACGTAACCAATAAGCTGTTTTGGCGGTAAAGTTATCGTCTGAACCGTTATCGTCATAACCTAAACCAACAGACCATGATTTAGTTACATACCAATCAGCATTGACGTTGAAAATATCGTCAGCATCGGTATGAGTCCACTTAGCACCTAAATCAACACCAGTAGTGTTTTTTAGATCGATAAAGCTGCGAACTTCAAGACCGTAGATTGAATCAATATCACTACCATCAACATAGAATGCAGCAACTTTTGAGCTGTCGTTGAAGTAGTAACCAAGATCAAGTTGATAAGTGTCAGTATCAAAACTACCAACATCATAACGTTCGATTTTAGCGCCAACAAACCACTTTGAATCGAAAACATAAGTGCCATCAACAGAGAAAATATCAAGGTCAACATCATCTTGCATTTTATAGCTAGCACCAACATTGGTAGATTGTGCTAAAAAGCCATTTAATGCATATGGACCTTTTTCTTGTGATACAGAGTCAAGATAGAAACGGTAGTTAAGGTCCCATAGACCATCACCGAATTCTTCAGTATTAGCAGAATATCCTAAACCCGCTTCGTGGTGAAATGGTGCATCTTGTGCAGCCATAGCTGGTAAAGCCACAAAACCTAATACTAGTGCTAATGCAGTAACGTTTTTCATCAATCATTCCTTTATTTGATTATTTACGCTAGGAGGTTCAAGCAGATATAAAGCATGGATAAATCATCAAAAGTGGGGGTTATCCATTAACTCAAATGTAGCCTAACCTTACCGTCGGGCTAACATGCTTTCCTAGCGGCGCATACTCTAAAGTAATGAAGGGCTAAAATAAACAAACAAAATGAAGTTATTGATATTTTTCAACAAAATACATCACACATAATGTATTAAGCGCTGCCAACACCTACTTTAGCAATAGAGAAAAATGTAACAAAATCGTCAACCGAACGTTAATTTAAAACACACAGTAAATAATATCATCAATAACCACGAGGATAATCAAACAAAACTTGGACATAACAGCGGTTTTAGTTCTGCAACCAAGCGCTGTAATTACGGAGCAAATTGAACAGCTGTGTCTAAATAGAAATAGACAGCTGCAACTTACATTGCTACACCACGGTGAGGATATTATTGCTGCAGATTCTGGGGATTAACATTACGATCTATTGCATGGTTAACATCACGTTCAAGGGCGACAACGGCCTGCTTGTTAAGCATTTGATTTATGTTGATGATCGCTATAGGTTATTGTCATTACATCAATTTTATCTATCTGGAAACGTCAATGTCGACTGTGTTTAAGTTCATCAAAGCTGTCTTATTAAGCATTTTTATTATTGTCATCATCCTTGTCGCGTTTAATTGGCAAAGCGTTACTCGCTTATACAGCGTAGTCAGCTTATTTGATGAGGCACTCGTGGTAGATAATTTTTCCAATATGAAGAATGTCTTTTTTAACAAAAAAATCGTCACACAAGGCGATCCCTATGTGTTCGACGTCGACTTAGCCGCCTTACCTGAATCATTTCGTTATAGAGGTCACGTCACTAAAACTGAGGATTTTCTCACTCGTAGGGCAACAACAGCATTACTGGTACTTAAAGACGACAAAATAACCTTTGAGCAATATTTTCTCGGCACGAAAAGTGATGACAAACGCATCTCGTGGTCAATGGCCAAATCATTTGTGTCGATATTGTTCGGTATGCAGGTTGATGCTGGCAAGATTGATATCGAAAAAACCGTCGGCTTTTATCTGCCCGAGCTTGCCACATCTGGTTATGGTAATGTCAAAGTGAAACACGTACTGCAAATGTCATCTGGAGTTAAGTGGAACGAAGACTACCTAGACTTCTACTCTGACATTAATAAAATGGGCCGGGTATTGGCGATTGGCGGCTCGTTAGATCAAATGACCAGCGAACTGGTTAATGAGTCAGCTCCAGGCCAAGCATTTCATTATGTCAGCATGGACACCCACGTTATTGGCATGATACTCAGGCGAGTGAGCGGTAAATCATTAGTCGAGCTTTTACAGCAAAATATTTGGAACACCATTGGCATGGAAAGCGATGCCTATTGGCTTACCGACTCCCAGGGCACTGCCTTTGCCTTAGGCGGCTTAAATGTTACCACCCGCGACTACGCCCGCTTTGGCCGCTTATTACTGAACAATGGCGCATTTAATGGTAAGCAAATCGTGTCAGCAGCCTGGATTAAAGCCGCCACCACACCACAAGCTGATTACCTACAACCTCAAGTCGGCAAATTAGGTTATGGCTATCAAATCTGGCTACCGCCAGAAGCCGAACAAGGTGAATTTTTCTGTGTCGGCGTATACGGGCAATATATTTATGTAAACCAAAAACACAATGTAGTGATAGTTAAAAACAGCGCCGATTTGGGCTTTCTTGATGAGTTGAATTCAAAACAAGAAACCATCGCGTTTTTCCGTGAAATTGTAGCGTCATTGCAATAAACATGGTCACTGACTTACCCACGGTTCATTTAAGTGGTTAAGGCTAAAGCTGCATTTTTCAACCAACAAAAAAGCGACCATTCGGTCGCTTTTGTTTTACAGTGATTTAAATTTAAGGATGAAACTATGCTAGGAATCCTTAATAAGTCAGCCATAAAGCTATATTTCACCTATGCATGAATACCATCACTGGTAAAACCTAAACGACAAAAAGTGAGGCAGGTTCTGCCCACCCCACTTTTGTAACCGCAATTAAATGGTCTTAACTTTGACATGAATTTCCATCTCAACATAACCGTCAACTCTGGCGTCATTCAAATAATGTTCTAACATCGGAAAATTATCAGGTTCAAATCCGCTATTTGGCAGCCAATCAGAGTACAGACCCAGTTGAGCCTTGATCGTGTCTTCAGGCATGCCCTTAAAATAAAGTACCGCATACTTACCTTTGGGGATTTCAGATGTGGTAAACGGAGGATTAACCTTTATGTTGCTCCCAATGACTATCGCAGCATCATAACGGCATTTATCCGCTGGTGTTATCGTTGGATTATCATAAGCAAATGCAAAGCGTTGTTGCGCATCTTGCGTTATGCCATTGCTTGAAGCCCAATCGATCAGTTTGTCCCATGCGGTATATATCGACTCAGGTTCATAACCGCGTTTTGAAGCCAAAATACATACGCGTCGGCTATCAAAATCTCTCACTTCCACTTTCATATTGGTATCCTCTAAATTAGGGCTCTTCGTCACCTCATTGGTGATACGACTAGGATACAAATCAGCAGGGCAAAACACTTTTCCATACTTGCTGTATATTTTTCCAATCTTGCTATCTTTTATTTTATCTGGGTTTCTTATTTCAGTCGGGCTAAAGCCAAAATAGAGTTTTACCGCCTTAGAAAAGTTAGCACTGGATGAAAAACCACAGTCTAACGCCACCTGGGTAATAGGTAGTTGAGTTTTAAAAATCAGTATGTTGACCGCCTTCTCAAGCCTGCGGCGCACAATGTAATCATTAACTGTCTCCCCCATAATGGCAGAGAAAATACGATGAAAATGATAAGGCGAAAAATAGCTGACGTTTGCCACTTCTGTTAATGAAATCTGATTAGTGAGATTAGCCTCAATATATTGAAGCACCCGATCGATCCGTACTTGGTATTCTTTACTCATGGGTTCCTAATTATTAAGCAGGCAAGTCGTGAACAACAGTCAGGTAAGAAACCATAACGCAGCGCTATCGTTAATACAAAGCCAGTACTTCGCTTAACGCTCTACCCGTTTTGATGTTTATTGAGGCATTTTACATAAAACCTGGAGACTTGAGTTAATGTTAAAAGTTTACTCTGGCCACGTATTCTAGACAAATGGTTAGGCCGTAAACATGTTTTAATTCAGCCATAGTGGCTTTGCATAATGACACTGATAAACCGAGTACCTAACTAGCATCAACGAGGGGATAAAACGCTTAAAAGCCAAATAGCACTGAGCTACAGATGATCACTTTGCTGACGGGTCTTTGGATGCAAATGCTGGTAAATACATGGATATTTTTCTATAGTGGCCACAATAAACACATTCGATTAGCGAGCTGTAGTGCCGGGCATTTATCCTTTTGTATCCAAACAACCACATAAACGGGCGGCTTTTTTTGTCGCCTCATTATTACTGATCTCAGCGCTGATAATTAGCTCTTTTATTTCAATACCTTTGGTCGATATTGCCCCTTTTTTGCCGGCATACAGCACTTCAGTGGTATTGCTTGAAAGTATTACGGCCTATTTACTGCTGTCGCAGTTTGCCAGTAACCGGCAGGTTTTCTCTGGGTTTGTTGCTTGTGCTTATTTATTCCTTATCCCTTTAGTAACGGTGCAGCTTTTAGTGTTTCCAGGTGTTTTTTCGCCTAGTGGTTTACTGCATGCAGGGGAGCAAAGTGCGGTATGGATTTGGGTATTTTGGCATGCATCGTTTCCGATCTTGCTCTTGCTGGCATTAATTGCCCCGAAAAAGATCATTAACCAAAACCCTGCTGATCTCAATATCAAATATTGGCTGATTGCCTTTGTATTTATTTCCCTACTGGTTAGTTTAGGTTTGGCCTTATTCGCCACATGGGGTAGCCATTTATTACCCGTATTAATTGATAAAGACAGCTATAAGCAACTATTAAATAGCCCTTATGCCTTAATGGTGTGGGGATTAAATGCGCTGGCATTATTCTTTATGGTAAGACGGGCACGCAGTAACAATGTGCTTTATACATGGCTGAGTGTGGCGTTGCTGGCCAGCCTGATTGATGTCACGTTAACCCTATTGGCTGGCGCCCGCTTCAGTTTAGGTTGGTATGCTGCAAGAGTGAGCAGCTCGGTTTCTTCTATGGCGTTACTGTTCGCCTTGTTATGGGAGGTCAACCGTCTGTATGTCGCAGCCCACAGGGCCAATGAATCCTTATATCAGCAAAGTGTCAAAGATACATTAACAGGCTTATTTAATCGCCGTTATCTAGAAACACAACTGGCAATAGACATAGACCACGCCAAAAGATACCAAGAGCCGCTGTGTTTGTTGGTTGTCGATGTTGATCACTTTAAAGCGTTTAACGATAAGCACGGTCATTTGAGTGGCGATCGCTGCTTAGTGGCCGTCGCCAAACAATTGCAACTAAGCTTAAATCGGCCCGCAGATTTTGTCGCCCGTTATGGTGGCGAAGAGTTTGTGGTGGTGTTGCCCCACACTGAGGCAGAAGGCGGCATGCTGATAGCTGAAAAGTTACGCCAGAAAGTCAGTGAGTTAAGGGTTGAAGATAAGGGCCAATTACTTAGCGTCACCATCAGCATAGGTTATGCAATATTACAGCATAATGAAGACACCGCCCAAGGCTTGCTGATAGCCGCCGATACCGCCCTATATCAAGCCAAAGCCGCAGGACGCAATTGCGTTGTCGCTGCGATTCAATAACCCTTGTAGGGAATTAACTGATCAACATAATACCGTTTCGCACAAGTCATTATTGTGTCATGAGATGTTCAATCTAAACATCTCAAAAACACTTAAAAGTGATTGATAAAGACTGTGAGCGGATTTAAAGCTATCGCTGATGTGATGGCTTTAAATGACGGGAAATTCTCTCTCCACTCATAGCAAACCTAAGCCACTATTCCTGAGCTATCAAGCTTAAAACCCAGTGTTGTAATCCCTGTGTATCCGTCATTGAACCATTAAACTGATACTGTGGGACAAAACTTTGGTTATGGCCTCTTTTTCGATCTCGATATACTTTCTGCGCCAGTGAAAAAGCGCCAAGTTTGCTAGGTAAATTAATTGCGCGAACATCCATATACACAGTATCGGCAGAGGTTTCTTGGCCAGCATGAATAAGCTGCGGTATTGATAAACTCAAATCGGCGAAATCTAAACATGCACTGCCGCAAGATTTATCGGTAAGTAAAATCGTACTACCTTGGTATAGGCTTTTCTCAGTCTGATGGCGATTAACAGCAGCCTGCAAAGCTTGGCTATTTTTAGGCAATGCTTCTTTCACCAATGATTGTTGATTATCTATCGCTTGCCGCATATCTAAAGTGGTTTGTAAAAACGAAGTAGTGATATCGCTGTCAGCGCCAAACTGACGAATTAACATAGGTTTCAAGCTGACAAGGTAAGCATGATTATCTTCACTTGCACGCCACATAGCGTAACTATTATCTGGATTATTTTGCATTACTTGCGCGATATAAGCTTTACCATAAAGGCTACTCATTAAATCTTGGCCCCACTGCGAACTGCCGCCACCATTGCCACGCACATCAAACACCACGAGTTCTGCATCACGCAAACCAGCAAGCGCCATTATCATGGCTTGCAATTTGGTTTCATCAGCACCCGATGGATAAAAACTGGGCAACCGGACCCAATAATGCTTAGGTGTAAATTCATCAATACTAAATTCTTTGGGTAACGCCACAGGAGTGAGCGTTTGGTATAAATCATTGCGATCAATTTTTTGCCAATGCAATGAAAAGGCAGTTTGCTCACCCTTTGACTCAAACACACAACTATTTGGTCTAGTAAATTCACCAATTTTATCATCGATGAGTAACTTTTTAGCGTAAGAGACTTTGCGCGCATTCAATTGATTGTTATTGAATCGATATTTAAGAATATGCTCATTCATCATGGTATCGACCGCAATATTGTCACAAGAAATAAGCTTGGCACCAACCGCAGGAAGCCGCCCGCCCCAATCTTCGGCAGTGTAATAGACTTTATAATCCTGAAATTGTTTTTCAATACCTATGCCAGCCCAAGACTGCATATCAGGGTGTTGATTAAACGCAATGCCAAAATGACCATCAGCAAAACCAGCCACAAAATAGCTCAAACTATTGGTTACATCCTGTAACGATGTCGCTTTTTTTGCCCGTGCTAACCCCTCACGATAACCTTGTTCTAACCACTGTGAAAAATATAGATTTTGATCATCTATGGCACCGGGATGATTAGCCTTAACCGTTTGGTAGATATAGGTTAAGTCCGTTTGAGCAATCTGAGCCCATGGATTGGCATCAGCCAACACAGGTTTAATGGGTTCTGCTTGAGCATAAACAGCAGAACTAAACACGCTGATGAGTAGAGATAAAATAACTAAGCTTTTACCGTGCATCTAAATATAAATCCATTTGTTATCTAAAAGTTAATGCAAAGTATACCGTATCAGCACTGATTACACAGCATTTTTTGATATTTCAGCAGTAAGCACCAAAGCGTGACAATAAATTATTGATGCTTTCGAATCATAAAATAAAGCAAACAATGGCAGCGCTTAGTCGCTGCCATAACCACAAAATCCCCGCATATGTTAGCTAGCATCAACTCGTGTAAACGCGTCATCTCCAGTGACAATTAGACCAAAAGCACAAAAAATCACATTTGGGCTACTTTTTATTACATTTTTGTAAAACTGGAGTATATTAATCAAGCCATATAATGGATTTATATTAGCAACCGATTGTATAACCACACTAAATTTCAAGGATGACAATGGCAAACCTGTTCACTAATGTACTCGCCACCATCATCTTGCTTTCGGGTATGTTTTTGATGGTGTTGATTATGCACCTAATGCTTAAATACCGTGACCACACGGTAAAACTGCCTGTCGATCGCGAACAACTTCAGCGAATCCCCGCATATGGCTTACAGCAACAAATTCAAGACTTACAGTTTGATCTCGTCGCCGGCCTAACGATGGCGGTTATGGTAGTGACGTTTCCGTTTGCCTACGAAAGTATCGTCAAGCATATTAGCGACAGCTCATTCCCAATCGCTTTCGCACCCATTGTCATCCTTGGTCTAGGATATTGCGGCCACAAAACGCGGAAAAACTTTTCCAAACTCACCAAATTACGTTTAGGCCACACCGCAGAAATCGCCACAGCCAATGAGCTCATCGGCTTACAAGCTTTGGGCTATCAAGTGTTTCACGACATCCAAGCCGACGGCTTTAACATCGATCACTTAGCCATAGGTAAAAATGGCGTATTCGCCATCGAAACCAAAGGCCGCCACAAGCGCAAACGCGACAGTAAAACGACTAGCGCGACCCAAGGTAAAGACTACCAACTATTTTATAAAGACGGCCGCTTATGCTTCCCCTCTTGGACGGAAACCAAACCCATCGAACAAGCCGAACGCCAAGCAAAGTGGGTCAGCCAATGGCTCACCAAAGCCACAGGCCAACCAGTGTTTACCAGCCCAGTGCTGGTATTCCCCGGCTGGTTTGTAACAAGCCAAACAAAGCCACCGTTCCCCATCTTGAATCACAAACAACTGGTCAAAACCTTACCCTCTCTCAGGACTCAATCACTCAGCCAACAGCAAATGGATGCGATTGTGTATCAAGTCGCGCAGAGGTGTTTGAGTAAGAGCGAGGTGGGGAAATGATTAAGATTGAAAGGTTTACTTAGACTTCATTTATTACTTATTTGAAAAATACAAATTAAAGGATATTCTTAATGCTACAATCTATAAGACTTAGAAACCTTAGAAGCTTCAGTAATAATGAAGAATCACCATTCGTAGACTTAAAGCCCATTACAGTTTTTATAGGGAAAAATAGTAGTGGTAAAAGCTCTTGTTTAAGAAGCCTACCACTTTTAAGGCAATCTGTTGAAGCTAGAACTACAGGGCCGATATTATGGTATGGGTCATATGTTGATTTTGGCGCATTCTCTGAAGCAATTGGTCATAATTCTGATGGGAATACAATTTTTTTTGATTTTCAACTTGAGCTGAGTATTTCCAGAGGACACTTTTCACCCAAGTATGCACCATTTGATTTTAGTTTTACGGAACTTTTTGGAAAAAACAGTATCAATGTTCAAATTGAGCTAGGTGTTACTGAAACCCAAAATAAAACAGTAGCGAAATCATTAAAATTAAAATTTGATAGTTATGAATATGAACTTGAACTCTTAAATGAAAATAAGTGCAACTTAACTATAAACAAAGAAACGGTAAAGGGTATAGATACTCTAAACTTCTTAACTCGTGGACAGTTTCTCCCCGAAATCGGACGCTTAAGAAAAATAGAAAGAACTATTGATGGTCTAAAAAGAACTCACCGCATTTGGGAGGAATATTATTTAAATTACTTTTTCACATCTGCCTTAAAAAACAAATTATCTCAATACTTTCACCCTAACACCTCTGAAAATACAATTATTGAAGGTATAGATAAACTTGGAATTTGTGCAATTGAAGATATAGAAAAAGATCTAAAAAATGTATTTAGAGCAACGAGTTCTTTTAAGAAAAACTTCAAAAACATATCTACACAAGACAGAGAATTAATTCATTCTTTAGCATTGCACAAAAACCTCCCTTATATTCTAAGTTTAATCGACAAGGAGCTTGAATCAACCTTCAAGAACATTCGTTATATTGCTCCTTTAAGAGCTACTGCAGAAAGGTACTATAGACATCAAGATCTACAAATTGATGAAATTGACCATACTGGTTCCAATCTAGCTATGTTATTAAAATCTTGGTCTTCAATGGACAACTCAAAATTTTCAGAATGGACTATGGATAATTTCGGCTTCAAAGTAAGAGTGAATGAATCAGGTCTTCATTATGCTTTAATGGTACAAACAAAAGGTGATAAGCGAGAATATAATATCAACGATATGGGATTCGGCTTTTCACAAATATTACCCATTGTTGCTTCTATTTGGCTTGAAACAACCAATCTAGCACGACTCAACCGAAGGAATTCACCTAAAAAACAATTAATATTTGCTATCGAGCAGCCTGAACTGCACTTACACCCAGAGTATCAAGCAAAGTTAGCAACTATGTTCTCAAAAATTGTACATGCTTCAAAATCCCAGAACATTAACTTATCCATCATTTTTGAAACACACAGTAAAACAATGGTTGACACTCTCGGCGATAATATAGAAGACGGAATAATAAATAAAGATGATATCAATATCGCATTATTTGAGAAATGTGAAACTTCCAACTCAAGTATAGTTAAATTTGCAAGTTATGATGATGAAGGCAACCTTGATAATTGGCCCATTGGCTTCTTCTCAGGGAGATAATCATGTTAATAGAAATCAAGAGTTGTGAACCAAAATCATACGAAAACGAGCCAGATAAAATGAGTGCTTTGATAAATTTATTGGCCACTCATGGGCTTAGAAAAAATATAATAATTGCACCTAAGCAAGTTTTATTAGATGTTATTAATTCAGATTTATACTCAAAAAATGACAAAAGATATGCTTCAGATATTCTTGAGTCAAATCGTGAGAATAATTCACTAAAAAAAACTCTGCTCATGCACGGTATTGTCGATTTTAGTTCACAAAACACCTCTGTTATAAAAAATGATAATCTATATCAGATTTCTGTTGGATATTATCAATTCTTAAACCCTAAAAATGCAGAAGCCACACCAATAATTACTGAGAACGAAAATGATTTTTTATTTTATAGTGTTGTAGGAAAATACTACTCAAAATATATATCAAAACTAAACCTAAATATTAATCTAGATCATTACTTGGGAGCAGGAAGTCACTCAAAGACTCAGTTTGACAAGTTATCAACTAAGCATCCTTTTTTACTTTGTATAGTCGATAATGACAAACCTCACCCTAAAAAAGGTGAAGGAAGCACCTCTTCCGTTTTCAGTAAGTCTGATAGAACATTTAATAGTGGTCGTATAGCAAAAGTAATCGACATTAGAGAAATTGAAAGCATAATACCTAAATTCATAATTAAAGAAGTATTTTCAAAAGCAACTGCAACAACTATAGATGCACTAGATGATATTTGTACTTTGGCTGATATTGAAAATGATTTCAGAAGATATTTTGATCACAAAGATGGTCTAAATTTAAAAAAAGCCATTGAGCTGGATTCTAAATACGGTGAATTTTGGCTACCAATTTTAGGGGCGCATTCTAAATTTTCTGATAAAGATTGTTTTAAAACCAAACTTTGCTCAAACTGTGGGCAATGCCCTGAAGTTAAAGGCTTGGGAAACTCTCTTTTGGCCAACTCTAATAATGTAATCAAAACAACAAATCTTTATACAATAAAGAGATTACTAGAAAACTCATTAAAAGATGCTTGGTATAGTATAGGAGAGTATGTTTTATGCTGGGGGTGTGTAAGCACCACTAGACCATCGCGT
The DNA here is from genome assembly GCF_014163775.1 of Shewanella sp. SR43-8. Classification (NCBI taxonomy): domain Bacteria; kingdom Pseudomonadati; phylum Pseudomonadota; class Gammaproteobacteria; order Alteromonadales; family Shewanellaceae; genus Shewanella; species Shewanella sp. SR43-8. The sequence goes on along the minus strand of NZ_JACJDX010000005.1, from coordinate 121,841 downwards.
AGTTAAAGTTAAAAAAATAAGGGTGCCTTAATAAGATATTTGCAGTTCCCTAACTAGGTTCTGCAGCATCTTAATAGCTGACTCTGTTTCTTTGCAGTTTTGACGGCTAAACCACGTAAGTAAAGTATAAATAGCGATAGACAGGCTATGAATAAAAGTACGCTTAATTTATCTTGGCTTGAGCTTAAACTACATTAGATAAAAGAAATCCCCTATACGGGGATTGATACCATTAACCAGTAACATACCTAAATTTTAGTTATTTAAATGAATTTAAAACTTATCAAAAAATTCCATCAAAATTAAAATAAGTCTTAAAGTTAATATTACATTTGTTAGAAAATCACAATATTTTATACTTTTTAATTTAACCCAAATGTTATGTATAAATACTTTATCTTGGTGCATAAATCCTCCAATTTGATCGGAGTTATCCAGCTAATGAATTGATTTATTTTTCTTAAATTGATTATTTAAGCACCAAGAGGGGAGGTAAAGATTTAGAATAATATAAAATCTTATTCGTTTATAAAAACACATCCAAACTTTTTATTCAAACATTAATTTGCTTATATGCTGGGTACGTCAAATTTTTGTGGCACAGATTAAAGCCAAAGAATAAAAGTTCGATTCCAGCTAAAAACATTACCGGAAAGACAGACATAAAAAAGCGACCTTCCGGTCGCTTTTTAATGCTTTAGATTCCCGCTCAAAAACCTTGCGGGAATGACGATTAGTGTATTACCACCATAATTGCGTCGCTGGCGATGATAAGACAATGAAGTTTGAGGTTTTCGCCGCGGAGTTGACTGGTGTCAAACTCCTTATTTCGAGCTATGCGAAAACTCTCAGCTGTAAATAGCGTTACTGCCGAAAGTAAGACAAAAAAGCCGCTGCTTTTCGCCACGGAGTTGACTGTTGTCAATGAGTAGCGAAAAGTAGCGGCTGATGCAGTATTACTGAGGTTAAGTAGCTATTTACTCGTAGTCAGATAATGGGACGCAACTACACATAAGGTTGCGATCCCCATACACATCATCAATACGATTCACCGTTGGCCAAAACTTATTCGCCTTAACCGCAGCGCTTGGGAACACGGCCACTTCACGGCTGTACGGACGTGAATCAAACTCGGTGTCCATAATGTCAGCCAGCGTATGCGGTGCATTGTGCAGTGGGTTATTGTCCACTGGCCACTCGCCTGCTTCTACCTTGGTAATTTCACCGCGAATAGAAATCATCGCTTCGATGAAACGATCCAGCTCAACCTTAGACTCAGATTCAGTAGGTTCAATCATCAAGGTTCCCGCTACTGGGAAGCTCATGGTAGGTGAATGGAAACCGTAGTCGTTTAGACGCTTAGCGATATCCATTTCGGTTACGCCAGAAGTTTCTTTTAATGGGCGTAAGTCGATAATACATTCATGGGCAACGCGCTCATTACGGCCAGTAAATAATACTGGGTAATGTGGGGCGAGCTTTTTCATGATGTAGTTAGCGTTTAATAGCGCAGTTTGGGTAGATTGCTTAACCCCTTTAGTGCCTAACAACTTAATGTACATCCAGCTGATTGGCAGGATGCTGGCACTACCATACGGTGCAGCAGATACGGCGCCGTTATGGTCGCTTTCGCGCCCTGGCTTAACCACTACGTGACCGGCTACAAATGGCGCAAGGTGTGCTTTAACACCAATTGGGCCCATACCTGGACCACCGCCGCCGTGCGGGATAGCAAAGGTTTTGTGTAGGTTTAAATGCGATACGTCTGCACCGATAAAGCCTGGTGATGTTAAACCAACCTGTGCGTTCATGTTCGCGCCGTCTAAGTAAACTTGACCGCCATATTGATGGACGATTTCGCATACTTCGCGGATAGATTCTTCATACACACCGTGAGTCGATGGGTAAGTGATCATGATGCACGATAGGTTACCAGCAAGCTCAGATGCTTTAGCACGTAAGTCTTCTAAATCGATGTTGCCTTGCTTGTCACAAGCAGTCACCACCACTTGCATACCAGCCAATTGCGCTGATGCTGGGTTAGTACCGTGGGCAGATTGCGGGATTAAGCAGATGTTACGATGCGCGTCGCCGCGAGATTCGTGGTATTTCTTAATCGCTAACAGACCAGCGTATTCGCCTTGTGCACCTGAGTTTGGTTGAATACACACAGCGTCATAACCGGTGATTTTCACTAAAAACTCAGACAACTCGTTAATTAACTGGGTATAACCTTGTGCTTGGTCTAGTGGGCAGAATGGGTGCATGTTAGCAAATTCTGGCCAGCTTACCGGTAGCATTTCCACTGCCGCGTTGAGCTTCATGGTGCATGAGCCTAACGAGATCATGGAGTGGTTTAGGGCTAAATCTTTATTTTCGAGACGTTTGATATAACGCATCATCTCGGTTTCGCTTTGGTAGCGATTAAACGTTGGATGGGTTAATACGGCATCTTGACGTACTAAGGCTTCAGGGATTGACTGACTGCCGTTAGCAATGATGTCTGCATCGAGTGCAGCTACGTCTAAACCATGGCCTGCGCCTAAGATAACGTCAAACAAGACTGCGATGTCGGCACGGATAGTGGTTTCGTCTACGCTGATACCAAATACGCCATCAGCATCGATACGCAAGTTAACTTGTGCCGCTAACGCACGGGCATTAATGGCAGCAAGGTCGGCACCTTTAACACTGATGGTGTCAAACCAAGTAGTGTTAACCAGTGATACGCCTTTAGCGGTTAAGCCTGCCGCTAAAATGTCGGCAAAACGGTTAATGCGTGAAGCTATGGTTTTTAAGCCTTGTGGGCCATGGAATACCGCGTAAAACGACGCCATGTTGGCGAGTAAAATTTGTGCAGTACAGATATTTGAGTTGGCTTTTTCGCGGCGAATATGTTGCTCGCGCGTTTGCATAGCCATACGTAATGCGCTGTTACCGCGGCTGTCTTTTGACACACCAATAATACGACCAGGCATTGAACGTTTGTGCTCGTCACGGGCAACAAAGAAGGCTGCGTGTGGTCCGCCGTATCCCATTGGTACGCCAAAACGTTGCGCGCTACCAAATACCACGTCTGCACCCATGGCGCCTGGTGATTTAAGTAGCATCAATGACATGATGTCGGCAGCCACAGTCACGATGACTTTGTTGTCACGTAGCTTGGCAAATAGCTCAGTGTAATCGGTAATTTGACCAATACGGTTGGTGTACTGGAACAAGGCACCAAATAATTCGTAATTAACAGACTCGCTTGCTGGGCCAACAACCACTTCAAAACCAAAACATTCAGCGCGAGTTTTAACTACGTCTAATGTTTGTGGAAATACATCATCGGCCACAAAGAAGATGTTTGCTTTTTTAGCTTTAGACACCCGTTTGGCTAATGCCATGGCTTCTGCTGCTGCAGTGGCTTCGTCCAGTAATGAGGCTGACGCAAGGTCAAGACCAGTAAGGTCCATTGAAACTTGTTGGAAGTTTAAAATCGCTTCTAAACGGCCTTGGGCGATTTCTGGCTGGTATGGCGTGTAAGCCGTGTACCAACCTGGGTTTTCAAATACATTACGCAAAATGACATTAGGGACTTGCACGCCGTAGTAACCCATACCGATATAGCTTTTAAATACAGTGTTTTTGTCAGCTATGTTACGGATATAGGCGATACCTTCGGCTTCGCCACATGAGTCACCTATGGTGAGATCTTGGGGTAAACGAATTTTGCCAGGAACGGTTTGGGCGGTGAGATCTTCTAGTGACTCTGCACCAATAAAGTTCAACATTTCTTGTTGTTGTGCTTCACTTGGGCCGATGTGGCGAGTCAGGAAAAGTTCGTGCTGTTCTAGTTGTGTCAGGGTTTGCTTGGTCATGTTAAACCTTGTTCCAAATCGACCAGTTTTGGCTGTAGGGCACAGAACTGGATTAGGGTGAAAATGGGTAATACGTGAATAACCTGTTTAGGGTTTATTATGTTGCGCGCTCGTCATTGTTTTTAGCTGCACATAACAAAGAAGCTCCCTAGGGAGCTTCCTGTGTCATTGGCGATTATTCTTCGTCAATCACTTCTTGATAACCTTCGGCATCAAGCAGTCCATCAACTTCTGATTCGTCAGAAGGCATAACGCGGAAGAACCAGCCTTCACCAAAAGCATCGCTGTTAACAAGCTCTGGTGAATCTTCTAGAGCTTCGTTTACCGCAATAACCTCACCAGAAACCGGTGCGTAAATGTCTGATGCTGCTTTAACAGATTCTGCTACGGCGCAATCTTCACCGGCAGTGACTGTGTCGCCGACTTCTGGCAATTCGACAAATACCATGTCGCCTAGTAACTCTTGAGCATGCTCAGTAATACCCACTGTGTAGCTTCCGTCTGTTTCTTTACGGATCCACTCATGTGAAGATGCATATTTCAAGTCTGCTGGAATAGTGCTCATTATTGTTGTTCCTTAATCAGATGTTCTAATACTTAATCAATAAATTCTTTTTGGGTAAACCGCAACTCATTTTATTGAATCTTTAGAAAGCTTGTTTACCGTTACGTACAAAACTTGGGGCGATGACTTTTACGTTAACACGCTTTTTACGCATTTCAACTTCAGCTATCGCACCAATACCATTAGGTACACGGGCCATGGCAATAGAATAGCCTAATGTTGGCGAAAACGACCCGCTGGTGATCACACCTTGATGTTCAACACCCTCTACGTCGGTAAAAAACACAGCCATATCATGGCGTAATACGCCCTTTTCTTCCATGACTAAACCGACTAATTTGTCAGTGCCAGCCGCTTTAATTGCAGTAAGTGCGTCACGGCCAATAAAGTCACGATCGCTTGGCTCCCACGCTACGGTCCAGCCCATGTTAGCGGCTAATGGATTAATTGACTCGTCCATGTCTTGACCGTATAGGTTCATGCCCGCTTCTAAGCGTAAGGTATCACGCGCACCTAGACCACATGGCTTAACGCCTGTATCTAACAGTGCTTGCCATAAGGCTTCAGCTTCGGCTTCTGGCACTATGATTTCGTAGCCCGCTTCACCAGTGTAACCTGTGGTGGCAATAAATAAGCTGCCAGATTGCACACCAAAGAATGGCTTCATGCCTTCAACGGCAGCATTTTGCTCAGCAGAAAATACGCTAGCCGCTTTGGCTTTAGCATTAGGGCCTTGCACGGCAATCATCGCAAGCTCTGGACGTTCAGTCACCACCACATCAAATGCTGCAGCTTGCTTGTTGATCCAAGCCATGTCTTTGTCGCGGGTTGCGGAGTTAACCACGACACGGTAATGAGTGTCGGTTAAGTAGTAGGTGATAAGGTCGTCGATGATGCCAGCGGTTTCGTCTAGCATTCCGCCGTAAAGGGCTTTACCTGGTACGGTAAGCTTGGCGACATCGTTAGCAAGTAACTTACGTAAAAAGGCACAAGCATCGCTGCCGGTAACGTCAACTACCGTCATGTGAGACACGTCGAACATGCCTGCATCTTGACGAACTGCGTGGTGTTCTTCGATTTGAGAGCCGTAATTAATCGGCATGTCCCAACCGTGGAAATCAACCATTTTGGCTTTAGATTCTAAATGCTTGTTAAAAAGTACGGTTTTGCTAGCCATTATTATCCCTTTTTTTGAGGCCTTTCTTATGTAGGTTTTTGATAAAATGCGGCCAAAATTATACTCCGCAGACCTACTTTGTATACAAAAAATTTTTCTAATCCGAGTCCTGTCGCATTAGTTTAGCTAATCTATTATTGTAATTTATTTACATAATTTTTTACAATAAAAACGCCGACTTAGCTGTATAGACTGATATTAAACAAGTTTCTATATTCGCTACGATGAAATTGGCTCACGACAAAGTTTAGGTAATGTCATTTTGTTACCCATAGCCTGTTTGATGAACACTGTTTTCAGCCCAGCGACATTATCAACTAGGGTTAGGCCTATGTCGCGCATGGCTTTTTTAAGCGGATTGCTGCCGGCGAACAATCTTTTAAAGCCTTCCATGGTGGCAATCATCTCCATGGCTTCAGCTTTACGCCAACGTTCAAGGGCGCGTAAATGACTGTATTCGCCTAAATCTTTGCCTTGTTCGTGCAATTGGCTAAAGGTGTCGATAATACTGGCGGCGTCTAAAAAGCCGAGGTTAACCCCTTGGCCAGCAAGCGGGTGAATGGTATGGGCAGCATCACCAGCCAGCACTAATCGATGGCGGGCAAAATGGCGCGCATAACGCATACGTAATGGGAACGATTGTCGCTCGCTAATCACCTGGCACAGGCCTAAACGACCATCGAGTGCAGCGGTTAACGTTTTGCCAAATTCGATATCGTCTAATGCTAATAATTGCTCAGCTTGATCGGGCGATACCGACCAGACGATGGAACATAAATTATCGTCATACAAGGGCAACATAGCTAGCGGACCACCGGGTAAAAAGGCTTGTCTGGCGGTCGCATCGTGGGCTAACTCAGTGCGCACAGTAGCCACTATGGCATGGTGGCCGTAGTCCCAGAATGTCAGCGGAATATTGCATTGTTCACGCACCCAAGAATTGGCTCCGTCGGCGGCCACCACCACTGCGGCGCTGATGTTGTCGCCGCCGGCTAGGGTTAGCCAGGCTTCACGTTCGCCAAAGGCAATGCGCTCAAGGCGTTGACCTTGTAAATGAGTTAAATTGCTGATTTCGCTGGCGCGCTTAGCCAGTGCATAGCTAATGGCATCATTTTCGATAATTGAACCTAAATAGGCTTCGCTAATACTGTGAGCGTCAAATTCAATTTTGCCTAGACCGTCTTTGTCCCAAACCGACATTTTTTGGTAAGGGCTAACACGGCTGTCATCAAGGTATTGCCACGCACCGAGATTTTCGAGCAATTGTTGGCTGGCTTTGTTAACGGCACTAACACGCAATTTGGGCTCACCACTCACGGCTTGGGTTTCGCCAGCATCAATGACCACCACATTAAGGTCGGCATTCGCTAACCCAATTGCCGTTGCCAGCCCGACCATACCACCGCCAACAATAGCAACATCATATGTTTGAGTAGAAAACATGCTCAATCCTTACCTTAAAATGAGTTAACGCCAGCCCATTGCGGTTTGTGCGATGGGACGTTTTAACGGTGGTAGCCAAGACAATAGGCGTAAACCAAGATTGCGACCCGCTACCATCGGCCAATATTGGTTGGAAAAGCCACGTACTAAAAATTCGATATTACTCAGCGTGCTGTCGCGATCCGCTTGGCGTGCGGCTAAATACTGATGCAAGATAGCATTACTGCCGACATCGACCTCAGTTGAGGGATGGGCTAATTGATACGTACTGAAAGCCTGTTTCAGTACATCCAGTAAGCCCACAACATCACGCAGGCCAAGATTAAAACCTTGTCCGGCAATTGGGTGTAGGGTTTGCGCCGCATTACCAATAAAGATGCAGCGATGGTAAATCGGTCTTGGCATGTACGATAACGTCAGTGGATAACTGCTGCGCTGACCCACATCAACGAAGCGACCAACGCGATGGCCAAAGGCTTGTTGTAATGCGGCTAAAAACTCGGCTTTGTCGGCATGTTTTAGTTGCTCTGCTTGAGCGGGCGGTAATGCCCACACTACGGAAAAACGCGACTGAGCAGCGCTGGCTGACACGGCAGTATGCGCCGCAGCGGTCATGGGCACTGAACTCATAGGCAGCAGAGCTAATGGCCCTGTTTGCGTAAAGCGTTCGTAAGCCCAATGCTGGTGCGGCTGGTCAGTACTCACATTGGCGACAATGGCCGTTTGATCGAAATTGATTTGTTCTGTGGGTTGGCCAAGATGTTGACGCACCACGGAATTAGCACCATCGGCAGCAACTAATAACTGGCAATGCAATTGCGTACCGTTATCTAAAGTTAATAAGTGACCATTGGTTTGAGTCTGTAACTCAGTCACGGTAGCCGGACAAAACACCTCAACAGATGATTTAGCCAATTGCTCAAACAACACTTTGCCCACTTGGGCTAACTCAACCACCTGCCCTAATGCTCCTAAGCCAAGCGGTTTAGCGTTAAGTTCGGTCATACCAAAGTGGCCGCGATCAGAAACATGAATATTTTCGATCGCCGTGCCTAGATGCTGCAACTTGGGCCAAATACCTAAACGAGTCAGTTCGAAAATAGAACCGTGTGCAATGGCAATGGAGCGAGCATCAAAACCTGGGTGATTGTTGCTCGCTAGGTGGGCTTCGATTAAGGCGATGCGCAGCGGACGCGACAAGGTGGCAGATAACTTAGCTAGCCCGAGGGCTAACGTGGCTCCGGCCATGGCGCCACCGACAATGGCAATATCAACATTTAGCTGTGCTGTGATGGTGTGTGCTGTGGTCATACGCTGCGTTGCTGCCTATACCAAAAATGTTAGTGGAAAGTTGAAGACTCATCGGTGTCATTCAATGGCATGTCTAAGCCAAACTCTGAGTAGCATAAAATAGCTGACATTCTGACAAACTCTTGCAGTTCAAAGTAAGCAACTTCTGACTCTTCGTCATCACCAACATCAAATTCTACTTGAGCAATATCGGCCAGATCTTTAATCACTTCACGTACATCTGGCGATGCTTTGGCTAGCTGTGGTTGAATAATGGCAATGCCGGTTAAAAAGCTTTGAGTCCACAGGGCTAACGCTTCGACGCGATCGCTTAATGACGCTTCTTCTTCTGGCAATAAGAGGGTAAAACCAAATTCGAAATCCACTAATCGATTAACCGTGTCTTGATACAATTCGCTGATCAGCAGTTGTAAATTAGGCTCTAACGGTTGCCCATCGTTCATTAACTCAACTAACGGTGTTAACCAGGCTAAATTTTCTTGTTTAACGCCACCACAAATAAGCCCTACCAGTGCGCCATGCACTTCTACTGGATGCTGGCCAACTTCTGCGTAATCTAGGGCCTGTTTTAGTTTTTCAATACATAATGAAGGTGGGGTTGCCATGGTTAATTCCTAATAGCGCAATATCTGCATCAATGCTAGCAGAGTTAGGATGATGCTCCAAATGCTAGTGTGTAATGTGGTTAAATTTGTGAGCCATAAAGTGACTATAATAATTGACAATGAGTGTATTTGTTCAGACAACCAGCAAATAGTTAAAAAGGCGCGTTGTTGCCTTGCTCTTTTAAATTCAGCCCTATATAGTTCGCCACATGCTTGAGTTTAACTAAGGATCTGTGGCGACATTATGAGTAACAGTGCTGTTGATATCACCCTATTAGGGCGCACCTACTCTATCGCATGTCCAAAAGGACGCGAAGATGCCTTGCGCACGGTAGCCAGAGAAGTTGAAAACCAACTGACAACCTTAAAATCTCGTACTAACAATTTAAGCCGTGAAGAGCTGGCGATTATGGCAGCATTAAACATTGGTAATGAACTGTACGAAGAAAAGCAAAAGAATAAGCAGTACATGGCGCAAATGGATGAGCGTATTTCGTTATTGCAATCAACCTTGGAAACATCGTTGGTTGAACGAAGCCGCTAGGAAGGCTAGACTAAGATTTAAGAATGAAGCAAAGCTTGATTCAACCAGTTTTGCTCCCTGAGATATTCGCCAGTTGGCTAAGTCCCTGTGCCGATAATTACAAACCCAGGGTGAATGCTTTTGTTGACACTGTGCATGCTCGGCTCGTACCGAGAAGCCTTAGGAAATGAACATTTACCCGCCTTGAACCTACGGTTCAAGGGCTACGCCGGCAGCGGTATTTTGGGGAGCATTCTAATTTTATGACCATCACTCGTTTTATGACTAACACAGAAAATCGTCCGGTTACGTCAACATCTTCGGCACGTATTAGCTACTTTGCCACCCCTTCTGAGTTTCAAGAACCGCTGTTCGATAGCACAGACATGAGCCGCGACAACATTCGCCGCCATGTTCGCCAAGAGCGAAATAGCCTTAGTCCTGAAGAACAAAGCCAATTAGCCTTAATTGCTAGCCGCCACATGCTTGCTGAAATTCAAGCTCAGTCGGCTAAGCATGTTGCCTTGTATTTTACCCAAGACGGTGAATTAGCGACTCAAAAGCTGATTGAAGCATTATGGGATCTCGACATTAACCTGTATTTGCCTCGGCTTCATCCGTTCAGTAAAGGCAACTTACTGTTTATTCGTTATGATCGCGATTCTGTGATGCTTGAAAATCAATACGCGATTAAAGAACCACAATTGAATGTGCAGCATGTTATTACTGTCGATAAACTCGATATGATCATCACCCCTTTGGTGGCATTTGATGAACACGGTAACCGTATGGGCATGGGCGGCGGATATTACGACCGCACTTTGGCACAAGTGGTCGATAACAAGCCGTTAGCAGTAGGCTTTGCCCACGATTGTCAGCAAGTGAGCCAAGTTCCTACCGAGTTTTGGGATATGCCTTTACCAGTGATTATTACCCCAACGAGGCGATTAGCTATTTAAAATAGCTTAATACTATTAAGGTCGTGGCGCTTCGCCCACACCAGACCAAGAAGGGGAAAACGGCTTCCCCCTCTTAGATCTCCCCGCCAGCTCCGGCAAAATGTTACTCCTCATAGCATAATAAAAATCACCTAACGACTCAGATGGTACATCTGATGTGAATGGACTGACGAATGTCGTGATGACATGGATGTCAAAAAACGACCATGCCCCCCGAGCCTGTTACATATCTGCAAAACAGGAGTCTACATGCCTTGAAACACAGGCATGTGTGATAAAGGCCATGATATCACTACGGCATTTTTATCATGCTATTTCGGACACTTTGGACGCAGACACCTTGATACTGCAGGTTCCTCTTATATACCAACTAGACTTTGTAGAAGGTAGGAATTAAACATAACAGAATAGAAAAAGCCCCATCAATAAACGCTATTGATGGGGCTTTTTCATTATATTGCTTAGGTAAAAATAGGCTTACACAATTGCTTTCTCTAATGCTTGGCTAACATCGGCGATGATGTCGTCTATGTGTTCAATACCCACAGATATCCGCACTAAGTCTTCTGATACACCAGCTTTAGCTAACTCTGCGCCGCTCAGTTGGCGATGAGTGGTACTGGCTGGGTGACAAGCCAGTGATTTAGCGTCGCCGATATTGACCAAACGAAGCACCATTTGTAATGCATCTATAAACTTACCACCAGCCACTTTACCCGCTTCAGCATTGGCGGCTTTAATGCCAAAACTAATGATACCAGAGGCTTTACCGCCAGTGATTTTTTGGCAAGTTGCATGGTGTGGGCTATCAGGTAATGCGGCATAGTTTACCCAACTAATGCTTGGGTGTTGCTGCAAGTATTCCGCTAGTGTGAGCGCATTACTGCAGTGACGTTCCATACGTAAACTTAGGGTTTCTAAACCTTGAAGTAATAAAAATGAACTGTGTGGCGACAATGCTGCGCCAGTATTGCGCAGTGGCACAACACGACAGCGACCAATAAATGCCGCGGGGCCAAAGGCGTCGGTATAAACTACGCCGTGATAAGACGGATCAGGCTGATTAAGTATCGCAAAGCGTTTTTTATTGGCGACCCAATCAAATTTACCCGAGTCGATAATCACCCCACCAATAGTGGTGCCGTGGCCGCCAATGTATTTAGTTAATGAGTGAATGACAATGTCGGCGCCATGATCAAATGCGCGGCACAACACTGGCGTGGCCACAGTATTATCGACAATTAACGGCACCCCATGTTTGTGGGCAATATCGGCCAAACGCTGTAAATCGACAATATTGCCGGCAGGGTTACCAATTGATTCACAAAATAATGCTTTAGTGTTGTCATCAATTAACGCATCGAGGCCATCGAAATCATCAAAGGCTGCCATACGCACTTCAACGCCTTGGCGCGGTAATGTATGCGCAAATAAGTTATAAGTGCCGCCATACAATTGGCTAGTACTGACAATGTTGTCGCCTACTTGAGTTAACGCTTGAATAGCATAAGTAATGGCCGCCATGCCAGAAGCTACAGCCAGTGCACCAATGCCGCCTTCTATCGCCGCTAAGCGCTGTTCCAGTACACTGGTTGTGGGGTTCATTATGCGGGTGTAAATATTACCGGCGACTTTTAAGTCGAACAGATCCGCCCCGTGTTGGGTATCGTCAAAGGTGTAAGAGGTGGTTTGGTAAATTGGCACTGCAGCAGCTTTAGTGGTTGCTTCTGACTCGTAACCATAATGTAACGCCAGTGATTCCAGTTTCATGTTTGCTGCAGTCATAGTAACTTCCTTCAGGTAATAGGCTGTGTGATATTGCACTGCTATCCACACTAGCAATTAGCCATCTAGAAGTCTATGTTAAATTATCGCTTCACACTTTTTAATGATGCTGTTGACTGGCTATTTTAATTGTCTGCCGCCATCAACCGCATAACTGCGACCCGTAACATAATGACTCGCATGCAAATAATCGATTAAGGCGATGATTTCATCATAACCCGCTTCTTTTGGCAAAATCGCTTTGGCTAACGCTTTTACTTTATAAGCATCATCGTCATGGTCGTTAAATAAGATCATCGCTGGGGCAATAGAGTTCACTTTAACGTGCGGTGCTAACAAGCTGGCAAATGACAGTGTCATATTATGCAGTGCAGCTTTACTGGCAGCATAAGCAATGTGCTTTTTACTGCCCTTTTCGGCAACATAATCGGTAATATGAATAATGTTACTGGCACCAATACTGTCGTGATTGATTTTAGCCGCGCTAATAAGCAATGGCGCTAAAGCAAGGTTGATTTGATAAGGCGCAGTGACATGAATTTGCATCATTCTCGCCATGGTGTCACTCGGGCTTAAACCGCTGTTGTCGGGCAACCAGTCGGATGCATTATGAATAATGGTATCGAGGCGATCGTGATGCTGATTGATGTGGCTAATTAAGCCATCAATGGCGCCTGCATCGGTTAAATCGCATGAATGTAAACTCGCGCCTAACTTACCCAACTGCTCAATACTGTCGTAGTGAGTGCGATAAGTGCCAATAACATGATGACCTTGAGCCAAATAATACTTAGCCAGTGCATAGCCAATACGCTTACCTACGCCAGTGATCAGTATTGTTCGTTCCATAATGTTGCCTTTATTGGTTGTCGCTCTGATAACGTGTGACTTTATCATAAGCAAAATTAGATGGTTATCTCAAAGTAATGGATAATGAAACATTTACCCTACCGACTAATAATGACAAAAGATAGTCGGTTAAATTATAAAAAAATGACTCCGCTAATGGGAGTCATTCAATCATGATGATACCGCGGTTTACTAAGCTAAAAATTCAGCGCGGCTAGCTGGGTTGGCTTTAAAGCAGCCACCAAGTGCAGTGGTTTGGGTGCTTGATGAGGTATCCATGATGCCACGAGATTTTACGCAATAATGAGTAGCATTAATGCTCACGGCGACATCTTCGGTGGCAAGCAAGGTTTGCAACGCCACTAAAATCTGCTGAGTTAAGCGCTCTTGAACTTGAGGACGCTGCGCAAAAAAACGCACGATACGGTTAATTTTTGATAGACCGATAATGTTGTCTTTGGGGATGTAGGCCACCTTGGCGAGCCCGTCAATAGTAATAAAGTGATGCTCACAGGTACTGACCACACTGATGTTACTGATCTTAACCATCTCTTCAACACCCATTTTATTATCAATTTGGGTGATTTTAGGGAAGTTAGCATAATCAAGACCTGAAAAAATCTCGTTAACGTACATTTTAGCAATGCGATGCGGCGTTTCGGCCAAACTGTCATCGGTTAAATCGAGCCCTAAAGTAGACACAACCTCAGTCATTAAACCTTTAATACGCTGATATTTTTGCTCGCTAGTCATGTCACTCGGTACCAAAGGGGTTTCCAGTCCGTGAGCAACTAACGCTTGTTGTACTTTTAATGCTTCTGCAGACAACTCTGCACGGGTTATGTCATTAATGGTCGTCATAATAACATCCTTAATATTGGGTTAGGCTTGATACTCTAAAGATAACGATACAGAATCTGCGAATCGCAATGCATGCGGCTTATCAATAGTGACCCGAGCTAAAGTAACAGTTGGGTGTTCACGGCAAATATCTAACACGTCAGCAACCAATTTTTCCAGTAACAAGAAACGCCCTTCTTCTACATGCTGAATCACTTTTTTGGTGATGATTTTGTAGTTTAGCGCATCGGCAACGTCGTCGGTTTGAAACGATCGATCGGCTGGATAATGGATCTCAATGTTGATCACCACATCTTGCTGTTTTTCGCGCTCGTCTTGGTTAAAACCAATAAAAGTACGTAAACGTAAATTGGTGACCTTAATAATGGCTTGGCTTAATGGCATTATTTAGCCCTTGTGAATTGTTTTGAATAGATACGCGAGGGTGCAATAAAAAGATCATAAATATTGATTTTGATCGGTTGAACCGCCTGTTGCATTAAGGTGAGAACATAAAGGTAAACTAGCTGGGCCTATTGTGCGTACAATGATTTATACACACATTATTTCAATGAGGTTAATGATGGAACTGACGGTTTTTTACGATGGCACTTGCCCGCTTTGCCTCAATGAAATGAAGCAATTGAAGCGTTACGATAGCTTAGATCGCATCAAGCTTGAAGATATTAATGCCGATGATATTAATGATCGTTTTCCTGATTTAGACGTGGCACATGCTAATACCGTATTACATGGATTGCAGGCTGATGGCAGCTGGATTTATGGTTTAGATGTTACGGCTAAAGCATGGGGCCTAACCGGTAAACATGGTTGGATAAAACTGTTGCGCTTGCCATTGATAAAACCGCTTGCCGATATTGCTTATTTAGCTTTTGCCCGCAATCGCTACCGGATATCTTATTTACTCACCGGCCAAAAGCGCTGTGATAATGGCAATTGTAAGGTTAAATAAGCGCTTCATTTATGAAAAATAAGGTATGAGATAAGCTATGAGTGAGTCAACTTCAACACAGACCTTGGTAGTTATTGGGGCATCATCGGCTATCGCCCAAGCCTTTATCGACCATGCCATTGCTGCTGCTTTGAAGGGGCTTGCTGACATGGCAGAACAAACTGATGATTTAGCCTTAAATGTTATTACTGTTAGCAGACAATCCGAGCTGACATTAGCCAATCTAAGTAACAAGATTACCCACCAGCATTTTTATTGTAATTACCAGCAAGCATCGATTATTGATTGTGTTAACAGTATCGGCAAGGTCGCAGGCAAAATCAGTCGCATTGTGATGTGTAATGGTATTTTGCATTCACAAACAGCTGACGTGCAAATTCAGGCTCAACAACCTAGCTTGATGCCAGAAAAACGCATTGAAGATATTAATGCTAATGCCCTAGAGCAATTATTTTATGCCAACAGTATTGTGCCCATGCTGTGGCTGAGTGCATTGACGCCGCTATTATCGCAAGCCCGTCATAAGGTAGACGCTGACAATAAGTGTGTGATCAGTATATTGAGTGCTCGGGTCGGCAGTATTTCTGACAATCGTTTGGGTGGTTGGTATGGGTATCGCGCTTCAAAAGCAGCGTTAAACATGCTGATTAAAACCACAGCCGTAGAATATGCAAGACGACTTAAGCGAGTTAAGTTAATTGCGTTTCATCCAGGCACCACTGACACACCATTATCAAAACCTTTTCAAGCCAATGTACCTCAAGGTAAATTATTTACCCCAGAGTTTGTCGCCAGCCAGTTGTATCACATTATGGCCAATATTGAGCCAGATGGTGAAGCCAGTTACTTGGATTGGCAAGGGCAACAGATTAGTTGGTAAATGAGTTGCTAGCGGACTTGATAGTGTTGACTGATTACTGATAGATCACCTGTTTAATGCATAACCCAATCTCAATTATCGACCGAAGGACAGCGATAAAAAGACTTATTGATGATACATATTTCGATAATCTCCTCACTATTACGACAAGCATATCAATAACATGTCCTGTTCGCTGATTTGGTCAATGCACTCAAATCTGCTAAGTTAATGGCGTTTTAAAAATCATAAGTTGTTATTAAGGGAATAAGATGAAATTAAAAGTGATTTTACCAATGCTACTCGCTGGAATTGGCTTTAATGCTATAGCAATGGATATGCAACAACAAATGGTTGATATGACAATCAATCAGATGAAAGCACGAGGTGATTTCGTCACACTAGCTGAATTATCGGGTCTTGATATTTCAACATTAGAACAAGGGTATCGTGATTCCTTTAAAACCTGCTTTAATGAAGAAGCTTTTATGCAAGATGAAGAACATGACAAAATGAATCAATGTCTGATGAATGAGTTCCCCACTAATATTGGCCTATCGAAAGCGAAACTCCAAAAATGGGTCGATACCATAAAAAGTAATGAACACAACGAAGAAGCCATGTCGCCAACGGACAACTGGTTTGCTGAAATGGACAGTATAAACGAGAAAATTTTTGCATTAGAAGATAAACAACAACTTAGTGCTGCAGAAACTAAACAACTGCAACAACTTCGAGAGAAAAAACTTGAGTCAATGGCTAAACGACCAGGTGTATCAAGGAAAGAGATAAAAGCAATAACAGCAGAGTTAGAGACTTTACGTAATAACAATTAATTTATTTTATGTATCGAGCTATAACTGATAAATAAAAAAACGCGAAGCCATTAGCTTCGCGTTTTTAGATCATTGATATTGTTAATTACTTAACAAATTCAACGCCTAATTAGATATCACCTTTAAGGGTATCTAACATTGCATCACGAGCGTTAACTTCAAATGCGCTGATTTCACCGTAAGGTAATACTTTTTCTACACCGTTTTGTCGCCAGCCAGTTGTATCACATCATGGCCAATATTGAGCCAGACGGTGAAGCCAGTTACTTGGATTGGCAAGGGCAACAGATTAGTTGGTAAATGAGTTGCTAGCGGACTCATTAAGGAATCGGTTAGCCTATTGCTTATGGCCAGTATTCAACAACTTATCCTGTCTATAAGCAAACTGTCATCAACACGATTAACCCACCATCTGTAACAAATGACGTTTCCCTATGGTACTAAGGTGCCAAATAAATAGTGCTGTATTTGCTTTATTCTGAGAGTACTGACTCGGATTGTAGTGAAACCATGTCGTTGACATCACTTTGCTATGAAACATTACACTATGGGCGATCACATATGCTGTCATTGCCGCTATTGAATTGAGGAAACCGATATTATGTCGACGTTACAAACAGGACTACAAGGCAAAGTGGCGCTTATTACTGGCTCAACTAGCGGAATTGGTCTGGCGACTGCACATGTGCTGGCTGAGCAAGGTTGCCATATCGTATTGCATGGCCTTATGGATCATGATGAAGGGCAAACTTTAGCTGCTGAGTTTCGGGCACAATACCAAATCAACACCTTTTTTAGCAATGCTGACTTAAGAGAGGCTAACTGCATACATGAGTTTATCGACAATGCGGTTAATGCCCTAGGCAGTATTGATATTTTAGTGAACAACGCCGGCATTCAACATACACAAGATGTGGCTCATTTTCCGATAGAAAAGTGGAATGACATCATTGCGATTAACTTGTCTGCTACTTTTCATACTATTCAACAAGTTATCCCTGCTATGGCTGAAAAAGGCTGGGGCCGGATCATCAATATTGCCTCAGTGCATGGTTTAGTCGCCTCAGCAAATAAAGTGGCCTATTGCGCGGCAAAGCATGGGATTGTGGGCTTAACAAAAGTGGTCGCGATTGAATGTGCCGAACAAGGCATTACCGTTAATGCAATTTGCCCTGGTTGGGTTGATACTCCGCTTATCGGTAAACAAATTGACAGCATTGCAAGCGATAAAAGCTTGAGTTATGACGAGGCTAAATACCAACTGGTAACCTCAAAACAGCCATTACCAGAAATGTTAGCTCCTAGACAAATCGGCGAGTTTGTTTTATTTCTTTGTGGTGGTGTAGCAAGAGGCATTACAGGATCAGCGCTGCCGATGGATGGTGCCTGGACGGCGCAATAAGCTTAACTAACCTTAGCTTTAACTATTAGCATTTGGTTTAGCCTTAGCCTTATATAATCACGTCAACCCGCATTCACTGTCTGTGAATGCGGGTTGTTTTTATTAGCAGAGAAGACTTGGCCAACTGAGCCGCTAGCCAAGATAATGGTGCAGTTAACCAGACTAATATGAGATCAATTAGGCCTTGGCCATAAACGCAACTATGTGTTGATAGGTTGCCATACATTCCTCTTTGACTAAGTCGTGCAGCAACATATAGGCATGGATCATGCCGTCGAACGCATGGTGCTCAACCTCTACACCCGCAGCAGTTAACGCATTAGCATATGCTATGCCCTCATCCCTAAGCGGATCGCAACCTGCGGTAAAAATCAGTGTTTTCGGTAAGTGAGCGTTAATGGGACCAAGCAAAGGTGAAGCCTGTTTAACTTGCTCTATCTGTTGCTTTGACAATGATTCGGACAGTTGTAAATACTGCTCAAAATACCACTTTATACGAGGTGTTTCGAGTAAGAAGCCAGTGCCATTACTATCAAGTGATGGGCTGCTTAATGTGTAATCGACACTGGGATAGATCAAAATTTGTTGGTCTATCTTAATCTGTTTATCGGTTAGACTTTTCATGCTTAAGCTAGTGCAAATAGCACCACCAGCACTGTCACCAATAATGGTGACTGAGTCTTGATGGTTAACATCATCGAGTAACTCGGCATAATGGATCAGTGCATGTTCACAGTCATCAAGCCCTGCAGGGTATGGGTATTCAGGCGCGAGTCGGTATTCAACCGATATCACCACGCACTGCACAATACTGGCTAGATGACGGCAAATCGGATCGTACAGCGCCACACTGCCACACATATGACCGCCACCATGAAAGTGCACCAACACAGGCAAAGGCTGCTCTGGTGCAGGGCTATACACTCTGACTGGAATAGCTCGGTCGGTTAACGTAAACGCCTTGTCGGCAATATAGCTCACTGAGGGAGAGTCACTCATTAGTGCGCCAAGTTTATTGAGATTTTCGCGTAATATCGCTGGGGTAAATTGGACATTATTTTGTTTAGCCAAGGCAATATTGCTGTTAACTAAGGCTAGAAAATCAGTCAGCTTAGGGGAAACGATTCCTCGCATTAGATTAACTCCTTTGGTTTGCCTGTTTCTGGTAGAAAATAACTGCCCACAAACACAGTGCCGCTGAGTATGGTAATCATAACAAATGAGCCAAAATAACTGCCATCGCTTAAATCAACCAGCTTACCAAATACCCACAACACGATAGTAGAAACCAGATAACTGATTGACCAAAATAGGCTAAACACCACGGTGATTTTTTGGCCGGTCATCATAGGCAGTTCGTGAGGAATAGACACTAAAGCTGTCACGGGGAAAAAGATAAAAAAGCCCAAGACTATGGCACATAAAACCTGTAACCAAGGCTGAGTACTAAAGGATAAACCCAAAACGGTGATAACAATAATCAAGCCACTCCAGCGAATAATCGGCAGGCGTAACGGATTTTTGCGACTATAAAGCATCCCCGCAATCGTGCCGACAATCCCAAAACCAATCACCCATTTGCTTTGACTTATTCCCGCTTGAGGATAAAAAGTAAATAAGCAGATGTAAAACGACAACAATCCTGAATAAGTAAACGCATAAGCCCAATTAAATTGATCTTTTAATCCCTCAAGGTAACCGTATATTGCGGGCTCTGCACCAGCTGCATGACCAGTGGCTGCTGGAGTATCAAACTTAACCAGTAACCAGAGTATGGCTAATACCAAGCTAGCGGCAGAAAATAACACTAAACTGCTTTGCCAACTGCCCGTAATAGCGTTAATACCTGTCATGCCCCATAAAATAATCGCCGTGCCGACGTTAAATGCCACCGCATTTAGACCATTAATGACTGGGCGATCTTCTGGTGCAAACCACAGCATCACAATGGGGTTAAAGTACACAATCATAAAGGCTCCGCCTAAGCCCATCAAAAAGCGGCTCACCAGCAGTAATTCATAATTGGTCGCAAAAGGAGTCACTATACCAACGACAATTAATAGCGCCGCGAGTAAAAAGGCATACTTTATACCAAACTTTACTGCCACATAAGCGGCGCTAAAGGTGCCGACAATTTTAGCCAAAGTGACGGCACCACTGATAAAACTTGCTGAAGCTAAACTATCTATGTGCATCGATGCCATGATGCTGCCCATACTCGCGGTGCCGCCAACCCATGCCATGGCAAAGAGAACATAACTCGTAAAAACCAGACCTTCGACCAAATATCTATGGGTTATTTTCATAGGCGTAATGTAAACCTTCAATGACACAAATGTAGGTTAATCATGTTATCTGATGGGTATGGATAAATAAGTACTACCTTAGTTCACCGCGATATTAAAAATCTTTATCAAACAGGACGTCTAGTGTAGTTTCGCTAACATATAAGAAAAAATGATTGGGGAATCACTTGCAGGCTTGGTTATCTATTGACACTTGGTTGATCAGTTCCATTTCGATT
The DNA here is from genome assembly GCF_014163775.1 of Shewanella sp. SR43-8. NCBI lineage: Bacteria > Pseudomonadati > Pseudomonadota > Gammaproteobacteria > Alteromonadales > Shewanellaceae > Shewanella > Shewanella sp. SR43-8. The sequence goes on along the minus strand of NZ_JACJDX010000005.1, from coordinate 101,324 downwards.
GCTTATCTTGCAATGCTTTTTGTGGTGGCGCAGTGGGGACAAAATCGCGCCATAAAAAAGTTAAGCCAGAAGCCATGGGTCTATAGCCTATCCTTAGGCGTATGCTGCACCTCATGGGCATTTTATGGCACTGTGGGTCAAGCAGCAACGACAGGGGCTTGGCTTGCTCCCATTTACATTGGTTCGATCATTTGTTTAGTGCTTGCTTGGCCAATGTTAATGCGCACTTTGCAAATCATTAAAAGCCAAAACCTGACCTCAATTGCTGACTTTATTGCTTGCCGTTTTGACCGTTCACCTAAAATTGCTGCCAGCGTCGCCATAGTGTCACTGCTAGGAACGATTCCTTATATCGCCTTGCAGTTAAGGGCTATCAGTACCAGTTTCGACTTACTGACAGGCACATTCCAGTCGGGCATTAGTACCGCATTTGTGGTCACTATCGTATTAATTATTTTCAGTATTTTATTCGGCACACGTCAATTATCGGCCAGTAAACATAACCAAGGCTTAGTTCTGGCGATCGCGTTTAGCTCTATCGTGAAATTGTTTGCCCTTACCGCTGTCGGTATATTTGCCACGTTTTATGTTTTCGATGGCTTTAGCGACCTACTCAGCCAAAGCCAAAATATTACTGAAACCACCCATGCAGACTCTACTTACCTTGTTATTTCTCAGGTGATTTTAGGCGCGATTACTATCTATGCATTGCCGCAAGAATTCCACATGATGATGATAGAAAATAATCATCACCAGGAGCTTAAATCCGCTCGTTGGATGGTGCCGCTATATCTGTTACTGATCAATATTTTTGTATTACCTATCGCCTTGGCTGGGCAGCTTAGCTTCCCCGGTGGTAGCGTGGGCGCCGATACCTATGTACTCACACTGCCGCTATTTTATCAGCAAGCTTGGTTAGGCATATTGGTGTATATCGGTGGACTTGCCGCCGCAACGGCAATGGTTATTGTGGCCGCTATTGTGCTGAGCACCATGATTTCGACAGAAATCCTCACGCCATTATTATTACGTCTGCCGAAGTTTAATTCTCAGCAAAAAACCCCACAACTGGCGGGAATGTTATTAAATTTAAGACGCATATCTATCGCGGTCATCTTGCTATCAGCCTTTGCATTTGAACGTTTTATTAATCAGCAAAATCATTTAGCCAGTATCGGCTTACTATCGTTTGTATTGTTATCGCAGTTTGCACCAGCCGCAGTTGGCGCCTTGTATTGGCGCAATGCAACCACTCAAGGCGCATTTGTGGGGTTAATTATGGGCAGTATTGTTTGGCTCTATACCCTACTCTTGCCGGTTACGTTCCCTGATGCCCAATGGGTTCACCTTGGCTTATTTGGTATCACTTGGTTAACACCGACAGCATTGTTTGGCTTAACGGATTTAGACAACATCAGCCACGGGGTGTTTTACAGTTTAGCGGCTAACATCGGCTGCTTTGTGATGATTTCACTGGTTAAAGAGCAAAGCATTGGCGAGGTGCTGCAAGCCGATTTATTTGTTAATCGAAAACCCGTTCAGTCAGAGCGTCACTTGTCTGTAGATGATTTAGCCAGTTTGTTAAATCGGTTTATTAATAAAGATGAAGCTGATGCCCTGCTCGCCGAATCCAAAAAACTCGCTGGAAAAGATCAACAGCAACAGCTAGTTGATTACACGCGTTTGAAACTGTCTGGGGTGCTCGGTTCTGCCTCAACACGCATGGTAATGAGCGCCGCATCTCGCACCCAACATGTTCCCTTAGAAGATGTGGTGAGCATTGTCGATGAAGCCAGCCAAATATTTGAGTTTAACCGTGAACTACTGCAATCTGGCGTTGAAAATATTGAGCAAGGCATTAGCGTTGTCGATGCTGATATGCGCTTAGTTGCATGGAATCAACGCTATATTGAACTGCTTAATTACCCTAAACACTTTGTCAAAGCGGGGCTTCATGTTGAACAGCTGATTCGATTTAACATCGACAGAGGCATTATCGTGGGTAACGAAGCCCAGGAACTCATCGAAAAGCGCTTAGAGCATATGCGCGGGGGTAGCACGCATCATTTCCAGCGAACTATGCTCGATGGAAAAGTATTAGAAATTCGCGGTCAAGCCATGCCTGGCGGTGGATTTGTCAGTACTTTCACGGATATTACCGCGCATATTGAAGCAGAAAAAGCCTTACAGCTGGCGAATGAAACATTAGAAAAACGGGTAGAAAGCCGCACCAAGGAACTGGAAAAAGCCAAAGCAGAAGCCGAAGCGGCCAATAGCAGTAAAACCCGCTTTTTAGCCGCAGCAAGCCACGATTTAATGCAACCTTTTAACGCATTAACCTTGTTTACTGAGATGTTAAAACAAAGAGTTAAGTCGACTGAACTGCATGATTTAGCAACTAATATTGAAGATTCTCTAAACGTAGTAGAAAGTTTACTATCGGATCTAGTTGAGATTTCACGCTTAGACAGCAATTCGTTAAAAACCGAAAAAAGCCAATTTGCCATTGATGATTTACTGTCCACACTGGTTAATGAATTTAAAGCATTATCGGTGCAACAAGGTATAGATTTTAACTATCAAGTCTCTTCCTGCTTTGTACACAGCGATCAAAGGCTATTACGGCGTATTATTCAGAACTTTTTGTCGAATGCATTTCATTATTCACCTTCAGGCAAAACGCATCATCAAGTCATATCTAATGATGCTAAACCACACCATAAAACAAAAAATACCCATAAGCACAGCGAGTTTGTGCCTAAGGTGTTATTAGGTGTGCGGCGGACTGAAAACGCCTTGTTAATACAAGTTTGGGACAATGGTCCGGGGATCCCTGTTGATAAGCGCCAAGCCATTTTTTGTGAGTTTGAACGTTTAGAGCTGACTCGTGAAATCCCTGGATTAGGCCTAGGTTTGGCGATATGTGACCGTATCGCCAAATTACTCAATGTAAAAATATCACTGCATTCAGAAGTGGGAAAAGGGACTTGCTTTAGCGTTGAAATACCGCGAGTATCGCAGCAGAGAAAGCCGGTGCATTTATTAGACATTGCTGAAGAGGAGATCAGTCGCGACAACCTAAATATGACTGTACTGGTTATCGACAATGATGACCTTATGTTGAAAGCGATTTCTTCATTACTCAGTGGCTGGGGATGCCATGTGATTACCGCTAAAGATCAACCCAGTGCTATACAGCAGCTGGCCGATAATCCACAGCCAAAATTAATTATTGCAGATTATCACTTAGAAGATGATAAAAATGGCGTTGATTTGGTGCAGTACTTATTAGCTCAGCATACCGATAGCATTAACAAGCAAACCACCTGTGTTATTTGCTCTGCAGACCCTTCAGAAGCAGTTAGACAACATACTAGCAGCGCTCAATTTAGTTTTGTACGCAAACCGCTTAAGGCGATTGCCTTAAAACGGATCATTAAACAACTTATGCCTTAGAATTGATGACATAGATTTGATTAAATTGTATCGACAGCATAATGCTAACGACATGTTTAGGGTCGGTTGATTAGACCCTGTCATTGTAGATGCCGCTTAGCTAAAAAACGCCTCAAATTGAGGCGTTTTTTTATGTTGGTATTTGACAATATCAGCATGATATTAAGCATTTAGCTGCTGGTTTTCGCTGGACGTTATCATGAGTTGTTGGAACACCAGTCCTGCTTGAGTGCGGTTGTACACCTCAAGCTTTAGCAAAATAGCCGAGACATGCTTTTTAACCGTGGTTTCTTTAATGTTTAAGTCATAGGCTATTTGCTTGTTTAAGCGACCATTAGCAATATTAGCAAGTACAGTGTATTGCTGAGGAGTTAACTGGGCGAGTTGTTTCGCTAAGCGTTGATGCTCAGCAGCTGTATGCTGATCGGCAGTGATATTAGTGTGTTCAGGTAACCAAATATCTCCTTCAAGCACTGTGGCTATGGCGGTCGAGATTTGGGTTAAATTAGCAGACTTGGGAATAAAAGCACTGGCGCCAAAATTGATGGCTTTGCGAATGATTTCTGGTTGATCGTCAGACGACACCATAATAACGACAATATCGGGAAAATGATTTTGTAATAAGGTTAATCCTGTAAATCCATCGTTTCCAGGCATGTGCAAATCGATAAAGATAATTTCGATGTCGGAATGCTGTTCCACTATGCTGATTAGCTCTTGGAAGTTTTCCGCCTCTAACACTTCAGCATCATTGAAATTTTTAAGCACCGCTTGTGTTAAGGCGGCACGAAATAGCGGGTGATCATCTGCAATTGCCACTTTTATTTGAGACATACTCGGCTCCTAAAAAATTGCGCGGGTTTTGTTTATTATTTTTTAAATCGCGCAAACTTCATTCTCTATAAAAAAGAATAACCGGTTCTATAGGGAGCCGGCTATCCTTTAATCGACAATTGATTCATTAATGCTTAGAACTGGTAGCCAACCGTTAACGAAATCGTTTCTGGATCGCCATAATAGCCAATTAAAGTATTATCCCCACCAAGCCCTGGAGTAAAATCTCCGTTGCCTGTCGGCGTCACAAAAGCGTAGTTACCGACTAAATACTCCTCGTCAGTGACGTTTTTCCAATGCAATCCAGCATTCCAATGGCCGTCATTACTATACCAATTGACACCAAAGTTGAGTAACCCGTATCCATCTTGACTCAGTAAGTTATCCACTACCGCTAAGTCATAATCACCACGGTAATAGTAATTACCATTAATGATAAAGCTGCCAATATCAGCTTCAATATTATAGCTGAAACCAAGGTTTGCAGTGGTATCTGGCGTATTAGTAATAGTGTAAGTGTCACTGATATCAATTTTGTTGCCAAGTTCATCATAAGAAATTACTTCATCGAACGTAGCATCTATTAAGCCCAGATTGGCGAACAAGTTAAGTGAATCTGTTGCAGCATATTCAACTTCAAGCTCCAGTCCGCTGGCGGTAGACTTACCTATGTTACCTAAACGCTGATTTAGGTCTGAACTATCTTCACCAGGTAACACGGAGACGAATTGTCGGTCTTTGTGGTTGAGATAAAATAGCGTTGCATTGACGCGAAGATTATCATTCCACTCACTCTTGATACCCACTTCATATGAGTCGACGGTTTCAGGTTCAACAGCAGGTTCAGCGCCGGTCGCCCTAGGATTGAATGTGCCCGATTTGAATCCCTGTGAATAACTGGTAAAGAGCATCATGTCGTCGTTAACTTGATATTCTAACCCCACACGAGGATTGAATTTAGACCATGTTTCTTCATCATCAAGCACTTTAGGGACTTGCGCTTCAATTAACGCTTCATCACGCACAAACCCAGGATACCAACCGGTTTCAGGATAAATACTGTCAAATATAACGCCGTTATAAACTGTAGCGTCTTTCGTTTCTCGAGTATAACGACCGCCTAATGTCATCGATAATTTTTCAGTAAAGTCATAAGAACCTTGCACGTAAGCGGCATAACTTTCGCTATTATTACACCCACTAATCTCACGAGTAAGGCCGCCGAATGCTTTAAAGGCTTCTTCTAAAATAGCATCGAAAAGCCCACAGGAATCACCTTTAAAATAGTAAAGGCCAGAGACTAACGTAAGATTGTCACCAACATAGTTTGCTTGAAACTCTTGGCTAAATTGTTCATCTTCATAAATGGCGGGCACGTCAAAAATACGTAAACTGGTGTTATCAAAGTCGATGTTTGTTGGTGAGTAACCTTCACGTTTAGCTGTGACAGACTTTACACTCCAATTTTCATTGAGGTTATACTCAATTGTTGCTCCCCACCCTTCTGTTTCGACCTTATTCCAAGTAGGCATACTGGTATAAGAATCATATTTACTGTCTGGCACTGGGGCGTCGGTTAATAAACTAGGCAGTAGGCGGTAGCCCCCCTTTGAATTTGATTCATCTTGAGTTTTGTCATAAGTAAAACGCATAAACAGGTCATCGGTAGGCGTATATTCAATGCTTAAGCGACCGGCCATAACATCCTTATTATAGTTTTCAGTGTCTTGGCCATCTAATGCAGAAGTTTTAAATTCACCAAAACCATCGCGATTTAAGCTAGCAAAGGCAAAACCAACATAGAGTTTGTCATCGATAAGCGGTAATTGTCCTGCAACTTTAACATCCTTTTGACCATAGGTGCCGACAGTACCTTTAAGGCTCAACTCTCCGTCACCAGTCATTTTCTTCGTAACGTATTTAATCGCTCCACCGATAGTATTTTTGCCGTATAAGGTACCTTGTGGCCCGCGCAGCACTTCAATGCGTTGCACATCAAGAATGTCTAATACCGCGCCTTGTGGGCGTGCAATGTAGACATCATCTATGTATATCCCCACACCTGGCTCATAGCCCCATAGCGGATCTTCTTGACCCACGCCGCGAATAAACGCGGTTAGCGTAGAGTTAGTGCCTCGGCTAGATTGTAATGTCGTGTTGGGAGAGAATTGTTGCACTTCAGTCATCACACTGATGCCGTTTTCTGACAGCTCTTTTTCACTAACAGACGTCACTGCAACAGGCACATTTTGTAAACTTTCAACTGTTTTACGTGCGGTCACTTCAATGCGTTCTAAAACTGCGGGCTTATCAGCGCTGCTATTTTCTGCATCTGCGGCATTGGCAAACGAAGCGGTTAACGCAGACGAAATTGCTAGGGCAATACAACTCATTTTAATAGTATTCTGTTTCATACAGATCCCCGTTGTAATATTTATTATTAATGGTTTTTACTGCTTATTTTGGTTTACAACAAACTGTTCACATATTGACTTTATAGTATTTTCAAGTGCATTGAATCGGTACTATAGTAGTATGTGCTTTGGTCTATAGGTGTTGAAAATAAACCTGGTATTACATATTAAAAACAAAAAGTTATGTGAAGACCTTGATTAAAGCCCCCAAAGCTTAATTATCTCAGTGACACTACTTATTGGTGCTTTGAGTAGAAAGTCACTTTCTACTCCGCCATTTTTAATATCTGGATTAACGGCAATTCCATGGCCGAAATTTTTAAGAGTGACTAGCTCTATTACTGTGTTATTTTGAGGGTCTTTCCAGCGCGAAATACTGTAGCCAGACTGAGTGTTGACTTCTGGTTTGGCGCCAGATTGAGTCAATATTTGCCATTGAGAAGCAAGCATCTGCGCATTATTCGCGTCGACGACAGTGTCACTGTCACCGGTCCAAATGGACAGTGAAGGCCAACTTTTTTGCTGTGGGTGTACGGCTTGAGCAAATTGAGCTAACTCTTCGGCAGACTGAGCTGGGCCACGCTTCATGCACGATATCGCTTTAATTAAATTATCAGCACATGGATATGGCAACCCAGCAATGACAGCACCGCGTTGAAATAGATCAGGGTAATTGACCAAGGCTGCACTGGCCATAGCCCCACCCGCGGATAACCCAATCACGTAGACATGCTTTATCCCAAGCTTTGCTTGAGTGGCTAAGATCATGTTTTTTATTGACAGTATTTCACCGCTATCGAGTTGTGTATCTTGACTAGCAAACCAGTTAAAACACCGTTTTACGTTATTGTCATAACTTTGTTGTGGCACTAATACCGCAAAATGATGCTCTAACGCTAAAGCGGTTAATCCACTCTTGTTAGCCAGTTCGACGCCATCTTGAATACAACCATGAAGTAACACAATTAACGACGAATTAGCGCTATCAGAGGTATCTAGGTCTTCCGTTAGCGGAAGATAAAAGCTGGTTAACGCACCAGGATTATCACCAAAATCGGTTAGTGGAAGATAAGGTGTTTCATTAGCTTGAATAGGTTGGATTAAAAAAATCCACCACAGTAAAAACACAGATTTAATTAAGCTGTATGGTTTATTGCTCATTTCAGCGGTTTCCAAATTTAACATAACCATAACTTGCTCAATTTTACTGCAAACAGCAATGGCACTTTAGATCCACATAGGGCATTTGGGGCGAATATGTCGTCATGGATTGGGATGATAGCGCGGGAAACTCACATAGGTTGACACGGCGGGATGCTGGAAATAAAGGCGGTATTGATTGCGGTACTAGTCATGTTAAATAAAAAAAACGCGAAGCCTTAGCTTCGCGTTTTTAGATCATTGATAGTGTTAATTACTTAACAAATTCAACGCCTAATTTGATATCACCTTTAAGGGTATCTAACATTGCATCACGAGCGTTAGCTTCAAATGCACTGATTTCACCGTAAGGTAATACTTTTTCTACGCCATTTTTGCCAAGTAAAATTGGCTGGGCGAAGAATGTCGCGTGCTCACTGCCGCCGTCAACATAGGCACATTCAACAACGTTAGCTTCACCTTGAAGACCACGTACCAATGATAAACCAAAGCGACATGCCGCTTGGCCCATTGATAATGTTGCGCTACCGCCACCGGCTTTAGCTTCAACAACTTCAGTACCTGCGTTTTGAATGCGAGTCGTCATTGCTGCCACTTCTTCGTCAGTGAAAGTCACGCCTTCAACTTGAGAAAGTAATGGAAGAATGGTCACACCGCTGTGTCCGCCAATAACGTTAACTTTAACGTCAGCAACATTTAAGCCTTTAAGCTCAGCAATGAAGGTTTCGCTACGGATAACGTCAAGTGTTGTGATACCGAATAAACGGTTTTTATCATAAACACCGGCATTCTTTAATACTTCAGCAGCAATCGCAACGGTAGTGTTAACTGGGTTAGTAATAATACCCACTAATGCTTTAGGACAAGTTACTGCCACTTTTTCCATTAGGTTACGTACAATACCTGCGTTGATATTGAATAGATCAGAACGATCCATGCCTGGTTTACGCGCAACACCAGCAGACATTAATACGACATCAGCACCAACCAATGCATCTGTTGGGTCTTGACCAGCAAAACCTTTTACTTCTACGTCTGTTGGGATGTGACTTAAGTCTACCGCAACACCAGGAGTAACAGGTGCGATGTCATACAGAGACAACTTTGAGCCCGCAGGCAGTTGAGTTTTTAACAGTAAAGCTAGCGCCTGGCCGATACCACCAGCAGCACCTAATACAGCAACTTTCATAATTATCTCCATCAATTTATGCAGTTTGTGACATTCATCTAAATTGTCGTGGCGTCACATTACTGCATCGTCACAATAATTTCAATTATACGTTAGTGGACAATCTTAAATAAATCAGCCCTAATCCATGCATAGACTGGCGTGTCGCCGTACATTATGAGTATTAACACACGTAAAAATGGTCCCATGAACAGCTTAAGTGGATTATTTTTCAACATGCCAATGTCGCTATCTTTTTATATTATGGACAATCTCATGTTGCACAAAATTAATTCAGCTGTTTTATTACCGGCCTGTAAACATGCTATCAAGCGGATTGAACAATAGTTGAATGTTTATATTAAGGGTTGAAACCTAGAGCTAATGCAGAGAGAGCTCGACGAGACCACACTCAAGCATTGACGCTGTAAACATGCGCTAGATATTATGTCACCCGTTATTGGCGTACACATTTACTGACGCAACAGGCCAATACATTTATTAAGTGGAAAGGTATGATATCCACAGAACATCCTATAAAAACGAGAAATTCATGACAATAAGAATAGGCCAACATGCCGACCTACAAGCTCTAGTTCAGTTTAATCAAGCTATGGCAATGGAAACCGAAAACCTTTCATTAGACACTGAGCAATTAACCCGCGGGGTTGAAGGCTTGCTGAACCATCCAGAGCGCGGAGTATATTTAGTCGCTGAAGTTGATGGTGAAATAACTGGTTCTTTGATGGTCACTTACGAGTGGAGCGACTGGCGCGCAAGTAATTATTATTGGATCCAAAGCGTCTATATACGCCCGCAAAATCGTCGTCAGGGTATTTACGCCAAACTGTATCAAGCAGTAAAAGACTTAGCGGCAGAAAATGGCGGCACTGCGAGCTTCCGCCTATATGTTGAACATGACAATGAGATTGCTCAAAAAACCTATGAGTCACTGGGTATGCAGCAAAGCCATTACTTAATGTACGAAGAAAATACTAAGTAACGCTGAGAAATCATAAGATAAATGCAAAAAGCCGGAATTATCCGGCTTTTTTGTTTTTTGTTTTGTTTTTTTTGGGGGGTCAATAAACCGCTGTTATTGAGAAATTATCGCGACAATCGCTAACCAGTGCGTAACCCTAGAATCTTGCTGATATCCATTGGCGCAGGATATTGGCTAAAGCTTTTATGTTGTTGATCGATAGCATGGATCGACATTCTGTCTGCCAACTCATTCCCTTCAATGCCAATATGGGCTGCAACATGCTGTAATACCAAATCCGCTTTCATTGCATCATATAGCTCATGTGCTTGCTTGATAATTTCAAGGTTCGCTATTTCGCCGGTTTTTCGCGTCCAGTTTTTAGCTTTCCAACCATATGCCCACTCACAAACACATTTAATTGAATACTGTGAGTCACTCATAATTTGCACAGTTTCACCCGCAGCTATGACCTTTTTAGCGACAATTAATGCTTGGTGTAACGCATTCAGTTCAGCGGTATTATTGGTACCATTTGGATTATATAAACCAAACCATAATTCGGCTAACTCGCCTTTGCGATATATCGCCATTCCCGACCCGGCTTTACCTGGGTTAGGTTCACAACCGCCGTCGGTATAAATGACCACATCAAATTGGCTTAACACTGCTTGATTGGCACCTTGAGTTTTGGTTGATACAGATCCAGCAGATGTCACTGTTGCTGAGCCTGCCGCTTTTTTAGCGGGTGCACTTTTACCAATACTGTTTGCCGGTGATTGAGCAAACGCAGTTTTGGCTTCCGCTTCGGTGGCAAAGGATTTGTATTTGGCTTGTGGATATTTATCCACTGCACGCTTAGTGACATCCCAGCTGGTAAAAATGCCCGTTTCTCGGCCGGCCCATACTACATAAAACTTCTTTGCCATGATGAACTCTTACTTATCTAATGCTAATTGACTCATATCGGAGAGACATGATGCCATGATTAAACTTGGCGTTAAAACAAAAATGCACCTGAGCCGGTTTGATTAGCGTTAATGTGAATATCTTGAGCTAAAAACCTTATCTACGCTCATCTCAATTAAATATTAAGGGCGAATTAGTCGAGTATCAATGGGCCATCGATGTCATGATAATTAACACTGCCAGAACCGGCATTATGTATGGTTAAGCCTTTAGTGTTAGCAACATTAATGCTACCGGAACCATCTTCAATTTCAACCTGTCCCAATACTTGATTAACCTTGATTGAACCAGAGCCATCATTGATAGCAACATCGCCAACAACATCACTAATACGAATAGATCCCGAGCCATCTTGCAACCTAATAGCGCCTTTAGCATCGGTAATATCAATCGACCCAGAGCCATCAACTAATACCAATTTACCAATACGGTTGATGACAATACTCCCAGAACCATCGGTTAAATCAATATCGGCACTGATATCATCTATTTGAATGGCACCTGAGCCATCATTTATTTTAAGGGCTAGTGTGGGTGGCACTTTAACTAATAAATCGATAAAAGGTGATTCACCTATAACATGATCACTGTGGATTTCTGATAGTAAATAGGCTTGGTTACCTTTGCGGGTCAAACTGAGTTTAATTTCAACATCATCTTGATCTAATGACGGACTATAAATATCGGCATGCACCACGACTTCGTTTAAACCTTTTACGCCAACAACCGTTAACTTACCCGCTCCCGTGTTGGCTACTAGCTCAGTTAACGACCCAGCATCAAGATTCAATTGTTGCTGTACCAAATTAAGATCCGTATGAGTGACTAGCGACGGTTTTAATGATGAAAATACAGACTCAGCTTCACTTTGCGACGCACCAAAGATTGTTGCCCCTAAAATAAGTCCGGCCGTGACACTAATGGTTGCGATACGTATAGACATATGACTAATTCCTTTTATAAGAATAAAAATAAGCTTGGCCGCTACACAAATGTGATTAACAGAGTTAACTGTTACAGGCATGACTAGCAGCAATTAATCATTAATTAGCAGGTTTCATACCAACTAGACAAAGCCATTATTTACAATGACTTACAGTTATCAGCAATAAAATTCACTCATACATCAAACCAAAAAGCACGAAAATCCAATACAATGTGGTTAATTTCACTAGCGTGAACATCACGATTAACTCAAAAAAAAGAACTCACCCTATGCCGATATCACTTGCAGTACCGCAAACGTTAGAGATTATTGTTGGTTCAACCAACCCAGTTAAAATCAGTGCAGCACAACAGGCGATTAAATTATATTTTCCTGATGCTCAAATCCGTTGTCATGGCATGCATGCCCCATCATTAGTAGCAGAACAGCCCATGACCGAAGCAGAAACTAAATTGGGGGCGATTAATCGAGCTAAGTTTTGCCAAGACAACGCCCATATCACCAATCAAAATGCGGACTTTTATGTGGCGATGGAAGGTGGGGTTGATCAGTTTGATCACGGCCCCGCCACTTTTGCGTATATGGCCATTATTCATAACGATAAATTATCTGTCGGTCGCAGCGCCAACTTACCGCTACCACAGAATATTTTTAACGCTTTACAAGCGGGTGAAGAACTGGGCAAAGTAATGGACCGAGTATTTAATACCCATAATATTAAGCAAAAAGGTGGCGCGATTGGCTTGTTAACTCGAGGTTTAGCCACCCGAGAAAGCATTTATACCCAAGCTTTAGTGCTGGCAATGGCTCCTTTTATCAATGCGGAATTATTTAATGACTAACAATGACCCAACAAATGCAATCAGTGCCGACGCGCAGCCTCCCATAATTCGCGCGCTACACGCTGACGACAATGCTGCCCTAGCCGCAGTGATCCGTGAAGTATCAGCAGAATATGGTTTAACACCTGATAAAGGCTTTAGCGTAGCAGACAAAACCCTCGACTGTTTAAGCGAGGTTTATGACGCACAAGGCTCACAATACTGGGTGATTGAGTACCAAGGCAAAGTGGTCGGCGGCGCTGGTGTAGCCCCGTTACCTGGCAATGATGGGGTATGTGAATTACAGAAAATGTATTTTGCCCGCACTATTCGCGGCCAAGGTATAGCGAAGGCAATAACAGGCCAATGTATTGAATTTGCTAAACAGCAAGGCTATCAATCAATGTATTTGGAAACCACGGCGGTATTAGTTGAAGCATTGGCCCTGTATGAAAAGCTTGGCTTTAGTCATTGTCAGCATTTAGGCGAAACTGGCCACGATGCCTGTGAAATCGCTATGATAAAACCAATTTAGTGATTTAAAACACTCATATTGCACATTTTTTACTCACTCTTTCTCTCTGCTAAATGATAGCGCTTTGCAAGGACACAAAAGCTTGTTAGCCTCAGATTAAGCACATTCCATAGGAGGATGAAATGGAATATCAACGTATCGCACATTCTAGCCTTGAGGTCAGTAAGATCTGTCTCGGCACCATGACTTGGGGTGAACAAAATACTCAAGCAGAAGCTTTTGCTCAACTCGATTATGCTATTGGTCAAGGCATTAACTTTATTGATACCGCAGAAATGTACCCTGTACCGCCTAAAGCTGAAACTCAGGGCGACACTGAACGAATTTTAGGTAACTACCTCCAAGCCCAGGGCAACCGTGATAATTTGGTGATTGCGACTAAAATAGCCGCACCAGGTGGTAAAAGTGATTATATCCGCAGTGATATGGCACTCGATTGGCGCAATATTCATCAAGCTGTTGATGATTCATTATCACGCTTGCAAATCGACACTATCGATTTATATCAACTACATTGGCCGGATAGAAACACTAATTTTTTCGGCGAAATGATGTATGAGCATGACAAAGAAGAACATTACACTCCTATTTTAAACACCCTTGAAGCCTTAGCTGAAATAATTAAGCAAGGTAAAGTGCGTTATATCGGTATTTCAAATGAAACCCCTTGGGGATTTATGAAATACCTAAAATTAGCCGAAAAGCATGATTTACCCCGTATTATCAGCGTGCAAAACCCTTATAACTTGCTTAATCGTAGTTACGAAATCGCGATGTCTGAAATTAGTCATCGTGAAGATGTGCCGTTATTAGCCTATTCACCTTTAGCCTTTGGCGCATTAACCGGTAAATATGAAAATAATCAGTGGCCAGAAGGTGCACGCCTGACTTTATTTAAACGTTTTGCCCGCTATAACAGTACCCCTATGGCGCTAGAAGCCACACAGGCTTATATCGATTTAGCTCGTGAGTTTGGGTTAACACCTACCGAGATGGCCTTGGCATTTGTGAATACCCGCAAATTTGTCGCCTCTAATATTATTGGCGCCACTGATTTACATCAGCTAAAGCAAAATATCGACAGCCACAAGGTGAGCTTATCGGCAGAGTTGATGGGCAGAATTAATGAACTATCGGCTTTATATCGCTTCCCTTGCCCTTAAGTTTATTAGCCTACGCGCAAATGCGATATTGAGCTTATTGCCACAAAACCTTGCATTAGGCATCAAGATCACTGAAGATCTTGATGCCTTTTATTTTCAACATAGAACCCCTATTTATGAAGCTTGCATCGTCTGTTGTTTTATTTGATCATCAAGCGTTACGCGATCAATTCCCAGCGCTAAAACAGACCATTGGCGATCATCCTTTGTGCTACTTAGACACAGCGGCAACCAGTCAAAAACCCCAAGTGGTGATTGACGCGATGAACGAGTATTACCAATTCAATAATGCCAATGTGCACCGCGCGGCTCATCAATTGTCGACAAGAGCGACTCAGCAATATGAAGCCGTACGTTTGCAAGTAACCGACTTCATTAATGCATCGCAATCTCAAGAAGTTATTTTCACCCACGGCACCACTGAATCGATCAATATGGTGGCCTTTGGGCTGACGTCACAGATAAAAGCGAATGATGTCATTTTAATTGATACTGCAGCTCACCATGCCAATATCGTGCCTTGGCAAGAACTGGCAAAGCGCACTGGTGCAGTAATTAAACCGATACCACTCACCGCAGATGCCCAACTTGATATGACAGCATTTGAGCAACTATTGCTACTTAAGCCTAAAGTCGTCGCCATCAGCCATGTATCAAATGCACTAGGCACAGTAAACCCGATCAATGAGCTCGTCGCCAAAGCCAAAGCTGTTGGTGCCTTAACCTTAGTGGATGGTGCTCAGGCAGTTGCCCATTTATCGGTGGATGTACAACAAATTGATTGTGACTTTTATGTGTTTTCTGGCCATAAAATGTATGGTCCAACTGGTGTGGGGATTTTATATGGTCGCTATAAACAACTCGATCAACTAACTCCAATGCTCACTGGTGGCGAAATGATCAAAACAGTGAGCTTTAATCGTACTGTATTTGGTGCACTACCTAATCGCCTTGAAGCTGGCACTCCAGCCATTGCTGAAGTGATAGGTCTCGGGGCCGCCATCAGCTTTTTGCTCCAATTGCCGCGCGAACAACTGCTCGCACATGAACAACAATTGATGCAATACTTACAGCAACAATTACAAAAGCTGGGCGATATTGAATTGTATGGTATTGCCCCTATCAATGTGGGTGCTGTGGCCTTTAATTTACAAGGTGAACACCATCAAGATGTAGGGATTTTACTCGATCAACAAGCTGTTGCGGTTCGCTGTGGTCATCATTGTGCCATGCCGCTAATGGCTAGCCTTAATTTAAATGGATGTTGCCGAGCATCGATTGGCATCTATACTAATAAGCAGGATGTTGATCAATTTATTCATGCACTTAATGCTGTAAAAGAGTTATTGTTATAGTCATAAGGCACAACAGGCTGATCCTAACGCATCTTTTATCTACAGCCGAGGTTAATTGAATTACCATGTTAAACCCAAGCACCACACCTTCAGCGCAATTATTTTTACCATTATCAGATGAATTAGTTGATGCTGTTAACCTCATTGAGCAAGCGAATAACTGGCAAGATAAATATCGCCAAATTATGTTACTCGGTAAATTAATACCGCCATTAGCGGCAGAATTTAAGCACCAAGACGCACAAGTAAAAGGCTGTGAAAGCCAAGCCTGGTTGTACCATTACAGGTTAAACGAGCAGCATTTTTATATCGCCGATAGCGATGCTCGTATCGTAAAAGGCTTAATGGGATTATTACTGGTTGCTTGCCAAGGTAAAACCGCAGAGCAAATACAACAATTTGATGTAAACCAGTATTTTGCCCACCTTGGACTCAGTGGCCAATTAAGTCCATCTCGCACTAATGGTTTAACTGCATTAGCGCAGGCCATCGTTGCCTATACACACGATGTTGGCACCTGAAACACTCGCCAGCACTAAGGAATAATAATGCCTCAAAAAGTCTGTAACCAAGCTCGCCGTCATATCTTAAAAGGCCTTGGAGCAGCCACATTATTAAGCCCTTTAAGCTCCTTTCCAGCATGGGCAGCTAAACCACATCGTATATACGTAGATGGGTTATCTTTTTTACCTACCGACATCAATGATGTAAAGGCCTCAAAACTCGATGCCTTTATTGCCGATATTTCAGCAGTAGAAACCATTGAACAAGCCGATGGCACTAAAAACTATAAACGCACTTATCAAGCCTGCATCAACAGCATTAAACAAGCGGCTGACTCAGTCATAGCGAATCCCGATGTGTATCTGCAAGGACTTACAGGGACAGATATAAGTAAAGCCAGAACGCAACAAAAAACAGCGGTGTTTTTTCAAATTCAAGGGGCTGATTGTGTTGAAGATGATGGTTTAAGCAATGAATGGCGGCAATTAGACAATTTACATCAACAGGGTTTACGGGTACTGCAACTGACACACCATTATGGTAATCGTTATGCTGGTGGTGCCTTAGATAATAACGGCTTAAATAGTTTAAATATGCCATTAACATCTGCAGGCAAAGAGCTGATAACAGAGCTGAATCGTAAAAATATTCTTATCGATGTCAGTCACTCTAGTGCTCAAACAGCCCTTGATACTGTTAAAGCCAGTCAATCTCCTATTATCCAAAGCCATGGTGCTGCGCGCGCGATTGTAAACAATGCCCGCTGCTCACCTGATGAAGTGATCCGCGCTATTGGCGATAGCGGTGGTGTTTTTGGGGTGTTTATGATGAGCTTTTGGCTGACGAACAAACCTGTACCAACGATTGAAGACTATATCAATCAACTGGCTTATATTGCTAAAGTTGGCGGATTCGATAGTGTCGCCATTGCCAA
Organism: Shewanella sp. SR43-8; assembly: GCF_014163775.1. NCBI lineage: Bacteria > Pseudomonadati > Pseudomonadota > Gammaproteobacteria > Alteromonadales > Shewanellaceae > Shewanella > Shewanella sp. SR43-8. Next base: position 84,082 of record NZ_JACJDX010000005.1, on the reverse strand, counting down.
TGATTTTCCACTTCGCGGCCAAGAAAATTTATTAGCGTTAGACAACGATAACAGCGAAGGAATAAAAGAATACTTAGAATGGTGGCACAGCCTAGAAGACAAAAATGTATTAGGGTTTGATGTTGAGCCAAAGCATGTGGTTATCCCCGAGCTCAATAATATTGACCGTATGAGCCGTATCGACGACGCCTTGAAAAAAGCCCGTTTTAAAGCCACTGATCGCGATCGTTTTATGGGTGGAAACTGGCAAAGAGTATTAAAGCAAGTACTGGTTTAGAGCGGCAAAGCTTAAGGCGTGACTATTGAGTTGCAGTTAATCTCAATAGTAAAAAGGGCTGAATAATCAGCCCTTTTTTTGTCGATTGATTAGGTTATCAATTTAATTGTCGATTTAGTGCAGTTTAAATGCCAGCACCCGCAATTTGTCTTGCTGGGTTGAGCACTTCAATGGCTTTTAAATAAGCCAACAAACCATTCACTTGTGTGCTTAAATCGCCTTTACTGGTATCTATGGTTAGCTCCGCAGATACTGGTACTTCGTAAGGTGATGAAATACCAGTAAAGTTACTAATTTCCCCCTTACGAGCTTTAGCATATAACCCTTTAGGATCTCGTGACTCACACACGCTCAATGGAGTAGATACATGCACTTCAACAAATTGGCCTTGGGGAAATAACGCCCGGACACGATCACGCTCTTCACGGGTAGGCGAGATAAATGCCGATAGCACTACTAGGCCTGAATCCACCATCAATTTAGCGACTTCGCCGACACGACGTAAATTCTCATCGCGATCATCAAGGCTAAAACCTAAGTCTTTACACAGACCATGACGAACATTATCACCATCGAGCAAATAGGTATGAAAACCGTGTTCAAATAACGCTCGCTCTAATGCGCCTGCAAGGGTTGATTTTCCTGAGCCAGATAATCCAGTAAACCATAATAGCACTGGATTTTGGCCCTTTTGGGCTCCACGGGCAGCTTGGTCAATGGCATGTTGATGCCAAACAATATTGCTCATCACTACTCCTATCGAGTGGTTGTGACACCACACTAAATACTTTTTAAAACGGAAAGAAATATGGGATCGAAAAGATAACCACTAGGGAATATACAATTGATAACGGTAAACCTAAGCGAACAAAATCACTGAATTTATAATTACCAGCATTAAATACCATAAGATTGGTTTGATAACCGTAAGGCGAAATAAAGCTCGCGCTGGCGCCAAATACTACTGCCATAATAAACGGTCGGGTATCGACACCAAAACTGGTTGCAACAGCAAAGGCAACCGGGAACACGAGTGCTGCGGCGGCATTATTGGTAATTAACTCTGTAACAATTAAGGTGATCAGATAAATGCCCACAAAAGCGGCAAACACACCATAACCATTAAACACACTTAACATCGCTTGCGCCATGACATCTGCTAAGCCTGTGGTAATCATCAAGTTAGCTAAGCCCAAGGCACTGCCTACAATCACCACGAGTTCTAATGGAAAGCGACGTTTAAGCTCAGTTAAGGTTATTGCGCCAATCGCCACATAGCTAAGTAACAATAAGACTAAACCTTTGGCTAAGGGCAATACTTCTAAAATACTCGCCGTAATGGTGAGTGCAAACCCGATCAAGACCCAATTACCGCGTTTACTATCTAAACGGACACTTAACTCTAAGCCACTGATAGCAGCAAAGTCGGTGGTCAAATTAGGACATTTAGAAAAACGGTCACCAGGGGTTAAGAGTAATACATCACCCGGTTGTAACACTATGTCGCCAAGCCCACCTTTTAACGGTAAATGTCCACGACGAATGGCCATTACGGCTGCATCAAACACTTCACGAAAACGCGAATCTTTTAAGGTTGTGCCAACTAGGCTCGATGATGGCGCTAATACGGCTTCAACCAGGTTTTGACCTTTTGCATGCTGCTTACCGAACCATTCTAAACCATCAAACTGATGCAATAACTCAACCGACTCAACCGCACCACTAAAACGTAAAACGTCATCAGCTTGCAGCACCATTTGTGGCGGCACAGGGCAAATACGTATACCGCTACGTTCTAATTCAACTAAGTAGAGCTTTTTCAGCGCCCGCAGACGATTTTCGAGTACGCTCTTACCCACTAAACTCGACGTTTTAGCCACATGCGCTTCCAACAGATAAGGCAGAGACTCATCTTCGTTTTCTTCACGTCTGTCAGGTAAAAAGTTGGCCATAATGGTCAGCACTATTAAGCCGCTAATGACCACTAATGAGCCGACTTGTGAAAACTCAAAAAAACCTAGAGGCTCAAGACCGGCATTTTCAACAAAGGAGTTAACGATCAAATTGGTGGAAGTACCAATGAGCGTAAGTGTACCGCCCAAAATGGCTGCGTAGTTTAACGGCAGTAACAACTTAGATGGCGCATGCGCTTGATTACGGCGCACTACACCAATTAACGAGGCGACTACTGCAGTATTGTTAGTAAACGATGACAACAAGGCTGTCGATACACCTAACTTGGCTAGAGTAGAAAATAACGAACCTTTACCTATCACATGGCTTAATTTGCCTAATAATGAGGTTTTTTCCAGTGCTGTAGCGGCAAGCACCAACAGCACTAAAGTGATCAGTCCGTTATTGGTAAAGCTACCCAATGCGACCGTTAAATCAACAAGCCCGAGCAGATAACAAAGTAATGAAGCGAAGAAAAACATGGCAGCCGGTTTTGCAAGCCCAGCAAGAAGCCCACCGACCAGTGCTAACAAGATAATCGCTAACAACCACATTTCGCTCATTATTTATTTTCCAAGTACGCTAATATCGCGCGCGTTCCAATGTGGATAATGCTTACGTACTAACGCATTAAATTCGACTTCAAATGCACTAAACTCAGTATGACTTTGCTTGTCACCTTGATGACCACTCACAACCATAGCGGCGGCTACAGTGGCATTAGATAGGCGATCAATTAAAATCATGCCACCTGTATCACGCACTAGGCTATACGCATCTAACACTATTGATTCAGTTAGATCTAACTTAACTCGTGCAATGGTGTTTAAGCTTAATGTCGATGCTGCACTACGTTCAAGGGTATTCACATCGGTGATGTATTCAATCTCACTCACCACGGCTTGAGTTTTCTTACCCGCGACTTTCACATCATATAACTGACCGATTTGTAATGGTTTTTCATCCATCCAGACTAAGTCTGCCACAATATGGTTAGCAATGTCTGGCGCAGTTGCTGGATGAGCCAGTAAATCACCACGAGAGATATCAATCTCATCTTCAAGGGTAATGGTAATGGCTTGGCCTGCTACCGCTTCTGGTAAATCACCGTCAAACGTCACAATACGGGCAATTTTACTGCGCTTGCCCGATGGCAGAGCGACCAGCTCGTCACCCACTTTAATAATGCCTGACGCTAAGGTGCCCGAGAAACCACGAAAATCGAGATTAGGACGCAGCACGTATTGTACTGGGAAACGAACCGGTAATTCGCTCAGTTCACGCTGGGTATCGATAGTTTCAAGTAACTCAAGTAATGTGCCACCTTGATACCAATCACACTGAGTGCTGCGATTAACCACGTTGTCACCATTCAAGGCTGATAACGGCACGTAGTGAATATCTAAATCACCAAAATCTTTTACAAAGTCAGTAAAGTCAGCTTGAATTTTTTCAAACACAGTTTGATCAAAGCCAACCAGGTCCATTTTATTTACCGCAACGACAAAGTGACGTAATCCTAATAAAGAGGCAATAAAGGCATGGCGTTTAGTTTGGGTTTGTACCCCATAACGTGCATCAACCAAAATAACCGCTAGGTCACAGGTAGATGCACCCGTTGCCATGTTACGCGTGTACTGTTCATGACCTGGAGTATCAGCAATAATGAACTTACGTTTTTCACTGGAAAAATAGCGATAAGCGACGTCGATAGTAATGCCTTGCTCACGCTCAGCCTGTAATCCGTCTACCAATAACGCGAGATCAATAGCTTCACCAGTAGTGCCCATTTTAGCGCTATCACTTTTCAGGCTTGCAAGTTGATCTTCATAAATCTGGGCGCTGTCATGCAGTAAACGGCCAATTAAGGTACTTTTACCGTCATCGACACTGCCACAAGTTAAAAAACGCAGTAAACCTTTATTCTGCTGTAATGCTAAATATTCTTTTACACCGTGTAGTTGGATCTCTGCCGCCATGCGGTCAGTATTAGTTTTTGCTTGGTCCATAATCTTTCTCACTCAAATTCGTTCGCATGCTGGATAGGTAAAATAACCCTGTTCAATGACTTAGAAATAGCCTTGACGCTTTTTCTGCTCCATTGATGCACTTTGGTCTGAATCAATTAAGCGCCCTTGACGTTCACTTGAGCGAGTTAACAGCATTTCTTCAATAATTTTCTCTAAGGTATCAGCTTCTGATGGCATCGCCGCGGTTAACGGATAACAACCTAAGGTTCTAAAACGAACCCGTTCAACCGATTCAACATCACCCTCTTCAATAGGCATACGATCGTCATCTTTATAAATGAGCTGACCGCCTTTGTTCACTACGGTACGAGGCGCAGCAAAATATAACGGCACAATTTCGATGTTCTCTTGATAGATGTATTGCCAAATATCCAGCTCGGTCCAGTTTGATAATGGGAACACACGAATACTTTCGCCCTTATTTACCGCGCCGTTATAAGTGCGCCATAACTCTGGACGTTGGTTTTTCGGATCCCAGCGGTGGTGTTTGTCACGGAACGAATACACCCGCTCTTTCGCGCGAGACTTTTCTTCATCACGACGAGCACCGCCAAAAGCAGCATCAAATCCATACTGATTTAACGCTTGCTTTAAACTTTGAGTTTTCATGATATCTGTATGTTTAGCACTGCCATGGGTAAATGGGCCCACGCCTTGTTCAACGCCTTCTTGATTGGTGTGAGTCAACAACTCAAAACCAAATGCTTTAGCTTGCGCGTCACGAAACGCGATCATCTCTTTAAATTTCCAACCGGTATCAACATGCAGTAATGGAAATGGAATTTTACCTGGGTAAAATGCCTTACGCGCAAGATGCAACATAACCGATGAATCTTTACCAATAGAATAAAGCATCACAGGGTTACCAAACTCAGCTGCAACTTCACGAATAATCTGGATGCTTTCAGCTTCCAGTTGTTGTAAATGGCTTAACGAACGGCCTGCCATGATGATTCTCCATTACCTAAATATGCTGCAAAAAAGCAGCGGGTTAAATTATTTGACTACAGCGCCTTGGCGACTGAGTCTAAATCTGTTTTTTGTTGCGCTGTAAGTGGGTCAAACCAATTCAAGCTGTCAGCTAATTCAACGACTTCACCGATAATCATCAGCGCAGGCATCTGCAAGGCAGGATCGGCGGCTAATCGTGCCAGCTCACCTAATTTACCAATAAACCGCTGTTGTGATGAGGTGGTGGCGTTAGACACTATCGCTACTGGCGTATCAGCACTGCGGCCAGCATTAATCAAACCATCACTGATAATATTAGCGTTTAATATACCCATATATACCACTAAGGTGTTGTTAGAGTTAGCATAACCTTGCCAATCCATCGGGCGGCTCGCTAACTGGCAGTGACCCGTAATAAAGGTAACGCCTTGAGCATAGTCACGATGTGTTAGGGGAATACCGGCGTAAGCTGCTGTGCCGCTGGCCGCAGTAATGCCAGGAACCACCTCAAAAGCAATACCCGCTGCCACTAAAGTTTGTAACTCTTCGCCACCGCGGCCAAAAATAAACGGATCGCCGCCTTTCAAGCGCACAACATTTTTACGGGTAAACGCTTTCGTCACTAATAGCTGATTAATGTCTCCTTGAGCAGCACTGTGTTTACCTGCGCGCTTACCCACAGCGATTTTTTCAGCATCACCAGGGATTAAATCTAAAATATCTTGGCTCACTAATGCGTCATACAGCACAGCATCAGCATTCTTTAGGATGCGATAGGCTTTTAGCGTTAGCAGTTCAACGTCACCAGGACCTGCACCAACTAACCACACTTTGCCTTTGGCTTTTTGCCCTAGCATAGATACTAATTCCATCACATTTACCTCAAGATATTTGACCATGATCGAATATAGCGTTTTCTATATTCCATATACAATAGTTAATAGTTAGTTTTTATAACTAAATAGAATATGAGATTGTTTGTTTGCTGTTTAATCGATGTCATATGCAAAAATGTATAAAATGATCCACGAGAATCAAAACAATTGTTAACTTAATTCGACAAATCTCTGGCAATTGATGACAATGAACTTCGAAAGATACTCATACTAAGAATCACATTAAAATTACTATTAATTATGCTTATGGATGATGCAATGATAAAAAGCACACAATATCTTGGACTCTCGTTGTTGTTATGGGGTTATAGCTCGATAGCCCTTGCAGAAGATTCTTTAGTCGACGAACGTGTAAAAGGAGAGCTGGCAACATCTGAAAAGCCATTTGTGATCACTCCGCACAAAGCTAATTATCTACTTCCTGTTACCTACCAAACCAGAACCAACTCATTGCCATTTGAAATTAAATACCCAGATGAAGATTTCAGCATTGATAACTTAGAAGCAAAGTTCCAAATCAGTTTTAAGTTTCCGATTATGTATAACGTTTTTGGTGATAATGGCCATTTGTTCTTTGCTTACACCAATCAATCATATTGGCAAGTTTACAATGAAGAAGCTTCATCGCCATTTCGTGAAACCAATCATGAACCTGAAGTATTTATGTTATTTAATAATGATTGGAAAATTGCAGGCTTTACCAACTCATTTTTAGGTGTGGGTGCTGTGCATCAGTCTAATGGTCAAACCAATCAATTATCGCGCAGCTGGAACCGAATATACGGCAGCGCAATATTCGACCGTGGTCCTTTCGCTCTCGGACTTAGAGTGTGGTGGCGTATCCCTGAAGATGCAAAAGAAGACATTAATTCAGCTAAAGGCGATGACAATCCAGACATCGGCAGTTACATGGGTAACTTCGAACTGACGGGAGTATACGGCTTAGATGAGCACCGCTTTACTATGCTACTGCGTAACAACTTACGCGATAATAATCGCGGTGCAGTTGAATTGACCTGGAGCTACCCGATTATTGGTACTTTGCGTGTTTATACTCAATATTTTAATGGTTACGGTGAAAGCTTAATTGATTATAACCATCATAATCAACGAATTGGTATCGGTATTGCGTTAAACGATTTGTTGTAACACAGCCACTCAATATCAAAAAGGTGACCACATGGGTCACCTTTTTTATTACCAATTTGTTGAAATCACCAAGTGACCTTATTTTGTATTGGCTTTACTGTTGACCTTAGAACCAATGACTAAGCCTTTATCAGTAAAGTCTACCGACATCTGTAAACGCATGTTGTAGTCTTTTAACATAAGCATTTCTTCTGGCATTGGTTCGCCACTCATTTCGACCATATCAACTAACGGGGCAAACATTTTCTGATAATCAACCGCCATGTTAAAGAATCCGTTAGACTCAAGCGATTGCTTATACATTAAATCAGCAAGTTCTGTGCCTCTGTCGCCAGTATAAGCCACTAAATGATTGCCCTTGATGGCTAATTTAGCGCTCACACCAAGTTCAGGAGGTAACATCAGCATTGGGGTAATATCAACCGGATCGCCGTTATCTTTTAAGTCGATATTCGCAAGAGGCGGATAAAATGGCTTAAGCATGTCGACTAACATCATCGGTTTTTCAGCCGAGACACTGATTAATGCATCTAACGTTTCAAAGCTAGGTTGGCCATTATTGTCAGCTAACTTGTAATCGGCAAGTGTTACACTAATGCCTTTAACGCCATTAGCCATACCTGTCATCATTCCCAACATAGCAGGATTTAACTCACTCAACTGTAATTGCATTTGAGCCAACGCAGCACACTGATATTGCGGAGTTTGTAAATCGGTCCACACCTCATTCAATGCTGGTGCCAGTTGATTAACATCAACCCCCAGCGCAACCGATAAGATGTTGTCATGACCTTTAGTGGTAAATGATGGCACAAAGCCACGCATTTTATTTAATGCCGACAGGATGACTTGGTTGTTACTCTCAAACACCATAGAGGCGTCAATGTTGCTTTCTTCACGACTAATCGAATATGAGTTTAATCCCATAACACTGCGCGGCCAGTTAGCTGCTATGCCAGTTAACTCAGTTTGACACACAGGTGTTTTCAGTTCAGCAAATGGATCTTCGCCCTCAATTTCAATCATTTTGGTCATTTGCTTGGCTAGCATGTTACCGTCTGTTGACGTCAGACCTTTAACCAGTTCAACATGGTTAATAAAGCTTATGCTGTCTTGCATAAAACCATGTGCATTCGCGATGTCTTGCAATATGGTCGTTGCACTAATTGGATGTTCAACTTTCTTTTCACCCAATGCAGTTTCAAGTAATTCCGCTTGGTTAAATGACGTATTCAATGTCACGGTTAACCAGTTATCTTTAACAGCAAAGACGATATCTATGTGTTCTTCATCATCTGCATTGGTTAATGCATACCCACGATACTCAACAGAACCAGACTGACCTATAGTGTGAGTTAAGCCACTTTCCTGCTCGGCGCGATCAAGTTCCGCCCAAAATGCTGCAGGATTACTCAACTCAATTTTCATTACCGGCAATGCGCCTAAGGTATAAAAATAACTCTGAATGGTATCGGGTAAACCGTAAGTCGATAGCAAGGTTTCTGGTTCAGACAATACGCTCATGTATTGCTTGTATAAACTGACAAAAAAGCGCTCTTTTGCTGATGAATTCTCATCTAACGGCAGCATTTTATCAACGTCATATGCTTGATAATTACCTGCAATGCTATACAAATAATTTTTTAACGGAAATGGAACCAGCTGCCCAGAAAACGCTAATGTATCAGCAGGGATATAGTCCAACATGGGGTCGCTTTTAACCACTGACGTCCCTTGTTGTGACAAAAGATATCCACCAGCACCAACAGCCAATACCACAGCAGCAATTGCCATTTTATTCATTTATAAACTCCAATTTATATTATTGTTAACTCTTCCTTGAAATGAGTTAGCATTTGAAAATTTGTTATCTTTTGAGATAAGTATTATCGATTCCACCGATAAACTGCGGAATAATTTAGCACTAAATGTTAACAAACGCATTAAACCTTACCTTATTGCATACGACTTATGCAGCAAAAACGAATATCGCACTATCAAAGCACGACATTATGCTGCCAAGTTTAGCAGTCAATAGCACAAGTTTAGTCATGACGAGGGGGGCATAAAAAACAGTAAGCAGATGATAAATTAAAAGTCGGTTTTCCCGATAACTCTTCAATAGAGAGTTATCGGGAACAACCTAATCGATTGCTTATACGCTAACAAGTCAATCAATGTGCTCGAGGATGCGAGCGAAGCTTTTGAAGGTACGTGGATTGCAAAAACAATCCCAAAACGTCAACAAAAACCATCTACGGGGACTTCTAAATCTAGACTACTATCGGCGTGGATGCATGAAAATTTAAATAAAATTTAATTCTTTTTTATTCATGCTAAGTAAATTAATCAATTAGCGAAAATACTGTGTATTCCATCGCCAAAAACAGCATCAATCGCACCAGTCATATTGTGGCGATAACCTATTACCATGTGATGAAATAAGAGTAGATTACAACAAAGTTCAATCTTATAAATGATTGAAAATCGGCTTACGAAATACGCCTTATTAAACAGAAGCTCATTAACAGAAAGAGTAACCTAGCAGCACAGCAAAGAGTAAACACATTCATCTGCATTTGACTGCGGATGAATGCAATACTTTACGGTAAATAGCTTAAGCCTAAATATCGAAATGCAAACCACATTCACGCTGTAAACCATTAAAGCGCGTGTCTTCTTCAGACATGCCTAACTCCAACGGCTTACTTGAGTGAGTATCACCAACCGACACATAGCCTTGTTCCCACAATGGATGATATGGCAAGTCATGCTCGGTTAAATATAGGTGCACATCTTTATTGCTCCACTCAATAATAGGCAATAACTTAAAGCGTTTACCGCTAATGGCCAAAATCGGCAAGGCTTCACGGGTACTAGACTGACTACGACGTAAACCCGCAAACCAAGTGCCAACATTGAGTTCAGCTAATGCACGCTGCATTGGCTCAACTTTATTGATGCGGTTATATTTCTCCAACCCATCAATCCCCTGCTGCCACAGCTTACCAAAACGCGCTTCTTGCCACGCCTGGGTTTGGCCCGCTTGGTACACTTTAAGATTCAAGTTTAAGCGCTCAGTTAACTGGTCAATAAATTGATAAGTCTCAGCAAATAAATAACCCGTGTCAGTTAAAATTACTGGAATATCACTTTGCGCCTGAGTCACCATGTGCAGCATCACTGCACCTTGAATACCAAAGCTAGACGATAGCGCATGCTCACCAGGTAGGTAGGCTAAGCCCCAAGCCACTCGCTGCTGCGCCGTTAAGCCTGCTAAAAACTGGTTAATCCTTTCTAGCACTGCAGTTTGCTCAGCTTTAGGCGCTGATAGCAACGCCTGCAATTGAGCCGGAGTGATAGAATGATCGACGGCTGCACTTGTTGATGCAGTCGTTACCACGTCATTACGCATGAAAATCCTTAGCGGCGTCATTAACCGCCTTCACTACGCCAATGCGCACAGTGAAGTTACCAAAGGTTTCGCCAGCATCACGTTCGGTGGCGTAACGGCCAAACAAGCCATCCAATTCAGCTAAAATTTCAGCTTCTTGAATGTTTTCTTTATGCATTTTATTTAACCGCGTACCTTCAAAGCTGGCACCTAAATACAAGTTATAACGTCCTGGAGCTTTACCCACTAAGCCAATTTCGGCGGCAAATGGACGAGCACAACCGTTTGGACAGCCCGTCATACGCACCACAATTGATTGCTCACTAATGCCATGTTTCGCCTGTAGTGCATCGATATGATCAATAAACTCAGGGAAGTAACGCTCAGCTTCAGCCATCGCTAATGGGCAAGTTGGTAATGCCACACAGGCAATTGAATGACCGCGTGTACCACTTAGCACTTGACCTAATAAGCCGTGCTTGCGCGCTAGACCTTCAATTTCGGCTTTATCTTCTGCCGCAACACCCGCAATAATCATGTTTTGATTAGATGTCATGCGAAAATCGCCTTTATGGATTTTAGCAATTTCACGTAAACCCGTTTGCAAGGTTTGGCCAGGCATGTCTTTAATACGGCCGCTTTCAATAAATAAGGTTAAGTGGAACTTGTTATCGATACCTTCAACCCAGCCATAACGATCGCCGCGATCACCAATGATCACATCACGCTTTGGCTCAAAGTTAACCCCAGCACGCTTTTCCACTTCCGCTTTAAAGGCATCATATCCGTGGTCAACAATGGTGTACTTCAAACGCGCACGTTTACGGACAACACGGTTACCCCAGTCACGCTGAACTGTCATTACGGCTTCGGCAAACTTAGTCACATCCTCAGTTTTAATAAAGCCAAAATCGTCAGCTAAGCGTGGGAAGGTTTCAACCTCACCGTGGGTAGAGCCCATGCCGCCGCCAGCAACCAAGTTGAAACCAACCAATTCACCCTCTTCTGCTACCGCAATAAAACCAAGATCGTTGGTGTATACATCAACATCATTATGTGGCGGAACGGCGACAGCCATTTTAAATTTACGTGGCAAATAGGTTTTGCCGTAAACAGGTTCAACGGTTTCGGTACCTAATAGCTTTTCTTCATCTAACCAAATTTCAGCATAAGCGCGAGTGTGTGGTAATAGATGATCCGATAAATGCTTTGCCACCGCATATGCTTGCTCATGCAGTTTAGACTCAACCGGGTTTGGGTTACACATCACGTTACGGTTTACATCACCACAAGCAGCAATAGAATCAAGTGCTGCGCGATCAAGACCTTGGATCAAGGTTTTTAGATTACGCTTAGGAATGCCGTGGTACTGAAACGTTTGACGCGTGGTTAAACGAATGCTGTTTGAGGTGGTTAGCGTAGATGAAATTTTATCCACTTCTAACCATTGTGCTGGGGTACAGATACCACCAGGTACCCGAGCTCGAAGCATAAAGCTATGCAATGGCTCTAACTTTTGCTCTTTACGTTCATTACGTAAATCGCGATCGTCTTGCTGATAAAAACCGTGGAATTTGATCAACTGCTGATCGCCATCACTAAACGATCCTGTTACTTGGGTATCTAAACCCTCTTGGATATCACCGCGTAAATAATCACTGTCGATTTTTAAGTATTCGTTTAACGCTAACTTTTGCTCACTCATGGCCTAGGCCTCTCTTAATTCTGTTCAATTCAGTAGTGCGATTGGGTTGCTAGATTTGCGCTAACAACCGAGGTCGAATTTAGTACACGTCTTTTTGGTAGCGTTTTTCACTACGTAGTGTTTCAAAGTAAGCTTCTGCGTCATCAGCACTTAAGCCACCCTGTTCAACCGCAATATTGACTAATGCTTGATGGACATCTTTTGCCATACGTTCTGCATCACCACAGATATACACATGGGCGCCATTTTGTAGCCACTGCCACAACGTTTCGGCTTGTTCTGCAATGCGATGCTGAACATACACTTTATGAGCTTGATCGCGTGAGAAAGCCACATCTAAACGCGATAAATCGCCATTTTTAAGATACTGCTGCCACTCAACTTGGTACAAGAAATCTTGTTCAAAATGCGGGTTACCAAAGAATAACCAGCTATCACCCGAGGTGCCGTCAGCAGCACGTTGCTGCATAAAGGCGCGGAAAGGCGCAACACCAGTACCAGGACCCACCATGATCACCGGTGTGTTTGGATTTTCGGGTAAACGGAAATGGTTATTAGGCTCAACATAGACCTTAACGTGTTGGCCTTCTTCAGCCGAGGCTAAGAAATGCGATGCCCCACCAAAACGAGCTTGGCCTTGACGTTCGTCTTCAACCAACGCGACCGTTAAGTGTACTTCTGCTTCCACTTCGGCTTGGCTAGAGGCAATTGAATATAAGCGTGGCGTGATTGGGCGCAACATATCAACTAACTGTGTCGCGCTTACCTTTGCCGGATAAGCAGCCACTAAATCGGCAAATTGATGTTTAATAATAAATTGTCTGATGTGTTCTTTGTCTTCACAAATGGCAGCAAGTTGTGCATTTCCACTCAACTCAGCCCATGTTTTCACTAAGCCTGGGTATAACTGAGTTAATTCTTTCTTATCGGTTAACGCAGCTTTTAATGATAGTGACTCTTTCGACACTGTGACATTATCGTCTGCAGCTAAACCGAGCGCGGCGATCACTTCATCAACAAGTACTTCGTTATTGCTAAACCACACACCTAACGCATCGCCGACTTGATAAGTTAATCCCGACTCGCCTAAGTCAATTTCAACATGGCGTACATCACGATCAGAACCTCGACCAGTAATTTTTTGGCTTACCAATACTTCCGCGGTATAGGGATTTTGCTTAGTATATTCACTTTCACCCGTAACAGATGCGGCACCAATTGACACCACATTTGCACTTGAGGCTTGAATGTACGGCTTAACAGTTTCGACAACACTGTCCTGCCATTGTTGTGAAATATCTTCATAGTCAACATCACATTCTACCAAAGGTAATAATGATGTTGCCCCTAATGCACTTAAACGCGCATCAAAGTCTTTACCTGTTTGGCAGAAAAACTCATAGCTTGAATCACCTAGCGCTAACACAGAATAATGTAGCTTATCTAGTTTAGGGGCACGCTTTGAAGCTAAAAACTTGTGTAACTCAATGGCATCATCAGGCGCTTCACCTTCACCATGAGTGCTGACAACTAACAGCAAGATGGTTTCTTGCTTTAACTGACGCACATTGTATTCACCCATTGATGTCAAATTAACCGCATAACCTTGCGCCTGCGCTTTAGCCGCTAACTCTTTGGCAACACCACGGCCGTTACCCGTTTGGCTACCGTATAAAATCGTAACTGTTGGGGCTGTACTTGTCTCTGCTGTCGTCTCGACACCGCTTTGACCATGATTAGCACTCGCCGCTAGATAACCGCTGACCCATGCGAGCTGAACTGAAGATAATTCTGATGTGAGTTGTTTTAGCTTATCGATTTGTCCTTGAGACAAAGGCGAAGCTAAAGCTGAAAGTTCTTTTAACAACATAAGACGGCCTTATAACAGTGTAATGTGGAACAGCTTACTCCTGAGTATCAAAACAAAAAAAGAATAAAAGATAATTTTTTATTCCATTTAGGAATATGCAAAGTTGTTTTTTTAAGCTACAAAAGTGTGGCGCAGTTAAAAGTTTTTAAATTACCTCTATTTAAAACCAAGTAATTAGCCCAAAGGCACTTGTACCGAACACGCTTCCTGTCGCAAGCTAGGAGGTTCAATTAACTGATGAATAATGTTCAGCTTGATTGTTCTCTGAGTAAAACGACGTGCAAATACAATGTAACTATGTCAGCGTAAAGCCATTGATTAAATAGTTTACCCGACTTCAATGTTTACATGCTGCACTTTTTCTATCATTAAAGTGTCCATGTTAGGCTGTAATACTCAAACGGAATGGTCTATTGGTGGGGAACAACAATAGACGGTCTTTTTATCAACCATCAGGAAACAGTCATGCAGATTGGAATACCGAGAGAAAGTATCGAAGGTGAAACTCGAGTCGCCGCGACTCCAGCCACTGTGATACAACTAATAAAACTCGGCTTTAGTGTGGCAATTGAAGCACAGGCAGGTGTGAAATCAAGCTTCGATAATGCTGCATTTGAAGCCGCTGGGGCAGATGTTGTCGACAGCGTCTATCAAGCGGACTTTATTTTTAAAGTCAATGCGCCAAGTGATGAAGAAATCGCTCAAATGAAGCCAGGCACTACCCTGGTAAGTTTTATTTGGCCAGCACAAAACCCTGAGCTTGTTGAAAAACTGTCAAGTCACAATATTACTGTGATGGCGATGGACATGGTGCCGCGTATCTCACGCGCACAATCACTCGATGCTTTATCATCGATGGCCAACATTGGTGGTTATCGCGCGGTGATCGAAGCCGCTCACGAGTTTGGTCGTTTCTTTACTGGGCAAATTACCGCCGCAGGTAAAGTCCCACCAGCCAAAGTATTAGTTATTGGTGCTGGTGTAGCCGGTCTTGCCGCTATTGGCACTGCAGGCTCGCTAGGCGCCATAGTACGCGCATTTGATACTCGCCTTGAAGTGGCTGAGCAAATTGAGTCAATGGGCGGCAGTTTCTTAAAGCTTGAATTTGAAAATAAAGAAGGCGGATCGTCAGACGGCTACGCAAAAGTGATGTCAGAAGAATTTATAGCCGCTGAAATGGCGCTCTTTGCCGAACAAGCTAAAGATGTCGATATTATTATCACCACCGCATTAATTCCGGGTCGCCCGGCGCCAAAACTGATCACCAAAGACATGGTCGATACCATGAAACCTGGCTCAGTGATTGTTGATTTAGCGGCAGCCACGGGCGGTAACTGTGAATATACCGTCACTGGTGAGCGCTTTATTACTGACAACGGCGTCAAGGTATTAGGTTATACCGACCTGCCAGGTCGTTTACCGGCGCAATCGTCACAACTTTATGGCACTAACTTAGTCAACTTGATGAAGCTAATGTGTAAAGCCAAAGACGGTAACGCAGTACTCGATTTTGATGATGTAGTAATGCGCAATATGACCGTGACCCGTGGCGGCGAAATTACTTTCCCACCACCAGCGATTTCAGTGTCTGCCGCGCCGCAAAAACCAGCTGCCAGCATCGAGCCTAAAGCGGCAAAAGTCGATAAGGCACCGTCAAAACTTAAATACATTTTAGGTGTGTTAGGTCTTGCCGGCTTTGCAGCAGTCGCTTCGGTTGCCCCCGCTGAGTTCTTGTCGCATTTCACCGTGTTCATCCTAGCCTGTGTGGTGGGTTATTACGTGGTGTGGAATGTGTCGCACTCATTGCATACGCCGTTAATGTCGGTCACTAATGCGATTTCAGGCATTATTGTGGTCGGGGCGTTATTGCAAATAGGTCAAGGTTCAGCATTAGTCACGGCGCTTGCGTTTGTCGCGGTGCTTATTGCCAGTATCAACATCTTTGGCGGGTTTACCGTCACTCAGCGTATGCTGAAGATGTTCCGTAAAGATTAAGGAGTCATATCGTGTCTCAAGGACTGGTTACAGCATCTTATATCATTGCCGCGGTGTTTTTTATTCTCAGCTTAGCTGGATTATCAAAACAAGAAACCGCCAAGAATGGTAATTTATTTGGCATTATCGGGATGGCGATTGCACTCATTGCCACCATCCTCAATCCTGCTACAAGCGGCGTAGAATGGATTATTCTTGCCATGGTTATTGGTGGATCGATTGGTATTCGCTTAGCATTAAAAGTTGAAATGACTGAAATGCCAGAGCTAGTGGCTATTTTGCATAGCTTTGTGGGCTTAGCGGCAGTATTAGTTGGCTTTAATAGCTTTATTGATATTCAGCCACATGAAGTGTCGGAAATTGTCGTCGTTATGGGGCAAGATCTCAACACTACGCTCGAAACCGCAAAAGCGGCATTTGCCCAAGCAAGTCAAGCTCAACAAACACAGCATTTAACCGGCGCCATGCTTAACATTCACTTGGTCGAAGTGTTTTTAGGTATCTTTATTGGTGCAGTCACCTTCACAGGTTCGATTGTGGCTTTTGCTAAGCTACGTGGTTTGGTGTCATCAAAAGCATTAATGCTGCCGCATCGTCATAAATTAAATTTATTGGCTGTTGTGGTGTCGTTTATTCTGATGGTGCTATTTGTTCAAGCTGGCGGTGCAATCACACCACTGATTCTGATGACATTAATTGCGTTTGCATTTGGTTGGCATTTAGTCGCATCAATTGGCGGTGCAGACATGCCAGTTGTGGTGTCTATGCTGAACTCATATTCAGGTTGGGCAGCAGCAGCGGCCGGTTTCATGCTATCAAATGACTTACTGATTGTCGTCGGTGCGCTTGTGGGCTCGTCGGGTGCAATTCTGTCTTACATTATGTGTAAAGCAATGAACCGCTCATTTATTTCAGTTATTGCCGGTGGTTTTGGTAATGACAGTGTTGCCTCTTCAGGCGATGACACTGTTGGCGAATACCGTGAAACAACCGCTGAAGATGTCGCTGATATGCTAAAAGCATCTGATACCGTCGTTATCACCCCTGGCTATGGCATGGCAGTGGCTCAAGCTCAGTACCCTGTAGCTGAAATCACTAAAAAGCTGCGAGCGTTAGGTATAAAAGTGCGCTTTGGTATTCACCCTGTAGCAGGTCGTTTACCTGGTCATATGAACGTACTTCTTGCAGAAGCTAAAGTGCCTTATGACATAGTGCTGGAAATGGACGAAATCAACGAAGACTTTAGCAGTACTGATACTGTGCTAGTCATAGGTGCCAACGATACGGTTAACCCCGCAGCGATGGAAGATCCAACTAGCCCTATCGCGGGCATGCCAGTATTAGAAGTATGGAAAGCACAAAATGTCATTGGCTTTAAACGTTCAATGAACACGGGTTATGCCGGTGTACAAAATCCATTGTTCTTCAAAGACAATACGCAAATGTTGTTTGGTGATGCTAAGGACAGTGTTGAGGCGATTCTTAAAGCCTTATAAGGTTATCTTTTAATGCTAAAATACCAGCAGCTTGCTGGTATTTTTTTGTTTAAGAACCCGCTAAACTAGAACGATTAGACTCTATAGGATTATTGATGACACCGCAGGACGTCATTACTCAATTACAGCTTGAACTTGCGCAACAAGAGCAAAAAATCAAGCAATTAGAGTATGAAAATAATCGGCTTACTCTATTGAATAAACGAGTAAACGAACAACTCAGTGCCACGCTTGATCGCACTGGCTTATGTTTGTGGGAGCAACATATTCCCACAGGCAATTTAACTATTTTTAATCAACAATGGGGACACCTCCTCGGTTTTACTCGCGAAGAGCTGCCCGCCCATATCGACAGCTGGAAAAACAATCTCCACCCTGAAGATAAAAACTGGGTTATCCAGGCCTTTGACAACCATGTTGCAGGTAAAGCCGAAACCTATCACGCCGTGCACCGGATGATACACAAAGATGGCAGTGTTTCTTGGGTTTCTGACCGTGGCCGTATTGTTGAATATGACATTGACGGTAAACCGCTGCGCATTATGGGCACCCATATTGATGTCACTAAAGAAAAACGTTACGAGGAAGACCTCGCTAAGCGAGCTCATCGTGATCAGTTAACTCATCTCCTCAATCGAAATGCTCTCATCGAAGTATTTGAGCAAGGAAGAAAAGCTAACCCTCCCCATAAGGGCGCCCTTTGCTTCATCGATTTAGACGGTTTTAAGATGATTAATGATCGCTTAGGACACAGATATGGCGATAGCATATTAGTCCATGTCGCAGATCATATTTGCCAGGTATGTGAGCAGATTTTTAGTACTACTGATAGCGCCCAGTCTCAACATCACTATGTTGCTCGATTTGGTGGTGATGAGTTTGTTATTTTAGCCCATTCCAATAACGTTGAATTATTAACAACCATGGCTAAAACATTGTTATCACATTATCAACACCCCATAGAATTAGAGGGAGAAACCATTAAAATTGGCCTCAGTATTGGTATCAGTCTGTTTGATGAGTTAGACCATTTTTCGAATGTTTGCGAGCAGGCTGATAAAGCCATGTACAGTATTAAAAAAGACGGCAAACATAACTTCTTATTTTGGTAAATACGACGCTCAAAGTAGCGAGCCTTGGTAACTTAAGCCTTAACATGAGGATGATTAATCTCAATTCGCTTAAGCGTGCAAGTTAATTAAATAAGCCAATCTTATGCGACTAGGATATGCTGCTGACTTAAAAGATGAGTTCAACGCAAAAGCCTAACTGGACAAAATAGGTAAGGAATTGATATATATGGAAATGCATTATTATCTGTCACTAAAAGCCATCTTAAACCGTTACCATGCTTAGCCTAATCTGGCTATCGACATAGTCATCGGGTGAGTGTATTTGGCGTTTTACAGTAAACTCTCGCTCAACTACTGATTTTATTAATTACTTTGCTTGCCCTACGCTTTCGCTTTCTTGTTACTGAATGTTGAGTAACAAATACCATATGCGACAGCAGGCAACTGACCAATAAGAATTATTGTTTATGTTTTTATCACCTTATTTTACCAAGCAAGATCAAAGCGTATTTATTTCGGCTCAACAAGCCAGTGACTTCGCAAAAAAAATCGCTGGCGATTTTAATCCTATCCATGATGTGGGCGCTAAACGTTTTTGCGTACCGGGCGATTTATTGTTTGCCCTCGTGCTGACCCAATATGGCTTAAGCCAAAATATGCAATTTAAGTTTGCTGGCATGGTAGGTGACAATGTTGAACTTCACGTTGATAAGAGTGTTGGCGAAAAATTTAGTATTAGTGACACCAAAGGTAAAGAATATCTGCATATTCAACGTCAAGGTGAAGTGTGTAAATGCGATATACAAACGGCCGCATTCATTCAAAGCTATGTGGCTTTTTCAGGCTTAAATTTTATTCATGTACTTGTGCCAATGATGAAGCAATACAAGGTAATGATTAACCCTGATCGTCCATTAGTCATTTATGAAAGTATGTCTTTTCATTTAGATAACTTTGATTTCAGTACCATCAGTTTGCATTTGGTTAAGCAAAACTTAGTCATTGATGGTAAGCGTGGTGATGTTACCCTTACCTTTGAACTGCAAAGCGAAGGCAAGGTTATCGGTAGCGGCGTAAAAACATTAGTATTAAGTGGATTACGTGAGTTTGATGACGAGAAAGCGCAAGACATGTGTGACAGATACGAAAGCAGAAGCTGGCATAAATAAACAGTAACTTCATCGTAGAAGAAATACCATACCGTAATGATATCTGCTCGATTCAGTATATTGAAGGCTCAGATGCCAATACGGGATGGTTGTTTCGATGCGGTATTGATCATAATGTCAATTTGAACATCGATTTGTTACTAACAGGGTAAAAATTTAAATAGCCAAACGTTTGGTGCATATAACAACTTAGTCAAATATTGTGTATGACTTATTGTTAATCTACGCTGCCATCTTGCAATAAAACCAATGCACTACTGCCGATAAGTTGTTCAACGCATTGGCGTCCTTTCTCAGCAAAATGACTCATAGCAACCTCACTCACAACATTAAGCGAATTTAGCTTTTTGATGTTTTGATCAGTACTGGCACATAAACTGAAAAACAGTTGTAAAACTGCTTTTCGATCAGGTTGTTGCATCACTTCTCCCCATGATTGCTCTAATACCTCTAGCGAAGAGAAATCGAGTCCTTCAATAAAAAACTGCCCAATACGTTGATCTAAACGCACTAGGAATTCTGTTTTACGAGGAAAGTGATGACTAATACCCGTACGACTGATCCCGGTGGCAGCAGACAACGTGGTATACGACATCGCCTCAAAACCAATCGTGAGTATTTGTTTAAAGGCTTCATCTAAAATTTGGTTAACGGTTAACTCAGTTTCAACTCGCGAACGTTTGGCCATAAACTTGGTCTCTCTAATTATTTTTGGTGCAAGAGCTTACCAGACCAAACTAGAAAATTCTGCTATGAATTAGCAAATTTACAACATATTTAACCGTACAATATCCAGATAGACAGGATAAAACAGAACATTATCGCGATAACGATTTATTTACCTCTTTAAAATCAAAGGTTATTAGAAAACACTATAGAATGAACTGCATACGGTAAAAAATAGGCGCAATAAGCGTTTACAAACTACTTTACCGTTGAGAATTGATTTTTCAACCATCGCTGGGATTCAGCCTTACCCATTAAACGATCCAAAGTCGGTGACAACACTTGGATGAGTTCGGGTTGACGCCAAAATATATACCCAGGTAGAGACTGAACTGCGCTAAAAGTACGTTGGACCAAGCTAGAAAACTCGCCCATGTCACGCGTAGACCATAGCGGCATTAATGGATAAACTGCGGTGATAAAATCTTCATAGCGAGTAAAATCGAGCAATTGCTGGGCATTATAATGGCTGAGCACTATTTGAAGTTGTGGTGCACTCCAATGTGACAAATTACCGCTGTCATTAATAAGTGCCAGATTACGTCGATGAAACTGCTGCCAAGCTAAGTCGAGCTGATGATAATGCTGCGCAATCTGCCACAGAAGGTACAAATCGGCTAGCCACTCATGCTGATATTCGCTTAAAGAGGAAGGTAAAATAGTGCCTTGCAAGGTAATATTATATAAATGACCTATTTCATGCCACAAGGTTAATTGGGCTTGTTTCACTAATGGTAATTGATAAGTGACTAGACCAATAGAGCCACTCTGCTCGAGCATGTCTCTAGCACGATTAATCACAATAACCCCTGCTACAGTGTCATGTTCAGCAACCAGTACCATCGCACTTTTACGCCCAATCTCGCGGCGAATATTGGCAACAGAAAAAGCCGTTTGTTGTTGTAATGAAGCAGGCAGTAACCCGACACACAGCTCAAGAGCAGGTAAATAACACACGAGTGCTTGTTTGGAGGCGACGGGGGTAAAATAAGCTTGGCGAATCGTCTGATCCGCCAAACTATCTACTGCACTGATCTGAGTGGTGATGACAGGGTCTATCGCCACAGATTGACTGACACTTAGCTGGCCGGCATTAACAAAGTGACAAACCAATAACATTGCGCAAGCAAGGCTACAGCTTAATAACTTGAGTAATGCCCCTTGCCAGTATCTAAGCATCGACTACTTTTGTGACATAATATTTTGAATAATGGCAGTAGTGGACACCCCATCTTCAAATCCAAGCACCTCAACCTTACCGCCAGCGGCAATGACTTCAGCCCCGCCCGCAATGTCTTCCACTCTATAATCGCCACCTTTAACCAATGCATCGGGTAACAAGCGCGCAATAATCCGTTGTGGTGTATCTTCAGAGAATGGCACAACCCAATCTGCCGATGCGAGTCCCGCCAACACAGCCATGCGACGATCAACAGGGTTAACCGGACGTCCAGGGCCTTTTAAGCGTGTTACCGAGCTATCATCATTCACAGCCACGATAAGACGATCGCCTAAGGCTTTGGCTTGTTGTAAATAGCTCACATGGCCAGCATGGAGAATATCAAAACACCCATTGGTCATGACAATGCGCTCACCGCGTAAACGGGCCTGATCCATGGCATAAGCTAATTGATCTTCAGTCATTACGCCAAAGCCAGACTCGCCATGATTAAGCGCCAGTGCCTGAATCAGTTCAATACGGCTTACCGTTGATGTACCTAACTTACCCACAACCACACCTGCGGCAGTATTGGCAATCGCGCAAGCTTGCGCCAAAGTTGCACCTGCGGCAATCGAAGTTGCTAAAGCAGAAATCACCGTATCACCTGCACCCGTAACATCGTGAACCTCACGGGCAACGGTTGGGATGTGCAATTCTGGTTGGTCTTGCGACACTAACGTCATACCCTTTTCTGAACGAGTGACTAAAATCGCGCCAAAATCGTGTAACTTAATCAGTTTTTGGGCTTTTTCGATTAAATCATCTTCGCTAGTAACGCTACCAACAACCGCTTCAAACTCACTCATGTTTGGCGTAATTAATGATGCGCCATGATAACGGGCAAAATCATGTCCCTTAGGGTCAACTAAAACGGTTACCCCTTTAGCACGAGCTTTAGCGATAAACTCTTTCGGTTCATCGATAGCACCTTTGGCGTAATCTGACAGCACCAATACGTCAATATTATCTAAAATGGCTTCGCTTTGGGCGAATAATGCTTGGCTCGTGGCTTTATCAAATTGCTCTTCAAAATCTAAGCGGATCAACTGCTGATTACGTGACAATACCCGCAATTTAGTAATCGTCGGCTTGTCTGCTACCGTTAACCACTGCGGTTCAACGCCAAACACTTTTACCCCTTGGGTTAATGCTTGTGCGGTTTCATCTTGACCGACAATGCCCGCTAACTGGACATGTCCACCTAATGTCGCAATGTTTAATGCCACGTTGGCGGCGCCGCCGGGTCTATCTTCAATTTGATTAATTTTAACAACAGGTACAGGGGCTTCGGGGGAAATGCGTCCCGTAGGGCCTACCCAATAGCGATCTAACATCACATCGCCAATCACTAAAACGCGCGCATTTTCAAAAGCTGGGAGAGAAACCTTCATGGTGTATTCGCTGTCTTGTAAAATTTAACCGTGATTGTACCTAATTTTCATCAAAATATGAGGTAGAATAACAAATAATTTTTGTGAACTAGACGAGTTGTCCGTGGTCGAGAAAGCCGAATTTTCTTCTGATTTATATCATCCTAAACACTGGCCTATGTGGTTTGGCGTCGGTTTAATGCGTTTAACTTTGCTATTACCTCTGTCTTGGCAAATGAAAATCGGCCGTGGTATTGGTCGATTAGTCATGAAAGTGGCAGCCGGAAGAACCCACACCGCTAAGCGTAATATCGATTTATGCTTTCCAGATATGAGCGATGCTGACAAACAGCAACTGCTTGAACGGACTTTTGAAGAAACCGGTAAAGCGGTATTTGACACCATTAACGCATGGTGGTGGTCAAACGAACGCGTGCAACAACACATGACTATTAAAGGCACTGAGCATGTTAGCCAAAGTTTAGACAATGGCAAAGGGGTGATTTTATTTGCAGTGCATTGTTTACCACTTGAAATGGGCGCGCGAATATTTGGCCAGTTTGCTCCGGGAATTGGCGTGTATCGTCCACATAACAATCCGGTGATGGAATACTTACAAGTTAAAGGTCGCTTACGTTCAAACAAAGGCTTAGTGCCTAAACGTGACGTTCGACAAATGATCCGCAGTTTGCGCAGTCCTGATGTTATTTGGTACACCGCCGATCAAGATTTTGGTCGTTCGAGCGCCGTATTTATCCCCTTTTTTGGCGTACCCGATGCCGCCACAATTACAGGCGCAACGTCACTGGCAAGACTCGGTAAAGCCAATGTGGTGCCTTTTTTTGTTGAACGTAATAGCGATGATAAAGGCTACACCCTTGAAATCATGCCGCCTTTAGATAATTTCCCTGGCGACAATGAAACAGACGACGCCATTCGTGGTAACCAGATTATTGAACAGCTGATTAGCCGCAACAAAGCTCAATATATGTGGCTACATCGTCGTTTTAAAACTCGTCCAACCGAAGACACCCCATCGTTATATGACTGATGTGAGTTAATTGAGTGAGATGTTTGCTTATAAAGCGCCTTTGGGCGCTTTTTTTATCGACTCATTATGCCATGGGTTATCTCAAGGCCATCTTAATAACCGCACTTAGGCACAATGAGTACTCCCCCCAGACAAATAGCCCTCCAAGCATCACGCCCATAAAATCAATCTAGATTTGGTCGTGCAGCTAAATAGGCTAAAAATCTTAACCCTCTCGAGTCAACGCTCACGTTTAGGGGGCTAATATTGTGTGAGCAAACCGAACAATAATAACGATTAAAATATTCTTATTGAAACCGTTAAGACGACAGATTAGAGTTTAGCCAGTGTGTTTAGCTTTCTAAAGGATTATATGATTGCAGCAATTATAGGTGCGACGGGGTTAGTAGGTAATGCCTTGTTAACTCGCATCATTGAAAGTGAACAGTACAGTAAAGTCTTGGTCATTGGCCGTTCGGAACCTAATTTAGTAGAACACCAATTTGGTGAGCAAAAGGTGCAGTTTATTGGCTGCCAACTTGATGAGTTACATGAGCTTACCTTGGACGAAAAAGTTGATCATGCATTTTGCTGTTTGGGCACCACAATCAAACAAGCTGGCAGTGAAGAGGCCTTTATACAAGTCGATAAATTAGCCGTAGTAGCCTTTGCGAAACTCTGCCAAGCACAAGCGAATCCTGCGCTTAAATTTATGGTGGTAACCGCATTGGGCGCGGACGCTAAATCAACTGTGTTTTATAATCGAATTAAAGGTGAAGTCGAGCAAGCACTGAAGGCATTATCCTTACCCGTTCTGAATATTTTTCAACCGAGCTTATTATTAGGACCGCGAACGAATAGGCGTTTACTGGAAGATATTGGCCAAACCATTTTTGGTAGCCTATCATTTTTATTTATCGGACCTCTTCGTCAATATCAACCCATTGATGCGAAAATGGTCGCAGAGTCGATGTATCAGGTCGCGTTAAAGCCTCAGGTAGCCCCTGCGACTCAGATCATCAATAATGCCATGATGCATCGTTATTAAGACTACTCTCGACAACTAGGTACGTTTATGACAAGTTAATACACATGTTGTTCAATGTTAATAACGTAACGGGTAAAGATAACCATAACGTAAGGAGAATGAGCATGAGTGATGATAACGATTTAACCTTAAATGAAGTCTGTGAAATACTCGACAAAAGCCCTACTACGATTAAGCGTTATGCTCGCGAAAATTTACTGCTTACTGAACAAAACGGTAACGTACTTAGTTTTAGCAAAGCCGAGGTGATGCGTTTAGCATGTTCTGAACGATAATCCTTTGTTTACCTTTATGACTAAAAATCCCCAAACTGTTAAAACAGTATGGGGATTTTTATTAGCGCGTCAATATGAGTACTCTGTGACTAACGAGTTGATTATTAACAAGTGGGTGATTAACGAGTGGGTTATTAAACCAGTCTTTTACGCCACAAGCCTGCACAAGATTGCCCCATAAGGCACTCATCACACAACAACTAATCGCCAAAGTCATCAAGTAAGATATTTTCCGACTCAACACCTAAACTTTCTAGCATGGCTATCACTGATGCGTTCATAATCGGAGGGCCACACATATAAAATTCGCAGTCTTCTGGCGCTTTATGCTGCTTTAAGTAGTTTTCGAATAACACATTATGAATAAAGCCGGTATACCCCGTCCAGTTATCTTCAGGAAGTGGATCAGACAAAGCAACATGCCATACAAAGTTGTCGTTTTCAGCGGCTAGTTGATCAAAATCTTGCTGATAGAACACTTCACGAGTTGAACGAGCACCATACCAAAAGCTCATTTTGCGCTTGGTTTTGACACTTTTTAGCTGATTAAAAATATGCGACCGCATCGGTGCCATACCAGCACCACCACCAACAAACACCATTTCAGCATCAGTTTCTTTGACAAAAAACTCACCAAATGGGCCAGAAATGGTCACCTTATCGCCCGCTTTTAAATTAAAAATATACGACGACATTTTACCTGGTGCCATACCTGCTTTAGGCGGCGTTGCAATACGCACGTTTAGCATTATCATCCCCTTTTCATCGGGGTAATTGGCCATTGAATAAGCCCGTAATACGTCTTCATCAACGGTAGACACTAAATCAAACAAACGGTACTTAACCCAGTCACCACGATACTCCTCTGGAATATCAAAATCGGCATAACGTACTTCATGAGCCGGTGCTTCAATTTGAATGTAGCCACCTGCTTTAAATAATACCTCTTCACCGTCGGGGATTTTTAATAACAGTTCTTTAATAAATGTCGCTTGGTTATTATTTGAAATAACCTCACATTGCCATTTTTTAACCCCAAAAATCTCTTCATCAACCTCAAGATCCATGTCGGTTCGCACTGTGACTTGGCAAGCTAATCGGCAACCATCTTTGGCTTCTTTTTTAGTAATATGATCAAGTTCAGTTGCTAAAATATCACCACCGCCGGATTTCACTTTCACGCGGCATTGGCCACAAGTACCGCCACCACCGCAAGCCGATGGAATAAAAATATTCTGCCCAGATAATGCGCCTAATAGCTTGTCACCCGCAGGAGTTCGTACACTTTTGCTGGCATCACCATTAATGCTGATAGTAATATCATCAGTGTTCACTAACTTACTTTTGGCAGCTAAAATTACCACCACTAGCAAACTTACCACTATGGTAAACATGCCAATACCTATTGCCATTTCCATTAAATAACCCTTCTCTTTACTGCGTTATAACGTAATGCCCGCAAATGACATAAAGCCCAGAGCCATCAAGCCGGTGGTAATAAAGGTGATACCAATACCTTGTAACCCATCAGGAATAGCATGAAACTTCATTCGCTCACGCAATCCCGCTAATAACACAATCGCCATCGCCCAACCCACAGCTGAACCCGCCGCAAATACCACAGACTCAGTAAAGTTATAGTCTCGGTTAGCCATAAAAATGACCCCTGCGAAAATGGCACAATTCACCGTTAATAACGGCAAAAAGATCCCCAATGACTGATATAACGTTGGAATATAACGGTCTAAAAACATTTCTAAAATTTGCACCAATGCAGCGATTACCCCAATAAAGGTAATCAACT
The DNA here is from genome assembly GCF_014163775.1 of Shewanella sp. SR43-8. Lineage (NCBI taxonomy): Bacteria > Pseudomonadati > Pseudomonadota > Gammaproteobacteria > Alteromonadales > Shewanellaceae > Shewanella > Shewanella sp. SR43-8. The sequence goes on along the minus strand of NZ_JACJDX010000005.1, from coordinate 56,649 downwards.
GTAAATAGCTTAAATTCAGCTCAGGAAACCCAGCCCAAGCTAATGCGCCTGGGGCTAAGATATTGACGTAGATAATTTGGTTTAATGGCACTGCCAGCACCATGACCACAATCACTGCAACGCCTAAACCAAATGCAGTAGAAACCTTTTTCGACACGGCTAAAAAAGTGCACATACCCAAGAAAAATGACAGCGCCATATTGTCGATAAACGCCGCTTGGATAAATAAATTAAGATAGTGTTCCATGCTGTTTCCTTATCCGCGCTTACGCTGAATGATTTTAATGACCCAAATCATCACGCCAATTAAAAAGAACGCGCTGGGTGGTAAAGTGAACATCTCATTGGCAAGATACCAACCGCCATTTTCAATAGTGGTAAATATGCTGTGACCAAACAAACTGCCACGACCCAGAAGCTCACGAATAAACGCTACTCCCATTAAAATTAAGCCATAACCCAAGGCATTGCCCAAGGCATCAAATACGGCTAAGTGAGGAGGATGTTTCATGGCAAAGGCTTCTGCGCGGCCCATAATGATACAGTTAGTGATGATCAAACTGACAAACACCGACAGCTGTTTTGACAATTCATACGCCACATCTTGTAACACCATATCGACAATAATCACCAACGAGGCAATCACCGTCATTTGCGCAATGATCCGTACACTATTAGGAATAAAATTGCGGATACTGGAGATAATCAAGTTAGAAAATACCAACACAAAGGTCACAGCAAGTGTCATGACGAATGCGGTTTGCATCGAATTACTGACCGCTAAAGCCGAACAGACACCTAATACCTGCATTGCCACTGGATTATTAGCAAAAATAGGTGATGTCAGGATCTCGCGAGTTGAAGTGGTATTACTCATTTACTTACCCTCCGCAGCTAACGTGTGTAGATAGGTTTGGTATCCTTCTACGCCAAACCAAAACTCGACTAAGCGCTGAATGCCAACACCTGAACGAGTAGCACCACTTACGCCATCAATACCGTGAATGTCACCGTCTTTGGCGCCGCCTTTAATCACTTTAATGGCAATTTTACCTTTATCATCAAATAGCTTTTTACCTTGCCACAAAGCTAACCACTGTGGGTCGGTAATGAAATCTGCAATACCAGGGGTTTCACCATGTTCATAAAACACGATATTTTCGATAGTGTTTAAGTCGGGTTTTATCGCCATATAACCGTAAATAATCGACCATAAACCTTTGCCATAAATCGGCATAACAATGCTGGCAAGTTGACCATTAGTGTCATACACCTCAAAAATACGAATGTCAGTCGCCATGGTTTTAATTTTGGCGATATCCTTTTTCGGCTTGATAGACGTTTCTGGGTTAATCGATGCCATGCGTTCGTCAAAATCGAGTAAATTGGCTTTTTCAGTGACCTTGCCGGTCGCTAAGTTAACCATCTTAGGTTTCACTCGTTGAGCAAATAATTCACTAAAGTCACCTTGGCTAATGTCGATATCTGCTGCCTTTAACACAAACTGCTGCACTTCTTCACGCTTTTTAGCCAACTTACGCTCTTTTAAAATCTCAACGGTACCTGTGATCATAAATGAGCAAACTAGGCTTAAAATGATGATAAAAACCATTGTTCCAGCGATGCTATCTTTCTTAAAGGCCATGACGTTTTAGTCTCCGTTTAATATTGGCACGTGCGACTAAGTAGTCGAATAACGGTGCCCACAAATTAGTAAACAAAATAGCCAACATAATGCCCTCGGGCATTTTTGTATTCAGTAAGCGAATAATAATGGTCATAAAACCAATCATAAAACCATAAGCAAACTTGGCTTTACGGGTATATGATGCCGTTACTGGATCGGTGGCCATAAACATCATTCCCAATGCAAAACCACCAGTGACTAAGTGCCATGTCCACGGCATTGCCGCCATCGGATTTCGGCTAGAACCAAAGTAGTTAAACAGCACCACGGTAATGATCATTCCCAGCATCACACCAGCTACCACACGCCAATCAGCTACGCGAGTCAGTAATAAAATACCACCACCAATTAAAATGGCTAAGGTACTGGTTTCACCAACTGCACCTGGAGTAAAGCCTAAAAAGGCATTCCACCAGCTGGTGTCGGTCAACACACTAAACCAACTCACATCGATAAAGCTTAATTTTTTTGCCGCGGTAAGGGTTAATGTGGTGGCACCAGAAAAGCCATCAACGGCCACAAACTGACCTAACGCCACCACCTCTGTTGGATATGCAAAATAAATAAACGCATAGCCTGCTAACGCAGGGTTTAAAAAGTTATACCCCATGCCACCAAACATTTCTTTGGCCACGACCACCCCAAAACTAAGACCTAAAGCCACAATCCATAAAGGTGTTGATATCGGTAAAATGAGTGAGAACAATAACGCAGTGATAAAGAAGCCTTCGTGGAGTTCTTGGCGGCGCACTTTGGCAAACACCACTTCCCACATCAAACTGACCACCAACGCCGTTAAGTAAAATGGCACATAAAAACTGGCACCATAGGCGAACAAACTGATCAAGCCTGCGCTTTCTGTGAGTGGGCCGAACAATAAGTTATAAAAGGCAAGTTGCCATACATCCGGCTGTGTTGCCCCGGCAATAATAGCCATTTGAGCTTGCAGGCCAATGTTGTACATACCCACTAACATGGCAGGGAATAAACACATGCCCACAATGTGCATAGTACGTTTAACATCAATAGCATCACGAATATGCACATCACCTTTGGTGCTGCGGCCATTGGCGATCCACAATGAGCGTAAATAGCTGCGCATCGAGTCGCCATGAGCGTAATAGCTGTCTTGTTTGCTGGGCTTTTTCTGTTGCTGACTCATTAACCTTCCCTCTCGATAATATCTAGGCAAGCACGAAGTTCTTTGCCAAAATCATATTTTCCTGGGCACACAAAGGTACACAAGGCTAAGTCTTCTTCGTCGAGTTCTAATGCGCCAAGCAATTGCGCTTCATCGGTATCTCGCACCACTAAATCGCGTACTAATAAGATGGGTAAAATATCTAATGGCATTACGCGGGCGAGTTGGCCGTAGGCCATCATTGCGCGCGGAGATCCACCAGCATGGGTGGTAAAATCGAAGAGTTTTTTGGTATGACTAAAACCTGACATCATGATGCCGGTAAGCGAAAACTTACTGCTATCGTGGCGAACCCAAGGCAACAATTCTTGACGTTCATTTTCAGTCAAGACACTGATTTGATTATGGAATCGGCCAAGATAATCATAAACGTCTACCGCGGTATGGCCAGACAACACTGAACCCGACACTATCCGTGATTGTTGTTGATTAATTTCATCTGTAACCCATTCACTGAGTTTGGCGCCCATTTGGGTGCGCACTAGTCGTGGTTTTAACACGTTAGGGCCAGCTAATGCCACGATGCGATCGGTATACAGCTCGCCAGTTAAAAACAGTTTTCCAAAGGCGATCACGTCTTGATAACCCACATGCCATACTTGGCGTTCAATACTGGCGGGTAACAAATAATGAATGTGGGTGCCGACTAATCCGGCCGGATGCACGCCGTTAAAGCGGTGCACACTCACTTTTGATAAGTCGTATTCGCTAGCTGCATCAGCTAATAATGAGGCACCATCGTCTTGGCATAAATACACTTGACCGCTTGTCAAAAACGTTAAGGCAAATAATCCTGCTTGAAAAGCCTGTGCTTGAGTGGCAATGATGACCCGTGGGTCTGGCGCCAGAGGATTAGTATCAACAGCGGTAACAAATATACCAGCAGGAGCGACATCTAATTGAGGTACGCGAGAAAAAGGACGTGTCCGTAACGCGGTCCATAAACCACTGCGAACTAAACCGTCTTTAACGGTTTGATTTGATAGCGCATGAATATCTACTGATCCAAGAATAATGGCAGGATCTTGCTTAGCATCGCAATCAATCACCACCGACTGCAGCACGCGACGGTCTCCGCGATTAATCGCGCAAACAACTCCGCTTGCAGGCGCGGTAAATAATACGCCAGGGGTTTTCTTGTCTTCAAACAGCACTTGGCCTTTGACGACCATATCGCCGACTTCAACCAACATCGTTGGTTTTAAACCCACATATTCCTCACCAATTAACGCAACTTGGGTCGTTTTAGGGGCGTCATCGATTTGCTGCAGCGGTTCTCCAGCAATCGGGATATCAAGTCCGCGCTTAATAGTTATTACTGGATTGGTAACACCAGCCATCACATTCACCATCTAAAAATATTCGATAGCTAATGTTATATGTTTGCAACTACTAATATAGTAACTAAGATCACACTCCGGGCGAGGACTGTAATTTTGAAACATAACTGAATAGCAAAAATGTGAACCCGGTCAATTTATCATTCAGGATAAAACAATTTATGTAATTTTAATGTCAAAATGGTTTGTACATTCAAACTTGGTCACGCGGCTTGGTGGCCACAATCCTAGGCTCAAATACTCACCTTAAATCTATGGTCAATTAAGGTATTCCCCTTAACATATCCGCGCAAAACACCAGTAAAATGAAAGAGTATAGTGAATGCCGAATAACATTTAAGCCCAACAATAACCTAACGTGAATCAGTTAGATTGCCGTATCAATCGGCCTTGTTCTAACAGGTACACGGCATCCATTTGCTCTAAAGCCGTTAAACGGTGGCTGATCATTAATAGCGTTTTGTGCTGAGCAAAATCGAGTAACACTTTAAGAATCTCACGCTCAGTTCGCTTATCAAGTCCTTCTGTCGGCTCATCTAGCAGTAACAAAGGTGCATCACGTAATAGTGCTCGAGCTACGCCAATTCTGCGCTGTTCGCCACCGGATAATTGCCGGCCGCCTTCACCTATCCAGCAATCTAATGGTGTATCACCTTGCAACAAGGTTTGCAGGCCCACTTTATCTAATACTTCAATAAAACGTTGATCATGGGCTTTTTTGGCTTCGCCTTGTAAGTACGGCAACGCCAAAGCTAAATTGTCACGTAAGGTACCGGAAAACAGATAAATACGTTGGCTTACAACAGTCATTGCTGCCCGTAAATTAATATCGCTATAGTCACTTATTGGTTGACCATCAAGCGTAATCGCTCCCTGCTGCGCCGCCCAATCACGGGTAATCAATCCCAATAAACTTGATTTACCACACCCTGTAGGGCCCAAAATAGCAACTTTCTCACCGGCATGAATGCTCAAATCTAAGCCTTGCAACACCGGAGAATGGCTATGATAACCAAAGTGAATATCAGTGATCTGCAAGGCCCCATGATAGGCTTGCAAATCACTATTAAGATTAAATACTACACTCGGTGTTTGCTCAGTAATTTCAGTCACCCTTCGCGCGGCAAGTACTGTGCTTGATAAATGTTGAAATGCACCCGCTATCGGCATCATCATTTCAAGGCTGGCCATAGTGGCAAATACCATAAGCGCCATCAAAGGTCCTGGAGGCGAGAGCTCACCCACACCTTGACCTGCAAAATACAACATAAGCACAACGGCAGTGCCATTGATTAATATCAATAACGCTTGGCTTAAGCCAGTGATATTGGCCATCGTCGTTTGCTGGCTAAATAAACTGTGCTGTGCTTGCTCAAGCTCAGCCAAATAGCGCTGATTAGCGCCAAATATACTTAGCTCAGCTTGCCCCTGAATAACATCAAGCAACTCTATTCGATATTGCCTTTGTGCCTGCATTAGTACTTGTCCTGGTGCCTTACCTAAATAATAAAATACCAGTGGTAAGATAAGCCAAGCGGCCAGTAATAAGGCACATAAACTTAAGGCTAAATGGCTATCAAACCATCCAAGAAATACCAACAAAGTGCCAATCATCATCAAGGACGCGGCCATTGGAGTGAGCAGGCGTAAATAGAGGTGATCTAAGGTATCAATATCCGCCACTAAACGATTGAGTAAATCTCCGCGGCGTAAACTTTGTAAGTTAGCCGCACTCAAAGGCAACAATTTATTCCATGCCCAAACACGCAATTGGGTCAACAATTTAAAGGTTGCCTCATGTGTGGCTAAGCGCTCACCATAACGGCTTGCCGTGCGGGCGATAGAGAAAAATCGCACCCCTCCGGCAGGAGTAAAAAAGTTAAACGTTTGCGCGGTTACTACCGTCAATCCCGCTACAGCACTGGCAGATAAAAACCAGCCAGATAATGACAATAAACCAATCCCTGTCAGTAAAGTGATAAATGTGAGTAACAGTCCGACTAACATCATCAACCACTGGCGGCGAAACAAAGCAACAAAAGGGCGTAATACTTGGATAATACTGCGCGGGGTGGCGTCAACGGGTTGCGACATTAGCACACCTCCTGTTGTTGATTAATCATTTGCGACAATAAGCCGTCAACCTGTTGTAAATCATTAACATGGCCTTGTTGCACAACGCATCCTTTCTCCATCACCAAAACACAATTCATACTGTGTAAATCGTCTAATTTATGGGTCACAGTTAATGCCGTTACCGACTGCATCGCGGTATTTAAGGCGGCCAGCACCGATTGCTCACTTTGAGTATCTAAACTGGCTGTCGGTTCATCTAATAAAAATAACTTTGCTGGTTGCGCTAACGCCCGAGCTAAAGCAAAACGCTGCGCTTGGCCTACCGATACGCCAGCACTTTGATCACTAATAACTAAATCGAGCCCTAATGGATGTTGGATAACAAACTCGCTGATATTGGCCTGTTCAAGCAACGCCATAATCTGTTCATCGTTCAATTGTGGGTTGGCCAAAGCAACGTTTTCTCTCACAGTGCCATGAAATAATTGCGGGTCTTGGCCTAACCAAGCCAGATGTTGACGCCATTGCGCCACATTAAGCTGTGATAACTCATGACCATTAATCAGTAATGAGCCTTGATAAGGTAAAAAGCCTAGTAAGGCATTAAGCAAACTGGTTTTGCCTGCGCCACTGGGGCCAACTATCGCCCACTGCTCACCAGCTGGTAACGTAAAGGATATCGGCCCAGCTAAACGCTGGCCATCTAGGCTAAACACTTCAACGCCAATAGCTTGAATACTGATACTGCTAGCAGAAAAAGCCATAGTTTCTGAGGTAGATTCGACATTAGTAGGTGTACTGACTTGATAATCAAGCAACTCGACCAGCGCTTCAGCAGCACCTATGGCTTGAGCTTTGGCATGATAATGAGTGCCTAAATCACGCAGTGGTTGATAAAACTCTGGCGCTAAAATGAGCACAAACATACCGGTAAATAAACTAATGGGTACGCCATAATGACCAAAATCTAAATGGTCTAAATAACTAAAGCCAAAATACACCGCCAATACCGCAATCGACACCGCAGCAAAGAACTCTAAAACCGCTGAACTAAGAAAAGCCAAGCGTAATACCGACATAGTTCTAGCTCGAAAATCTTCCGAGGCGTGTTCAATATTAACTAACTCAGCCTCACCACGATTAAACAGCTTTAAGGTTTGCAGCCCTTTTAATCGATCCATAAAGTAGCCACTTAAACGCGACAACGCCTGCATATTTTTACGATTGGCATCAGCCGCACCCATGCCAACTAAAATCATAAACAGCGGAATTAATGGCGCGGTGGCCAACAAAATGATCCCCGCGGCCCAATTTAGCGGAAACACGCACACTAATATCAATAAAGGAATAAACCCGGATAATATCATCTGCGGTAGATATTTAGCATAAAAGTCATGTAAATCTTCAACCTGTTCAAACACTAAGGTTGCCCAAGCACCAGCAGGTTTTCCTTTAATAAATACTGGCCCTAAGGCAACTAACTTATTAAGTACGGCTTGGCGTATGTCTTCACGTAAACGTTTACCGGCCTCAAAGCTTATCCGTTCACGTACTTGTGCTAACAATGCGCGAATTAATAACAAAGCGATAAGTGCAAAGAACTCACGACTCAGTGCTGCGGGAGCGACCATATCAATAATCACCCCCTGCAAAATTTGCGCAATAAACAAGGCTTGCCCCACGATTGCGATGCCATTTAGCACGCCACACAACACAGATAATTTGAGGAAAATACCACAAGAGGATTGCTGACTTTTGAGCCATTTGGCTAATGACTTTTCTAACGACTTGTCCATGAAACTCCGGTAGCGTTATCGATGACCACTTTAAGCACGCAGTATCGCAGTACTGGCGCTGAGTTAACACTTAAAGCAGTGTAAATGTTATCTGATTCACATTTTGCTAATAAAGGCTTATGTAAAGATTAAATTTAGCGACATTGTGACTAAAACGTATTCCATTCAATAAAGTATATCGTTTAAAAAGAGTCCGATGGATTGCAAGTCAACATAACTATGCTCATCACAAGCATGAGCAATAACATGACACGGCTTACAAGCAAACAGAAAGACTAAATGGTGACGGTAAGTTACTGTGGGTAACCCCCTTTATTGAGCACGACTATTGATCACGACTCTGGCCATATTTTACTAATACGTGCCAAAGTAACTTTAGGTCTTGTCGCTTTTTTGAATGTGCTCCACGCTCACTCCACGAAGCTGGTTTTTTTTGCAATTGATAGGCCGCGCGACCAATAATTTCTGCATTAATTAACTCATCTTCAGCAATGCTTTGAGCCAAAATAGGCATAGCAGCACCACGGAAATCATCGGGTACTTGCGCAACATTGATTTGCCGCCCTTGATGCCAATACAATTCAATTTCGTATTCATGGCACAAAGCAATCAATGAATCACCAATAGCCGTCCCTTTAAAGGAGGGATCCGCCACTAGCATAGCAATATCTTGATCCAGCGATACAGTGCCGTGAATTTGAGCTTCAATATAATGGTCTAAATTCCCACTAGGCACCTTGTCAAAACGGTGGCTCATGTCATCAGTCAAATGCTGACTAAAATAGTCAATCAGCTTACTCGGCTTAAGCCCTGAAATCCCCAAGGCATATTGACGCTCAAAACTTTCGCTGAGTAATGCCGCTAGAATCGCGTCAAAACACTTTATGGTGCCCTTTTCTTTAGGCAATCGATAAGAGTCCATGTAACTAAAAGTACATCGTGATAAGACTTGAGGATGAGTGACTAAATAGCAGCTGCCAAAGCGAGGTGCTGGGCCTAGCGGACATAAACCAAAATCTAACGCACCATATTTAGGTCGATTCTTAATGCCAGAATAACAGTGCCCAAATAATTGGTTTTCCCAATGGTCACGAGACCCACCTAACTCGGGTGATAAATGACCATTAGACACGTGGGTTTCAAACTGGCTTTTATACACGCCATCACGTAATAAACCATCAACGACAGTGAGGCCTCGGTTATCTATTTGATCGGGATGAAAATGCAATGAGACTCGACTATGTTGCGCCAGCTCACGCATAGCTAGCTGAAGTGATAAGGTTGAAATATTAGACATTAACAGCACATTTTTGATCACGGCATGAGCATGATCTCGCAGCTCATATGCCATTTTCTCTATGTGAGTTTGAGCCGTTAATTTCATCAGTAAAAGACACCTTATGGTAAACCAGCTCAGCTAAGTCGCTGAATATATTTAATACAAAACGAGTGATGATTTTATTGTATGTAATAAGTCGACTTTTAGCACTGATCCAAGTGTGAAGATTAACACGATTTCATTAAATCGCTGTATTTCGGCATCAAAATCGACGTGTTTTAACGATTAAATAGCCCATTATGAGTCGCTTTATGAGGGGATATATCGCTGGCCACGCAGGGATTTGATAGCACTTATAACGGTTTTCAGGTAAGCTTCACGGCCGCCGTTAATGGCTACCTTTTATTCAAAGCAACAATGCGTTGCCCAAAGAGATTTTTCTATGAGTTTTTCCTCACTTGGTCTGAATGCTGCTATTTTAAAAGCGGTTGAAAAACAAGGTTACGACACCCCCTCTCCAATTCAAGCACAAGCAATACCAGCAGTTTTAGCCGGCCAAGATGTTATGGCAGCAGCACAAACAGGGACAGGAAAAACAGCTGGTTTTACCCTGCCAATTTTAGAACTATTATCTAAAGGTGAACGCGCGCAACGTGGTCAAGTCCGTGCATTAGTGTTAACACCTACCCGCGAGCTTGCCGCACAAGTACAAGAAAGCGTCGCAACTTACGGCATCAACTTACCGCTCAAATCGGCGGTAGTATTTGGTGGTGTGTCTATCGTGCCACAATTAGCTGCGCTCAGAAACGGAGTTGACATTTTAGTGGCAACGCCAGGTCGTTTACTCGACTTATGCCAGCAAAAAGCCATTAGCTTCAGCAAATTAGAAATTTTGGTGTTAGACGAAGCAGACCGCATGCTCGACATGGGCTTTATTCGCGATATCAAAAAGGTATTGGCACTATTACCTTCCAAACGCCAAAACTTAATGTTTTCAGCTACATTTTCGAATGAAATTCGTGAGTTGGCGAAAGGTCTAGTTAACAATCCAGTCGAAATTTCAGTCACGCCGCGTAATGCCACGGCAAACACTGTGACTCAATGTGTGTATCCAGTAGATAAAACGCGTAAATCATTGGCACTAATTGAACTGATTAAAACCAATGATTGGAAACAAGTGTTAGTGTTTTCTCGTACCAAACATGGTGCTAACCGTTTAGCCAAAAGCCTGGACGCTGCGGGCATTAAAGCCGCTGCCATACATGGTAATAAAAGCCAAACAGCACGCACTAAAGCCTTGGCTGATTTTAAAGCCGGCGCGGTGCAAGTGATGGTCGCGACCGATATTGCTGCCCGTGGTATAGATATCGATCAACTGCCATTTGTGGTTAACTTTGACTTACCGAACGTACCTGAAGATTATGTGCATCGCATTGGCCGTACTGGCCGTGCAGGTTCAACAGGTCAAGCAGTATCATTAGTCGGTCTTGAAGAAGTTAAGCTACTGCATGATATCGAACGATTAATTAATCGTGTCATTGAGCGTAAGCAACTTGCTGGTTTTGAAGCACCATTTACTATCCCAGAAGCAGGTAGCAGATCTGGCGGCAGTGGAGCCAAAAAGCCCAACCCGAACCGCAGTAAGCATGCTCAACAACATGCCAATGACGGCACTCAAGCTGAAAAACCTGCGCGTAACCACGGTTCTCGCCAGCAATCTCGTGGACAAGATAAGCCTGTAGATCCTAAAGCTGCAGCAAGAGCCAATGGTAATAAGCCACCACAGCGTAATCGTCCACCACGTCGCAGTGGTACTGCACCAGTCACATCTGCAAGCAGTAATCCTTATGCCAACGCTAAAGTAAAAAGCTAATTAGTTAACCGCTAACTTGTGATAAACATAAAAAAACCGGTGAACATTGTTCACCGGTTTTTTATTATTCATTGATAACCCAATTGAGTCTCACGGATAGCAATTACACAAAATTGGGTTATCAGTTGTACGTTTTAAGCGATTCGTTTTAAGTGCAGCCGTTACATAAACCAAGCTCGGTAACTACGGCCTTTTAACTTACCTTTACTGATAATGTTTAATGCTTGCTTAGACACATTACTTTTTACAGCAAAGTACGCACGAATGTCAGTCACTTTAATTTTACCGATATCGTTAAAATCTAACCCATTACCACCAGTTAATGCACCAACAATGTCACCTGGACGAATTTTTTGCTTTTTGCCGGCTTCAATTTGAATTGTAACCATTTCAGCAGCAAGCGGTTGCTTGTTTAACGCACTCATTGGCGGTAAAGGCTCGCTGACCACATCTTTATTCATGGCTTCTTCAATCATCGCCATTTTGTAACCATCTTCTTCACCAAAGAAAGTATAAGCGCTGCCCGAACTGCCTGCACGGCCAGTACGACCAATACGGTGAATATGCACTTCGGTATCGTAGGCAATATGATAATTAAATACCGCATCTAATTCATCAATGTCCAAACCACGAGCCGCGACGTCAGTGGCCACTAGAATGCGCGCACTACGATTAGCAAATTGGAGTAACATTTGATCACGATCCCGTTGCTCTAAGTCGCCATGCAATGCTAATACACTAAAACCAAACTCATGTAATGAGTCAGCCACTTGTTGGGTTTCACGCTTGGTATTACAAAACACCACAGAGCTTTCTGGCTGCTTATCCAGTAACAATAAACGCAATGCTTCAAGACGACCTTGGCTATCTTCAATACGGTAGAAATGCTGATCAATCGTTAAGTTGTCGTGCTTAGCCTCAACTTTAACCATTACTGGGTTATACATAATTTGATCGGCAATCGACTTAATTTGATCAGGGAAAGTCGCGCTAAACAATAACGTTTGACGCTCACGCGGCGCGGCAGCAATAATTTGATCAATATGCTGTTGAAACCCCATTTCTAGCATGCGATCAGCTTCATCTAAAATCAGCGTATCCATGTTGCTTAAATCTAAACGGTTACGATCTAAATGATCGACAATCCGCCCCGGCGTGCCGACAATAATATGCGCGCCATGTTCTAGTGAACCCACTTGCGGCCCCATTGGAACACCACCGCAAAGCGTAAGCACTTTTACGTTATGAATACCACGAGCTAAGGTACGGATTTCTTTAGCGACTTGATCGGCTAATTCGCGTGTTGGACACAACACCATAGTTTGGATACGAAAGCGTTTTACATCCAACTTATTCAAAAGCCCTAAACCAAAAGCGGCAGTTTTACCCGAGCCAGTCATCGCTTGACCAATAACATCTTCACCAGCCAAAATCGGCGGTAAGCTCTCGGCTTGGATCTGAGTCATCGATTCAAAACCCATAGTTTGGAGGTTTTCAAGCAATTCAGGTTTTAAATTAAGTGATGCGAAAGCCGGGTTAACGACTTGTTCTGTAGACTGACTCAAGGCAAATATCCTCTGATATCGAAAGGTAAAAAGCAGACAAAAGCTGCAAAAAAATATACCAATACCATTACATAAATGAGCCATGATCATGCAAAAAATCCGTTAATAGCGAAACAAAATGAACCTATACAATGATGTATATGAAAAAATGCTTACTGCTATTTTTGAACGATTTATCTTGCCAGAAGGAACAGATAATAAATAAGATTGGTGTTAGCACAGGTATTAAAACAAACCCGAGCCAGATGTCAGCTATTGTAGCAATTTTATTGCTAGTTCGCAGACAAATATTTACCGAGAGCTCTACTTATGGTGCACCTAAGACTACACAATTTGGCCAAAATGACCTTGCTGATAATCGCGAACAGCTTGCTCTATCTCAGCTCGGGTATTCATCACGAACGGGCCCATCTGGACAATTTTTTCATTAATAGGCTTGCCCGCTAATATTAACAGCCCGGCACCAGTCGCCTCAGTTTGAAAACAGCACACTTCTTGTGCGTCCAACACTAACAACTGCCCTGCTCCTGCGGTTTCACGTAGACCTTGTGAATCAATATAGTTAAGTTCACCTGCATACACATAAACGCACACGGTTTGGTGCTCAGCAAGGCTCAAGGTGCCATGACCATATGCAGTTAAGGTTAAATCGGCAATGGCCCCTTGACCAGCTAACCCCTGAATAGCTGACGTAATCTTATGTGGTTGATTAATAAATCCCCAACTCCCCGCCAAGGCAACAAGTGATGCACCGTGTTCGTTATCTAAACGTGGGTTAGCCTGTTGGCTGGTGTCTTGGTAAATCGGCGGGCGCATTTTGTGTTTTGCTGGCATATTGATCCAAATTTGAAACCCATGCAGCCCTTCTTTGGCATCGGCTAATGGCATTTCAGAATGCACCACGCCACTGCCAGTACTCATCCACTGAACGTCACCAGCACGAATAGGTTTAACATTGCCCATTTGATCGCGATGTTCAAAGCCACCTTTACGAATATAAGTAAAGGTTTCTACACCTCTATGTGGATGCGGCGGAAAACCACCAATAAAATCTTGTTGATCATCAGACTTAATCTCATCGATCATTAAATATGGATCGAAACGAAGCTTATCAAAGTCAGCAACACGATTGATGTTCACACCATCACCGTCCATTGCGGGCAAGGCGCTAATACGCTGTAATACTTTCATGAAAACCTCGGCGACTAAAAAATAATCTTCAATCATAGCAGCCATCTAACTTAATAAATATTGCATAATAGTGTCGTTTCCTTTCGAAAAAATCGACTATACACATCATATGACTTGAAGAATAATCAACCAAAGTTATCTGTGATGACCACAGATATTCTGACTAACCACAACATGAGTTAATAGATGAACAAGAGGGTTAAGTCGCTAAACTTGAGCTTATAATACTCACACATGAACATTGCTCTTATAGTAAGGCAACATTACGCATTAATAGCTAAGGTATTGTAAGTGAAGACATCTCAGTTAACGGTGCAAAAGAATATTCGATATACGCTTATTTAACCTCCTAATTGAGGTTAAATAATAATATGTTTTATATCTTTGGTACCTCACTGCATGATTGCATTCATGACAGGCATAAAATGAAGCCCACCACCCACGAACATAACCCGCTCATTATTATTGAGCGCGCTTTTCACTTTTTTAATGGCGCTATTGTCCCGAAACTCATTCACACGATGTTTAATCGCTTGAAACCTTGAAAATTCAAGGGTGCTTAGTTGCTGGTCAAAAATAGTCGCCGATGTAAACTCTACCCATGACATAGGCTTACCCACCATTGTAGACAACATAATGTCTAATTCAGCAATTGAATGTGGCTTCGCATGTAGTTGATATTCAGTTGCAGGAAAACCAGATTGACCGAGTAATTTAGTCATCTTATTTGTAGCTTCAGCAAGGCCAGTATTATTGAGCAACTGTGGAGCTTGCCTTAATAAATAAAACACCTTTAGGCTTTCTTCATCAAACTGTTCTAAAACAAATTTAGCTTCACTTAGGCTATCACCCTCCCAAGTTGTTACTTTGACATTATTCTGCTTAGCTAAAAATTGTAAAAATGCCATTTCACCACAACACTTAACCGCTTCAGCTTTATTCATTTTATCGGGCCAATAACCACCTTCTAGCAACACTAAAGTGGGATTAAGCTCATTAAAAAGTCTTTCTATATCGACCAGCTGAAGATCATTAACATCATTTGTATGTGTAGTGCCAATAATCATATAGCCACGTTCTAATGAACGTAATAATGATAAATTAGATTGCGGCTTATATCTGTCACTCGCTTGAACATTTCCATACAAACCGAATACCAAAAATACAACAACAGTAATGATTTTTATCATCGTATTACTTCCCTGTACATCCAAATATAATTGACTATATTCCGTTATCATTAACAGAAGAACTATGCGATCAACACAACATAAAACGAGCTTAATAGTCTGTTGAAGTCGCCAATATTGTTATGACTATCATTGAATTCTTTTTAGCTTTTCAGCCCTTATTCAAAGCTATTTATTGTAAAAGTCTAGTTACACGCACACGCTTTTTGGCCATTTTTTTGAATCCATTCTTCATATTGATCTTCAGGACATTGCCTTTTCATCGCGGGGCATTGAGCACTATTACGTGAATAGTCGCCACCCGTAATTTTCTCGATTAGCGGATCATTAATCTGCGCACTAAAATCTTGAGAAGAACAGCCAAATAATACTGTAATAATGACAATTGATAGGTATTTCATGTCATGTCCTTTTGCATTTTATACCGTAAATCGACGCCTAAAATAGACACTTAAAGGTGTCATAAAGTGAGCTAATAAAAAGTGCACGCAATGATTTTTCAGGCTAATAGAGAACGTATTTCACCTATAACCGTTTAATATTAAGCGTTAACTTTATTAGCATATTTATCAAAAACGTTACCTACAATAACCCAAAAAATTCCCCCACCAAGCAATAAAAACCAGCGGTGATACAAGTAAATAGAATATAACGAAAGTGTTTTCGATGAAAAAATAACGTAATAATCGCAGGAGAAACCAAACTATCAGCCTCTGATAGCGAATACAGCTAAAAAGTATAATTTTCACTTGCTACTATTTGGCTATACATTTCATTTATAGCATTATTCTAAACAGATAAGTCTCATGCCTCATACTAAAACATAAAGCCTAAATAACAAGCAAAAAGTAATCCTATTATAAAAATGCCATACTCGCACATTAACCGGCACCACTCACTTAACTGCCTAATTTGCCAATAGAACTGAACTTTACTTTCTATTAACAATGTAAAGTAACAAGCATAAAACCAAGGCGACACGCACGCTAAATGAATACGATCACCGCATATAAAGAAGGCAACAACTTACAAGCGAACACATTTGATAAATCGTACTTATTTAAGCCATTGGTCTGCGCATTAGTGATCCACAGCGTACTGATATTGTTGATTGGTTGGTTTTGGCAACAAGACGCACAGCAAAGAATGACAGCACTCACAACGCCCACAAAATACTCAGCCATTAAAAGCTACCTCATAACCTCACAACAATACCAGTCACAAATCAATGACACCGAAAACGTGCCACAATCACAGGTTACAACAATACTCAAACCAGTAGAATCTGTAGCAGCAGAAACGACAGCACTCATTAACAGAGAGCCCGCTAAGATAACACCTACATTGATAAAAAAAACGACCATCTCGCCAGTTAAACTCAATAATCAACTTAGAGAAGCCAAGCCAAAAACAGACTCAACATCAAACTCATCTTCTGACACAGTTAATACTGCAGCATCCATTAAACAAGCAGCAAGTCAATACATTAAGCAACATCATAACGACCAGCTTGAACAACTCATAGGTACCCAAACAGCGCAACAAAATAAACCCCTTGGCACCATGAGCGAAATGGATCCTCAATTAGATTTCATTGAGTTAACCCCCAAAGTCGATACAAGCCAGCCCAACACCTTAAATCACCGATTAGACCCTAATAGAATTGTAAAACAAGGAGATTATTGCTACCGAGTAGTCGATCTCGCTACCCAGGTTAATCCCCATGGTTGGGGATTAGGTTTCGCAGAATATTGTGGCGAAGATGAATCTAAAAAGCAGCTAACAGAAGCGATTAACAACAGGATAAGCAAAGTAAAATGATCTCAGCCTTAGCTAAGTCATCAGATCCAAATCCATAATAGTACAATCTAATTAAATTGATTTACCAACTCAGTTTGACGGTTTCCCTGACCGCTAATTTCTAGACTATGTATTGCTGCATGATGACAATTCTGTTCGAATTGATTAATGCCATCTTGTAATATCATAGCATTAGTATAAATTTGATTAACAACAGCAGCTTGCTCTTCTGCAGCAACTGAAATTTGCTCGCCATTACTTTCGATAATCCCCATCACTTCGCTCACCGAAATCAGGCTTTGCTCGAGCATTTTACTGGAATCGATGCTCCTATTGGTCAAGATATCACTTCGTTCCATTTGCGCAACCGCCTTTGCGGTTGTCTGACTCAGTGTATTGATAATAGCGTGTATTTCATGAGCAGAAGTTGCCGAGCGACTGGCCAAGTTACGTACCTCGTCTGCGACCACCGCAAATCCTCTGCCCGACTCTCCAGCTCTCGCAGCTTCAATAGCAGCATTGAGTGAAAGTAAGTTTGTTTGCTGCGCTATACTCTCGATCACATCGACCACTTGGTTTACGTTTTGACATTGCTGATCCAATGAAGAAATAGCAAGACGAGACTCCTCCAATAAGTTATTAATTTCCGTAGTCGCGATTTGGCTGCTAGCTAATGCCGCCTTAGTTGACTGTATTTGGTTAACTAAGTGATGAATTTCTGTTGTTGAATTTGTGGTATTTTTAGCGATATCGGTAACCGAAGAGCTCATTTGGCCGATGGCTGTGACAACTTGTTCCAGGTTTTGCGACTGCGTCACCAACTGGTTTTGATTTGCTTGATTTTGTTGTTGATGCTCTTCTAAACCCTGCTGCAACTCCTCGCCACTGTCTTTTATACGTCCAACCACCGCCAGCGTTTCAGCTTTTTGCATCCGTAGACTTAACTCGATGTGGGAAAGCTCATCGGTATAACCAGTATAAACAAATTGATTTAGCGGATTATCGTGTATTTTTTCACTCAACATCAGGATTTGGCTAAAACGCTGCTTAAGAACATAAAGCGGCCGACAGAAACAGATAACGGCCACAATAAATGCGAGTACCGTGAAAAAACCATTGGAGTAAGGTAAGGACATCAATAACCCTACTGATAACAACCAAGCCAATAAGAGTTTGGTAATAATACTGGCGCCAAACTTTGGCTTAGCGGCTTTTCCAGCATTAATGGCATCGTAACAGGCTTGGGCGCGTTCAGTCAGCTCTGCTTCAGGCTGAGTTCTTACCGACTGGTACTCGCAAATAATCCCGTTACGTTTAATCGGGGTGACATAAGCATTAACCCAATAATATTGACCATTTTTACAGCGATTCTTCACCAATCCCATCCAGCTTTTTCCCTGCTTAATAGTGTCCCATAGGTCACTAAATGCAGCTTTAGGCATATCAGGATGACGAACTATGCAGTGGGGATGATTGATAAGTTCATCTTCTTTATAACCACTGACAGTCATAAAGTCATCGTTAACATGAGTAATAATACTGTCTAAATCGGTTGTCGAAAGAATCATATAATCCGACGGATAAGTGACTTCTTCATCGATGATATCTTTTATGGTCATGTTGATATATTAAACGTCATTAAGTAAATAAGTGAGCCGATTATTAAACAATCAGTATTACTTGTATGTGATGACTCACGACTTTAATCAGTAAATAATTAACATCTTTAAAATATATGCGATAAGTCACATTGATAACAACCAAAATCAATGTGGTATCAAAGTTTACGTTGCGAAGTATTGATTAATCATATAAATGATTATAGCGCTATAGGTAGATTTTTGATGCCAGTCGCTACCATAAGACAATCAATAGTGACGAAATAACAGCTATTATGCCAATGAGTAGAATCACTCTTGATGATTTGATATCAAAGAAACAAGCAATATTAAAATACTGTGACACGCTTATTACCAACAGTGCCAAAAACAATACGCCTTGACACCTTATAGCACCAAGCGGAAACCTAGGTATAGGAGTAACCACTATTCAGACTCACTACAATGCAAACAATTAACTTGATAATATGATGAGCAAGATAATAACTATTATCATTATTTATTCGGTTTTAATTTTACTTAAAGTAATTAAAACCTAAAGATGCCATAGGATAAAGTGATTTAATATTACGTCTATATTTAGCAAAGATAATAGTGGCTATGGTGACAGCAATAGTGACCCCAAAAGGATGCTTTTGGGTTTGTTTTTTAACAGAGTAAAGTAATAAATTGATCGATAATTCACTCTGTCTAGCTGATACGTTACCTTGCATACGCTTTAGCTTAATCGAGTGATTGAGATGCTTTAGAGATGACATCCATACCCTCCTTTAATTGCGAGATAGTGTCTTTAAAGCCAAAAAACTGCATTAGGTATTTTTGCCAGTAAACTAGACCGACTAAAACCATACTCATTGTGAATAGAAATAGTCCTACTCCGATAAGCATGTTGTGAGTAATGCTATATGAAACAATTCCTACACTGACACATATACTGAAAATAAAAAGTACCAATAAAGGAATAAACAAAAGTTGGCAAACAAGAAATTTTTTCGCCACAACAACATTTCTAGAGACTTCCATAAAGAAAAGTTGGACAGTAGATTCTGACCACTGCCCAATATCTTGCGCGACTTTTGATACCTTATTAAAAATATCAGTTATTTCGTCAACATTAGCATTAACCTCATCTGAATTAGATAACGGATCGGCCTGCGTACCGTCAGAGATCTTATTGTTACTCGACACTGTCTTGGTGTTTTCCATAATAAAATCTCTCCAGTTACCTTTTTACTTTGTAATTTTCGAAATTGCCCAGCCAGCTAAAAATGCACACCCAACACTGAGTAAAGGATGTTCCTTTATCATGTTTCCAGCTTGATGGGTTGCAGACTTAACTTTTGCAGAGCCTTCATTGAGTGATTCTTTGGCGTGATCTTTTAAAGAACTAACGGCTTCTGATGTTGCCTCTTCAGCCAAATGATAAGCATCTTTGACTTTTTCTTGAGAGTCTTGATTTTTTTCTTTTGTTGTAGCCATTTTAATCTCCTTAAATAATCTTTCGAGTTCTATTATTACGAATAAATAGCAATAATAAATGATTACATCCAAACATTACTATCTAACATAAAATAGGTAAATCAATACAATATCAATTTAAAAACGATAAAGTATCGATTGTTATTAGTTATGATGCGAATGACATGCCACAATGATAATATCAACCATAAAAATCATAGATGAATGATATAAATAGCTTTTTATTACAACCACATTAAATCTAAATACCTAAATATATTTAACTTTGTATTTTTTACAGGTAATTATATTAAATCATGTAAAAATTACTCAAAAAAAGCATGTGAGTAGAATCAATTTTTATTATAAAAACATTTATTCGCTAGATGATTAAACACGCTGAAATATTCTTTGATAATAAAATATGTATGAGTAGTATTAGAGACGAACTCTATCCTTCATTACCCCTATAATATATCCTCACGGTTTGGGCATTTCATCAATCTAATATACAAAAAAGAAAGCAGTAAAGAATCAACTCAACAATGGTTATGCATAAATATCATAGTGTCGATATACCAGCACTGTTAGCGTTTATATGGGTCACACAATTGATGTGTGCTAGATAACGGTAAATCAATCAAAACACGGTATAATCACGGTGAATTAATGATAAGAGGAAGATAACGTGCTGACAAAAATTCTAGTCACACTATTAGTGATTATTGGCGCTATTGTTTACTTACGTCGCGGTCGAAGTAATAAAGTCAGTCGCAGCGCTGCAATGGCTGAAGCAGAAAGATATCCCTTTTTTAGTCGGGCAATTATTTACGCAATGATTGCTATGTCGATGTTAGCAACTGCAGGTTATTGGGGCTGGAGTTTGTATGACGACAACACTGTGGTTGATGTAACAATTTCATCCCCCATAGAAGCGATGACAGCAAGTTACAAAGTCCGTAAAAAAGATATTGAAGCAAAGAAGATTACCACTATTGACGGGATTCAAATCCGTTTATCGAATCAAGAAAGATTAACCATCAAAGCGACCAAGGGGCAATAATACCTCAAGCTTCAATGCTCATGCTTTGACTTAATCATGCCAAACATACTGCCATGTCTTTGATCTTTTATCCTAGTTCTGCCGATTTCAATCATCAAGGCGATTTATTCGCCAGCAACATGGCTTAGCCCCACCATAATATTGTGCTGCGCCTCTGTCCCATGGTGCAGATCATTACGATAAAATAATCATCAGCACTATAAGTAAAACCTCAGAACAATGGTATTGAGGCTAGGCAAGATCAATGTCGTACCTTTGGCCGAAAAACAACAGCCAGCAGCGGCCTCTGGATAAAATTAACGACTCCATCTTCATCGACACAATCCACAATACCATGATGAGTAACATTGATATCTCAGGGCAGAGACTGGCTTTAACTTAACATTAGGTTTACTGATCTCATCAACAATCTAGTTGCAGAATGAAAAAATTGTTTTCATCGCTTCACATGCTAAAGACCCGTTTGCTAAACACTTGATATAATTCTTGTAAGTTATTTTTATTTATCGTGCTGCTAATTACCACTTTTCTACTATCCTAGGTCTGTAGAATGTAATTTTTATTCAATAGCATTATTTAAGAAAAAAATACTTTCTCTAAGTGCATCAAATCCTTGTATTATTAATGTTGAAATGCTTCAACATCAGGTGGTAGTTAGATGTCTAATACGTATAAACAAATGCGTTGCTTTATTATATTCCTGTCATCTGCTTGTTTTAGCCTTGCTGCCTATTCTGAAGATACATTAAGTGTATTGGCATGGCCTGGGTATGCTGATCCAGATTTAGTTAACATTTTTGAACAGCGTTATCAGGTTAAGGTTAATGTCACCTTGGTTGAATCTGATGACACTATGTGGAATCGGTTAAATGCAGGTATTGGGGATAAATTTGATGTATTTGCTGTCAATACTGCCCAATTACAACGTTATATTGATAAGGGTATTAGCGTCCCCTTAACATTATCTAATATCCCCAATAGTCAAAATCAATTGCCACGTTTTAGCGACCTTTCTTCAATACCGGGTCTGATCCGAAACGGCAAAGTATATGCCATCCCTTATACCTATTCAGAAATGGGCCTTATTTATGATCGAAATGAGTTTAGTCAGCCTCCTGATACTTTTTCGATAATGTGGGATAAACGTTATCAAGGCCGAGTATTGATGTATGCGGGCAGTGAGCACAACTTTTCGTTTGCTGCGTTATCGCTTGGTTTAAAAAATCCTTTTCAAATCCCAAATTCAGAGTTTGGCCTGGTGACCCAGCAAGTTATTGCTTTGCGTAGAAATATTTTGACTTACTATGAAAAACCGGAAGAAGCGACGCTGCTATTTAACGAAAACCATATTGCATTAATGTTCGCCAATTATGGTTCTCAACAAGTTAAAATGCTCAAAGAAACTCAAGCTAATATTGGCTATGTTATCCCCAAGGAAGGCGCTTTAGCTTGGTTAGACTGTTGGTCTGTTACTCGAGATGCTAAAAATAAAACGTTAGCGGAGAATTGGATTAACTTCCTATTAGAACAAAAGGTGAGTCACGCTCTATCAGAAAGACAAGGCTTAGCAAATACGCTTGAAGAACCGGAAGGGTTAACAGCGTCGGATAAACTCATCTGGTTGGAGCGGGTCGAAAATATGGATAAACGTAAATTGCTATGGGATAGAATTATCTCTGGCGAAGTGCCGGAAGAATTTTAATGGCTGCAGTGTCATCAAATAATCAGCCTGTTAAATTTGGCATTGCGATTAAACTTACCATCTTGCTGTCCCTGTTTGGGATTTTAGCCAGTGCTTCTACAGGCTATTTCACCTTTAATGCCACCCGCGACATCTTATCGGATAAAGCGACGCAAGGAATGATTGATGCCACAAAACTTCTCGGCCGACGTTTTTATTCGATGGCTAATGAGGCGGCTAACCAAACCAGAGTTCTAGCAAATACTAAGTTAGTAGACGATTCATTTGGTCATGATAATGCCTCAGTGATTGCTCGAGAATCTTTGTCAGATAATTTCAAAAGTTTATTGTCGGTTTACCCTGAATATTTTCAAGTTAGATTAATTGGCGCGCAAGAGTATGGGCGCGAGATGGTTAGAGTTGATCGGGATGATGGCCAATTAGTTGTGATCCCTCAACCCCATCTACAAGAAAAACAACATTATCCTTATGTCTATAAAACCTTAAAACTGAATAAAGGCGAAGTGTTCTTTTCTAAAATTTTCATTAATCATGAACGGGGGGCTCATACTGGATTAGGCCAACCGACATTGCAGGTGGCATCGCCTGTTATTGATGATAAAGGCAAAGCCATTGGGGTGATTGTCATTAATGTCGACTTGAATTTGATGTTTAGCATATTGAAGTCAGATATGTCTGAAGAGTATCAACTGTATTTGACTAATGAGACAGGTGATTTTCTTATTCATCCAAATAGACTAGAAACCTTTGGTTTTGATCGTGGACGACAATTTTTAGTACAAGATACCTTTGAGCCGGTTGATCAAATTATTAATTCTGGCGTACAAGCCGTCACGATTCGCCAAACGCTAGGTTTTGATAATATTGAAAGTATCGGTGGATTTACCAGTATTCCTTTTAGTCAATCTACCGGTAATCGCTTTGTGATAATCGGGTTAACTGTGCCGATTGATTTTGCTTTATCTGAAACGAACATTTTGACTGAAACAGGCCTGCGAGTTGTTCTGGGATTGAGTTTTCTCGGTATTCTTATTTCGCTCATAGTGGCAAGAATATTTGTGCGCCCCTTGAAGAACTTGGTCGCGGTTGTGCGTCGGTTTAGTGAGACAAATCAGGTGACTCGACTCTCAAATTATAAGCAAGATGAACTAGGGCTGCTTGCAAATAGTATCGTCAGTATGCAAGAAGGTATTTTGACTCATTTAACGAGTCTTAATGACCAAAATACTCAACTCAATCACGAAATTCACGAGCGAGAAAAAATTGAAGCTTATGATAAATTCCATACACATACATTAGAGTTATTGGCCCAAAATAAAAATTTAGATGATATTCTTGAATCGATCGTCTTAGGGATCGAGGGGCTAAAAGAAAAATTTATTTGCAGCATTCTGTTGATTGATAAAAGCGGTAAAAAATTTATTAAAGTGATCGCCCCTAACTTACCTGACTTTTATAATGAAGCGCTTGAAGGGGTTGAAATTGGCATAGGTGTTGGCTCTTGTGGCACTGCGGCGTTCACTAAAGAACTGGTCATTGTTGAAGACATTCAAACACATCCTTTTTGGAGTAATTATAAAGCACTGGCAACACAGGCAAACTTAGCTTCATGCTGGTCTCAGCCTATTATCTCTTCAACAGGCTTAACATTAGGTACTTTTGCAATGTATTGCCGTGAAGTGGCGACACCTTCTGCAGATGATATCGAACTCATTAAGAGAACGGCTCGCTTAACCAGTGTGTCAATTGAACGAAAGTATGCAGAAGATGAAGTTAATAATCTGGCTTTTTTTGACTCACTGACCCTGCTTCCGAATAGGCGCCTATTACTCGACCGTTTAAATCAGGAGCTCGCTGCAAGAGTACACAGTAAAAAGCAAGCCGCTCTTTTATTTATTGATTTAGATAAATTCAAGGCGCTCAATGACTCATTAGGCCATGATATGGGTGACCTATTATTACAACAGGTTGCAAGTCGCATCAAAGCTTGTGTAAGAGAGAGTGATACCGTGTCTCGTTTAGGTGGTGATGAGTTCGTGGTCATGCTTAAAGGGCTCAGTGAACAAGCGATTGTCGCGGTGTCAGAAGCGGAAGTTGTCGGCAAAAAAATTCTCCACTCATTGTCAGAAACCTACCAACTTGCTTCTCATCAATATCTTATAACCCCTAGTATTGGTGTTACATTATTAAGTGCTGACCATCAAAATGCTGATGAAGTATTTAAGCAAGCTGATATTGCTATGTATCAGTCTAAAAAATCAGGTGGCTGTGCGCTATTTTTCTATGACCCCGACATGCAAGCCCATCTTATTTCGCGTATTCGTATTGAAACCGAATTACGCGAAGCCATTAGCAAGGGAAAACAATTTGAACTTTATTATCAACCTCAAATTAACTCATTAGGTATTGTAACGGGAGCTGAAGCGCTAATTCGTTGGAATACTGCGGATCGAGGTATTGTTTCACCTTTAGAGTTTATTGCTATTGCGGAAGAATCAGGTTTGATTTTGCCCTTGGGAGATTGGGTTTTAGAAACAGCCTGTCAGCAACTTGCAACTTGGGCATTAGAACCGAAATCAGCTCATTTGACCTTGGCCGTGAATATTAGTGCAAGACAAATGGGCATTCCAGCATTTGTTGAGAATGTATTAACTATCGTGAGTCAGGCGAATATTAACCCAGAGAAACTTAAGCTAGAGCTTACAGAAAGTATTTTATTGGAAAATATGGAAGATACAATTACAAAAATGACCGCTCTTAAGGCGCGGGGGATCAAATTTTCTATCGACGATTTTGGTACCGGATATTCGTCCTTGCAATACCTGAAACGCTTACCCTTGGATCAGCTTAAAATTGACCAATCATTTATTCAAGATATTGAAAATGACCCCAATGACAGGGCAATTGTGCGGACCATTATTGCCATGGCAAATAGTTTAAATTTAGAGGTGATCGCTGAAGGCGTTGAAACAGAAAAACAGAAAGAACTACTGACTAACAAAGGTTGTTTAAACTACCAAGGATATTTATTTAGTAAACCTTTGCCGTTGAAAATGTTTAACCAGTATCTGACAAAGCATTAAGTCTATTCTACAAAACCATGGGGCCAGAATCTTATAGCGTGGCTCCCATTATTGCCATTGCCACGGTTCATTTGCTTAATTGACAGTAAGCAGTTCTGCTTTGCTGAAATAACCTTGTTGGCGAAAACTAGGCTATTGCTTTGAAGAAACCATCTTTTAAATCGATAAACAGTGATAACAATCTATCGCCATCGACATGAATACAAGCTGTGTTAGTCAATAATGATTCTGCCTTACTCTATTAATAGGGTGCTCAATATTTATATTCCTCAAAGTGACAATCCCCGCTCAACAAGTGTTTGCACATCCTTGCTATTTGGTTGTTCGAAACCATAAAGATCAACAGCAACGTTTTTGCTAATCAATCATAAAGCCCGCTGGGCTCATATCATTTCAGCTTAAAGCAACTCCTTTGACCTTCTGAAAATTTAAGCGAGGTTTAAGTTTGGGTTCAGTAACCTACTCCTAGACCACAATTAGGAGAGTCACATTATGTCATCAAATACACTGCAAACCATTAAAGTCTGGGATGTGTTGATCCGCGTATTCCATTGGTCACTCGTTGGCTTTTTTACCTTAGCGTACCTCACAGAGGGCGAAGATGAATGGATGACGATCCACAGCTACGCAGGTTACTGCATTTTAATCCTGCTGGTGTTTCGCTTGTTATGGGGTGTAATTGGAACTCATCATGCGCGCTTCAGTAACTTTGTCACTCGGCCTAAAAACGCCTTAATTTATGTCAAGGCACTTGCCACTGGTAAAGCCAAAGATTATGTCGGCCATAACCCTGCTGGAGCCTTGATGATCATCACCTTGATAATCAGTATCGCCATCACCGGATTTTCAGGAATGGCCCTATACGCCATAGATGGGTACGGGCCATTAGCCACCAGCTTTTTTGCCACTTGGCCAGAAGGCGCAATAAAAGAAGTCCATGAGTTTTTTGCCAACTTTACCGTGTTCTTAGTGGTTATCCATGTCGGCGGCGTGTTAGTCAGCAGCTTGCTCCACAAAGAAAACTTAATCAGAGCCATGGTTACGGGCAAAAAGCACCGTCCACTAGAAAAGTAACACTGATTTAATCAACCTATTTTTGAGATAGAAAGCACTCATATAGTGAGCTTTCATCGTCAACCTGACATTTTTAACCCAAAAGGAATGCCCTATGAACACAATGACTCAACCCACCATTAGCCAAAAGCTTAATCTAGTTAAGATATCGGCCTTGATGCTGAGCAATATAAGTTTAACCCTTGCTTGCCTTGCTATCACAAGCATAAGTTTCACCAGCTTTGGTGTAAATGCCGCTAACAGTAAAGTGGATAGCCTCCCCTTAAGTGCCGAGCGCATTGGCAGACAACTGCAAAACTATCAATCCCTAGGCGCAGGGCCATTCTCTGCGGCAGCGGGACAAACATTATGGATGAAGGAAATGGATGGTCGTAGCTGCACTAGCTGCCACACGGCTAAAGTCAGCGAAATGGGCATGCACCAAAATACCCGTAAGATGATTGATCCTATGGCGCCATCTATCACACAAGCTCGTCTAACAGACACCGCAAAAATAGAAAAATGGTTTACTCGTAACTGTAATTGGACCTTCAAACGCGACTGTACAGCACAAGAAAAAGGCGATGCTTTACTCTGGTTAAGCCAGCAATAACAAAGATTAACCATTGATAAACAATCATTATTTTTATTAAAGACAACTGCGAACAAAGGAACATCTCATGACAAAGCAAACGCATCTGATAAGCTGGATTGCAGGTTCATCGATTACGGCAGCCGCACTAGCCATTGGTATTATCGGTATCAGCCTGACTCTAACAGGCACAGGATATGCCGACGATGACCATAACCGAGGGCGGGGAATTCCACAAAATGTGGAATATAGCGCCGAATGTGGCAGTTGCCACATGGCCTACCCTGCCAATTTATTACCTGCAGAAAAATGGCGCGCCATCACAGCTAATCTTGAGGATCATTTTGGTGATAACGCCAGCCTAGACCCTCAAGCAACGGCTAGAATTGAGGAGTATCTGCTTCTACATGCAGCTAAAAATGGTAAAGTGCTAAAAAACAGTAAGCCATTAATAGCAGGCATGGGGCCGCAAAAAATCACCGAGCAGGCATTTTTTATTCGTAAACACGATAAGATCCCTAAACGCATGGTACAAGATAACCCTAAAGTCGGCTCATTCAGTCAATGCAGTAATTGCCACAACCTCGCAGAGAAGGGCGTATTCAATGAAGATACCGTTAATATTCCTGGTTTTGGCCGTTGGGATGATTAGCAGCTCAAGCTGTGATGCTCACGATGATGATCTTTCAAGCAAAGTCGTAGAGTGGGTAAAAGAAGGCAAAGTGTTATCGTTTGACAGCATAATGCAACGCTATGAATCACGATTAAATGGCCGATTGCTCGACCTAGAGGTTGAGCAAAAACATGGACGTATCATCTACGAACTCGAAATTTTACGCGATGATGGCATAGTGTATGAGATCAAGATTGACGCCAAAACCGGCGAGTGGTTAAAAGAAAAGGTCGACTAATGCGTTTGCTATTTATTGAAGATGATACTGATCTAGTCGCTCGCCTCATTCCCGCCCTTAACAAGGCGGGATATGCAGTCGAACATGCAGATAATGGTATTGATGGGGCTTTTCTTGGAGAGGAGGAAAACTTCGAAGCCGTGATCCTCGATCTCGGCTTACCCGGCAAGCCAGGTTTAGAGGTTCTCAGTCAATGGCGACGACAAGGTTTAACCATGCCAGTACTTATCCTCACCGCGCGTGATGCCTGGCACGAGCGTGTTGATGGTCTCAAAGCGGGAGCAGATGACTACCTAGGCAAACCTTTTCATGTCGAAGAATTACTCGCAAGGCTCGAAGTATTAATTCGCCGTCATTTTGGTCGTGCCGATAATGTATTACAACATGCAGGCGTCTCTCTTGATGTCGACAAACAAGCCGTGACTAATTGCGATGGTGAAGTGATAGAGCTGACTAAAATTGAATATCGCCTGCTGCATTATTTGATGGTCAATCCAAGCAAAATAGTCTCTAAAACAGAGCTGAGTGAGCGCATATATGAAGAGGAACACATCAAAGACAGTAATGTTATTGAAGTATATGTTAATCGATTACGTCAACGTTTAGGCAAAGATTATATTGAAACTCGTCGTGGCCAAGGGTATCGGCTTAAGGAGCAATAAGCGTGTATTCACTCAAAGGATATCTTACCCGTAACTTACTGATCACTCTTACCTTTACTATGGTGTTATTACTGTATTTCCTGTATCAGGGTATCCAAATATTAACTCAAGACTTTGTCGCCTCGCGCCTGCAACATGATGCCGACAGTCTGATCTCCGCACTTGAACAACATCCTGATACCACTTGGTCGCTCACCTCAGACCGTTTACCCAATGTCTACCATAGGGTAAATTCAGGACATTACTTTGCCATTCAGATTGGCACGCAAACTCTGCGATCGCGTTCCTTATTCGACCATGAAATAAGTATTCCCGCCCTAAAAGCAGGTCAGCAACAACAAGCCAGCCAATTTGTGGGTAAAGAACATTGGTTAATATTCAGTCAAGCGATTATCAAGAACGATCAATTAGTTATCCTTTGGATAACGGAAGACATCAGCGCACTTGAACAAACTCAAGTACACTTTTTAGCCTTTGCCAGCGCGGCGGTATTACTCACTATTATCATTCTATTACTTGCACAAAATCAGCTACTCAAACGCGGATTTAAACCCTTAGAACAGATGCCTGAAGCCATAAGGCAGATGCGTACCCAAGGGCAAGAAATTAATCCAGGCAACATGCCGAGTGAGATAGTTCCGCTGATTGAAGAGATAGATCGCTTAGTTAATCAGTTGGGGCAGCGAGTACAACGATCCCGCAATGCACTTGGTAACTTAGCTCATGAAATGAAACGCCCTCTGCAAGGGTTGCAGTCCTATCTAGAAAGTCTGCCACCGGAACAAAGAGCACAAGGCAGCAAGGTATTATCAAATCTGCACCACATTATAGAGCGGGAGCTCAAGCGCACGAAAATTGTTGGCCTCTCTATGCCTGGCCGCTTTACCGTTCTAGATGATGATCTCGCGCCACTTATCCAAGTGATGTTGCGCATCTACCCCCAGCAGATCATTCTAAGCCACTACGATAACGGTTTAGTCATGCCCTTTGATCGCGACGATTTACTCGAACTGCTGGGTAATTTGCTTGATAACGCCTGCAAACATGCCAGTAAAAATATTGAAATACAGATCAAGCAGCAAAGTATCCCTAAAGCTGGCTATCTCATAGAAGTAAGCGATGATGGTGAGGGAGTCTCAGATGCGGCATTATCTATGATTATTAATCGTGGAGTCAGGCTAGATGAGAGTATCCAAGGCCACGGCTTGGGTCTGTCCATCTGTAAAGATATTGTCGATAGCTATCAAGGCGAACTCAACTTTAGCCATGCAAAACAAGGCGGATTAACCGTAAGCGTCTTTCTCCCCATCCACACCTAAATGAGCCTAACCTGGTTAATGAATGATGAGAAAAAGCTGACGGCTGACAAAAAAAACTTGTCACCATAACAGTGATTATCGTTGCTATGGTGGCTTAATGCTGTGGTATCTGCAGCAATGTAAAATGCAGTACAGCAATCAACAATGACCAAAGATCACCTTTTCTAATGTGGATGATAATTGACACTGTGATGGCCAAATCGATGTTAACCTCGGTTTGAGGTAGAGCAAGCTATTACGCTCATCATAGACATAGTGAATCCAAAAGATTAACGATTAACTTTAGGCATGAGCATTGTTTTACCGCTCATACTGCTTAATTCCGCTAACTCAAGTATCCGTAACACCTCGACGACATCATTTGGTTCAACAGGATTAGGACCACCTAAAGTGATAGCTTGTGCTATTTCGGCATAATATTGCTGATAACAACCATTGACTGTTTCGACTGTGGTTTCCCTAATTTGGCCACTAGTATCGCCCGAAATTTCACCGTAAAAACGGCCATAGTTGGCGGCCTTTTCCACACCATACAATGGATCATTTGCAGTAATACCGGTTTTTAATTGCTCTTCCTGAGGATCTAAACCGTATTTAACATATGTTCCCTGCGTACCCTCAATACGAAAACGCATATTTGGAGCTGCTGAAAATGAACTCGCGTGCAGCACGACTTCAAGATTTTCGTAATGGAGTATCACATGAAAGTAATCCGTCGTTTGCGATCCTTCTCTTAACGGTAAGCATCTTGCTGTAAGAGCTTCTGGCAAACCAAAAAGACAGATAGCTTGATCAACGATATGAGCACCAAGATCAAACCAAATACCAGCGCCCTCGCCTGGTTGTTCTCGCCATCTTGGTCTAACAGTGGGGCGAAAACGATCAAAATGAGATTCAAAGAATCGTACACTACCAAATCGATTCTGTTGCAAAAGGCTTTTAGCAGTTAAAAAATCGCCGTCCCAACGCCGATTATGAAAAACAGACAATAATAAACCGCGATCCTTAGCAAGCTGAATTAACTCTATCGCTTGTAAACTTGTGGTCACCATAGGTTTTTCAATAACAACATTAATGCCTTTTTCTAAACATAATTTTGCCAATGAAAAATGGACATTATTGGGCGCGGTAATAATGATTAAATCTAGGTCGGCACCCGCGATTAACGCTGGTGCATTATCATAAAGTGAAATAGCAGAATATTTCATCCTAAGTAATTCTGTTTGAGAACTACTGATTGCAACTAATTCAAAAGATGCTGAAGATTCAATCAATGGAATGTGAAATGTTTTCGCAGAATATCCGTAGCCTATTACACCAACTTTTATCATTTTATCGTTAACCTATTTTTTAACCGCATGAGTCTAAATATCGCGCCAACTAACGAAAATGAAACGGTTCTATTGTCGTTTGTTAGATTGTCACTGAATGCAACTTATAACATCCCATGACTTAAATCGATACTCAAAACTCTCATCCATACTAGGGAGCTGTTGCAATGTTAACATCAGGTTGTCGTTGATCAGCATCCGATAACGCATAACAAAGAAGTCATCCCCTTGAGCTAAAACTTGTGCCGCAGTGCTACATTTGTAAATAAAAAGAAATCGTTTATATCAGCCCCATTCCCACAAAGACTTAAAGCCCATATCACGCTGAACCACATCACATTAACGACTTAATTAACTCAAAATCAAAAGTCGATAAACATCAATTAATGAGGTTTATGGTTTAAATTCGATTGCTTGCTCTTGTTTTAAAATTTAAGTCTATACTAAAGGAGTCATTGTCTCGGTCAGACGTTGTATGCCATAAAGTGTCATAACATATGAATAATCACAGGCATACAAGTTAGGTAAATCGACTTATTTAAATGCTCATGGATGATATTGGAAACATGATAACAACAAGACTATTGTTAAATAATTAGTTTATTTAACAATAAAAAAATTGAGGTTTTACCTTAGGTAAGCAAGATAAACGCTTGATACCTCTCAAGGTACTAACGTGTTATTGACTCTGATTTACATCTTTCATTTCTAGGAGATTTTATGAAGTTTAACTATGCCATATTAGGATTATTATTCGCTATCGGTGGCAGTACAGCAAACGCTGAAACCGTGCACCTTACCTCATTAGATTGGGCGCCGTATTCAGGAAAAACCTTAGAAAATCAAGGTGCCAGTGTGGTTGTTGCCCAAGCTGCATTTACAGCCATGGGCCATGAGCTTGTGGTCGATTTTTTTCCTTGGAGCCGTGCGGTGAAATTAGCCTCCGAGTCAGGCTCTCAATATGTGGGGTATTTTCCAGAATACCTATATGAATCAAGCGAATTTACTTTTTCTGCTCCCATGGGACAAGGTCCACTAGGTTTAGTTGAAAAGAAATCGTCACCGATCAGCTGGGCTAAGGTAAGCGATCTTTCCAAGTATAAACTGGGCGTAGTTCAAGATTACGTCAATACAGAAGAACTTGATGCACTTATCGCCAGTAAAGAGATCAAACCTCAAGTGGTCACATCAGATGAAATTAACGTACAAAAAGTCCTCGGTGGCCGCATCGATGCAGCTGTAATTGAC
The DNA here is from genome assembly GCF_014163775.1 of Shewanella sp. SR43-8. Taxonomy (NCBI): domain Bacteria; kingdom Pseudomonadati; phylum Pseudomonadota; class Gammaproteobacteria; order Alteromonadales; family Shewanellaceae; genus Shewanella; species Shewanella sp. SR43-8. The sequence goes on along the minus strand of NZ_JACJDX010000005.1, from coordinate 23,610 downwards.
GCTAACGTTCTCAATTACATGCTCACCCATAGCAGCAAACTCGCTAAGGATAAAGATCAGGTTCAGATGAACGCTAAGCTATTGATGAATAAAGACCTTTACATTGCATTTCGCAATGATGCTGAGGGTAAGAAATGGCAAGATATCTATGACCAAGGGTTAAGTAAAATTGATATTAATGCACTCATGACAGAGCATTTAAAGTAACAGTGAAACAGTACTGCACATTAAGTGTCGATGTGATCCGACTTTATTCGGACGCTGTTATCGATACCTATAATTTTAAAGTATCGTAATAAACTAGATTACGATGCGTTATTGAACTCAAGTTAAAATGAGTAATTTTATGACGCTATTCAAATCAATTTCTTTTAAGTTAATCATGGCAGCCTTAGTCGCAGTCACCTTTTTAGTGGTGATCTTTGGGGTGTATGACTATTTTGCTCAAAGTGAAAAATTACGACACAAACAAGATGTGCAACTAGATTTAGTCGCCTCAAGATTACAGTTAAGCCTTCCTAGCGCAGTTTGGAATTACGACGAGTCTCAAATGACTCGGATACTTGATTCAGAACAGCAGTCCGATGATGTTGCTTTTTTAACTTATCATAACGATAAAGGTGATCAGATAGCCCAATCCAAGGGGGAAATGAGTGCTAATTTTAGAACCATAAAATTGCAATATGTGGAAGATGAGACCGCTACTGAGATAGGTTCAGTCAAGTTATACATCGACGATACCAGTATTAAAGACGAGCTCGCAGAACTCGCCTTTAAAATAATTTTAAAAGGCCTATTGCTGGATATTTTTCTCGTCACCGCACTGTCTATTCTTTTTAGTAAGTTGATCACTCGGCCACTCACCCATGTCGCTAATGCCTTAGAAGATATCGCCAGTGGCGAAGGCAATTTAACCCGCAGGCTCAATGTCAGTCGTGAAGATGAAATTGGCAAGGTATCCAGTTCATTTAATCTATTTGTAGATAAAATTCAAATACTCGTGCAGTCAATTCAAGTCTCGGTTGATGATGTATTTCGAGCCGCGAGAAATGTACACACAGGTGCAGAAAGCAGTCGTGGTCATGTACACGATCAGCAATTAGAAACAGATCAAGTCGCAGCAGCAATCACACAAATGTCGGCCTCAGCCAAAGAAATCGCTACCAGCGTGCAACTATCAGCCGACTCTGCACTTCAAGCCAACATGGATGCTAAACAAGTATCTGACATTATTAATCATTCTATCGACTCTATTAATGATTTATCTAACCAATTGACGGAAGCCGCCGCTGTGGTCAACTCGCTAGATAAGGACGTAACAGACATAGTATCTATCTTAGATGTTATCCGCAGTATTGCAGAACAAACAAACTTACTGGCATTAAACGCCGCGATTGAAGCCGCGAGAGCTGGGGAACAAGGCCGTGGCTTTGCGGTTGTGGCCGATGAAGTACGCGCCCTTGCTAGCCGTACCCAACAAAGTACAGCTGAAATTCAAACTGGTATCAACAAGCTGCAATCCGGTGCTAAGTCAGCCGTTAAAGTCATGCTTGATAGTCAGAGTAAAAGTGAGGCTTCAGTTGTTAATGCCCAAAGTTCGGGAACAGCCATTAATAGAATCTTAACGTCCACAGAACAAATTACCGATATGGCGACGCATATCGCAACAGCAGTAGAGCAACAAAGTACCGTGGCAGAAGACTTAACCCACAATATCAATCGTATTGTCTCATCTGGTCAGGACAACCTTACGCTGCTCAGTGAAATGAATCAAAACTCTGAAGATTTAGAGTCGACATCACGGGACTTAAAACAACTCACTAACCAGTTTAAGGCATAATATTAAACCTTATCAATCAGCGATAATTATTGAGTCGATGCTGAGTGATAATGATGGTGTAATTAAGAGCATTTGGTGTTGACGCAGCCAACTCAATTGAGACATCAATTGAGACATCAATTGAGACATCAATTGAGTTGGCTGCGTCATTTTTGCTTAATAAGCATTTGAGTTAACAAGAATTAACAACGATGTTTATCAAAAAATCAGCTGCGAACCTTAATATATTGTTGCTTCTACTTTATGGTTTACCCGTGAATTTTAGTTCCTACTTCACAACGAATATACGAGGTAAACTTCGGTACTCCCTTTATATAATCACTTTCAAACCAATCGCTATTGAAACCACAGCGTTATTCATTTTCAATCATAGATCTATTTACATTACGACCACCAAAAGCGTTACCCCATATGCGATTTAAGCGGTTTTACCATATTTCATGGAGTCAACTTTAGCCTAATCCTACGGTTTTCATTACAATGGGCTGAATACCGACTTTGAAGTAACCTAAAGATGGCAAAACCGAATAAAAAAGGCCCTTCACGTACCGTTGATATCTTCTGCGCTAAATGTAAAACCCAACTGTTTAAATATCGTAAGGGAGGTAAAGGTGCCTTAGTCAAATGCTTCAAAGAACGAATCGTTGAAGATAGCACTAAAGTTCCCTGCACTTGCCCAGAGTGCGGCCAGATATTTGCCCGTGATACCTTAATAAGAGGCGCGCCAGCATTTAAAATGATAGGCGGTAAAGTCACGTTCAAATAGTCTAATCGCATTCTCATCAATATCATAAGCATCAACTGCACTGATCCAGACTGCTCCATAATGCATTAGGATCTTAGTATCAGTTTTAATCATCCTTCATGCCAAAGGCTTATCTCTAAAGCTAAGCACAACCCCAATGTGTACAATTAACACCTGTTGAACCTTAGATATTTGCAGCATTTGCCCCAACAATGAGTACAAGCATCTTATTTATATCACTTTACTGATCGCTCAACCCAATCTTAATCATATAATGAGACTGCAATGAATCAGCTTTTCTAGCTACAAAATAAGTCATCCACTTACCTAGCCAATAATGTTTGGTTTTATTAGCCTTTGCGATTATTTGCGAACTGGATCGAGTTTTATAAGACAAAACTGCAACAACCTCATTTATTGTGCTAAATTTAGAATTCAGAGTTCTAAGTTTATCTTTTAAGAGGCGGCTATGGCCCATCGTTGGCAAATTGCAATTTCTGCGGGTTTATTAGCGGCTATTTGGGCTGGTGTTGCTGATGTGTTTCATCTGGTAACCTGGGTCGGGTTTCTCGGTTGCAGTACTTTCTTCGCTCAAACTGAATCGGGCGCTAAAGGCATGATAATGGCGATGATGACCAATCTTTCCGGCGTATTCTGGGGATGGTTAATTATTGCGGGTAGCGGTGTTTTAGGATCGCCCATAATAAGCTATGCATTAACGGGAATTGTTACTGCGCTTATGTGCTTACAAGCCAGTAATAAAAACTTTGCTTTTATTCCCGGCACATTTATTGGCTGTTGTATTACGTTTGCCCTAAATGCAGACATCGCAGCCATTATTCCACCGCTCGTTATAGGCGCTGTACTCGGTTACAGCATGAGCTTACTCACGAGCTTATTGATAACGTTAACGGATAAAACAGCTGAATCGTTGAAAGACAAAACCATAGAAGAAATCTAAATACAAAGCAGATTAATTATAAAATAGCTCGCCTATTGACTCATATGTGCCAATTACAATGGCCAATATGATCAATGATTAGCGAGCACAGCCCTGTCGTAAAAGCGACGCTATGCCTTGTTAGTTTGTCTTAGTCTCAAGTAACTCTTGTAATGCCGTTTCTTGATTAATAAGCCCAAGCGAGTAATTACCAGAAATACTTGATACGCCGCCCACATAAGCTGCATTGGCAAGCTCAGCAGTTAAGCGAACAAAATACGTTTTATTGGCTTGAGCATCAAAAGATATTTGCAATCCACCGCCACGCCAATTGGACATAATCCCTCCTTCTTTAACTGCAATTATCACCCTACCAGGATTAAGATCCAAAACATGGTAGCCTCCGTTGCTGATATTGAAACTGTCGATACCATTTAGCTGTATTGTCGGAGCTGCTGCGCCATCCAACATGGCCCAAGGACGATAGAAATATACTTTAGCTTTATTTGCCTCGGGCGCTTGTGTTTGAGTAAATTTAGCGCCGGTGGCACTACAAGCGGTCAGCGATGCAATCATAACTAGCGAACAAATAAATTTCTTCAACATCGACTACCCTCCTTCTCACCTCAAATTAACGCTCGCATCTGCGACACAGTGTGGCAGGATCCGGCTACCTGCATTTGTTAGCAATATTCACTATTTAAATTCTATAGGTATACTTACAAAGCTTAATAAAATTGGTTTAGTTCATATCAATCTACGATCCAGCTTATGTCATAGTGTGGAAATTCAGGAACAGCTTCAGACGCTCTCTCTTTAGATGAAAGCACTGCAAAATGGCCACGTCTATTCAGAGCCGCACAACCGGTTTCCCAATTCGCACACCAGATGCCAAGAGCAACAGCGGCGTAATACCGTGAACTGATAGAAGTGCAGAAATCAAAGCGAATGAGTTTTTCTTCACCATTAATTTGCTCTGTTACGGCAGCAGAGCGGGTGGTCTGTCCATTGTAGGAAGACGGTGACCACTGACAAACCTCATAGCAACGTCCATAATCACAATAGGGATTGGATTTAGTATCCAGCGGCGTCTCGAATGACGGATCGGCAAAAAACAGTTCCGATAACGGTAAACGTTTATGCATTAACTTATTAAACAAACGAATAAATAATGGCTTATACATAGAATCATAGCCGATTGCACACACACAAATAACATGATCTTTTGTTGGGTCGATCTTATTACCGAGGTGCTGCAGAATGCTTTTATTATCAGCGCCAGGTCCTATCCAACAAGTTGCAATCCCCATACGTGTTGCTTGAATAACAATTTTTTGCAAACTACGACCGACATCTATTATTGATAAGCGATCATATTCGCGTGGGGCAATGGCAACTAAAAATTCGTGTGCACCAACCACTGGCCAAACCGTTAATGCGGCTTTGATATATTCAAACCGAATGGTTTTTTGCCCAAGTAATTGACTTGGTTGACTATGAAACTGAACCGTCTTGAGTAATTCAGCATGATGTTCCGCCGTTAAATTGCGAGACTGAAATGAACGGCATGATTTGCGAGATCGCATCAGATCAAATATATCAAGATGGTGTTTATTGGCAGGTACCTTTTCGGTAGGATGGAGTCCATATTTAACCATAACAATGGTGCCAAGCAGCGCGATACTCAACAATGTCGCCAGACCAAGCGGCAGCCAAAACAACAAAGCTTGCCAATGCCCAATAATCCAGCCAATCCCAGCAATCAGTAGCAATACCAATATCCATATTGCATGGATAATATATTGTAACCAACCACTAAATTGAAGCCTTAACTTTAGCTTCCATATCGCACTATCTTCAAAGGACCATTGTTTTTCTAATGGCATATAGCTCTCCCATACACTTAAAAATGCGCTTGAACACATGTAGACATTAACTTAAGGAGCCACTATCGCTCTGTGTGACCGACTAACGCCTAACACATTGCTCTGCCACACAAAATAATTGGCAATTTTTGCCAATACGCTGGAGTACAAAAGGTAGCAACGGTTTTGTGTGAGTAGCAGTAACGTCTTATATGCCTAATTCTTGATAGAGGCTGTATTTTTAAAACCAACCGTCTTTCGAAGATATCTGTCCATTTAAACCACATTTTCACCGCGGGACAACATTTTTAATTCCTCACTTTGGTGCATTTCGAATAACAAATCATGAACGCCTGAGTCAACCACATCGGTTACCCCTTGTTTCATTAGATATTTTTCTATGGGTTCAGATAATTTTTCATTTGAACTTTTTATAACGGCTCAATAACAATGACCAATTTCTATGTCCAAGTCCAAGTCCAAGTATCGATTTAACGTCACTAACTGATGGACAGATCAATTTGCTGAATATATCTAATTTATTCATAAGTGATTGGCTCTCTTTTACTTATAACGCCGCCAAAGCGCAAAGCGTTAATAGTCCGACTTGAGTCGCTTGTATCACCAAACGACTCTCAACGTCACTTAAACACGCTTTAACACCCGATCAAATAACAATAAACAGCAATGTCATCCAGCTTTATTCGACGTTGGCTTGGTTACTGGCATGGATATAGTACAGCGCGATAGCTAAGCAGATAACCGCCGCTATTCGACTTGGCGAAAACACTATCGCGTCATTGCCGAACCAGCCGAAATTATCGATTAACATGCTCATTAACAGTTGCCCAAAAATAACGGCTACGGTTGCTACCGCAGTACCAATTTTTTGCACCGCAAACACCATGATAACTATGTATGGTACGCCGCACATCGCGCCCAGCAACTGCCATTTAGGTACCTCTAGCAAAGTTAACGAATGCGCAGGTTCAAAATAAAAAATAAGCAGACCTGTCACCAAGGCGCCTAACGAAAAGGTTAAAAAGGCACAACGAAATACGCCGACTTTACTGCCAAGTTGTCCATTAATTGCCGCTTGAATACTCAATGTTGCGCCACCGATGACCGCCAACATAATCATAATAAATGTCATTACTCCCCCCTTAACCCTGTGCCATTAAAATAAGTGCTGCTACGATAAATCCCAGTGCGATAAGCCGTTTTCGATCAATTGGCCGCGGTTGACTGGCAAATAAGCCAAAGTGATCAATAATCAGACTCTTCGACACTTGGCCGGTTAAAATCCCTATCATAGTCATGGCGATACCGATTGCTGGCGCAGTAATGGTTAAAATCACAACGTATATTGGCCCTAATATTCCGCCAAGCAGTGTCCAAGAAGGCTGGGCAAAAAATGACGGACTATTTCTTGGGCTGAAAAAAAGCATCAAAATAAAGGTTAACGCCGCACCTACCCCAAATATACTAAAGGTTGCCCATAGCTCACCCACTTCAGCACCTAACGGACCTAATAACCCTGCTTCAACGGATAATCCCATCCCGCCGAGCACCACAAGTAAAATCAACATCAACTGCATAACTGAACCCCTAATCATAAAGGGCGCATCATAACCTAGTGCTTTAACGCGAAAAATGGGATAATCCAACAAACACCTTTGCAGGAATTGCACAGATGAACGATGCAAGCTCAATCAATATCAGAGCGTTAAAGTTTTTTATCGAAGTTTATGAAAGTAAGAGTTTCTCTATTGTTGCACGCCGTGAAGGTGTCTCGCCGTCTATGATATCAAGAGTGATTCAGCAGCTTGAAGAGTCACTAGGACAGCAGCTGTTTTACCGCAATACCCGCGCAATTATCCCAACTGAAGCTGGCAGGATTTTTAACGATTACGCCCGTTCGATGACTGAGCAATTAAATGAAGTTCGCAATGAGCTACAAGATAGGGCGACCGAGCCAAAAGGTTTAATAAGAATTAATGCACCCGTTTTCTTCGGCCAGAAACACATAGCCCCTTGGTTGGCAGGCTTTTTAACTCAATATCCAAAGGTGCAAGTTGAGCTCATTCAAACCGACGATTTCATCAACCCGCATATTGACGCCGCAGATGTCATCTTTCGAATCGGCTCACTTGCTGACTCAACACTTCATGCCCGAGTACTTGGAGTACAGCGCTACCATTTGGTCGCCTCTCCGGCATATTTAATCAAGCACGGCACTCCCGAAAAACCTAGCGATCTCACTCGCCATCACTGCCTAGTGTATAGCGGTTATTCTGGGCAAAATCGCTGGTTATTCAGAAGCAATGCAACCACTTGGCTTCACCAAGCCGTAACGCCGACACTGGTATCGAACAATGCCGAGTCATTACTTATCTCAGCGTTAAATGATAGCGGGCTGGTATTATTCCCTAATTGGTTAATAGGCAACCATTTAAACAATGGCACACTGGTGTCACTGCTCAACGACTATCAACCGACAATTAAAACTGGACCACAGAATATTACCGCTATTTATCCTAATGCGCGTCGCCCACCGTTAAACGTTAGGGTACTGATTGATTACTTTATTGATGTTTATGGCACACCAGCCTATTGGGAATATCAAACTTAAAGTTATTTTGATCAATTACTTCAAGCATGAGGCTAGACAGTTATTTGCTTGCTGTGAACATGTCAGTTCGCCATAGAATATTCAAGAATATTGGAAACAGTGAAACCATACTTGAGGAAGGTATAAGCACGTTTTTTCTTGTAGGTATATTTCACAGCTGGGATGTTTGAAGATGATCTTAAAAGTTTGCTTTTATGTTTATCAATCGCCTCCTCAGGATATGTGCAAGCACTTGATTAAATGTTTATTCGAGTGGGCTTTAATGATGATCCTGATTAACGGTTAACTTATTTTGGAAAACATGTCAGGATTTGAAACAATTAGAATATGTAACCTGAACTAGTTATAACTGCATCCATAACCGGGCTATTGCAAGCTAATTCAACGCAGTTAACAAGGAAAAAGACTATTTAAGAGACGTTTACGATACCGAGTTCAGGTTATGTAATATTCTTATTAGCAGTGCACTTACTTTTTACCTTTGCTACACCCCATTACACCGATAACTTAACTTAACACTATAATATCTAGATAAAAATCGATTTTAAGTGTAGTGAAAACTGTACCGATGGCAGTTAGCATTAAACTCAATGAAAAATAGTGACTCTTTGATTTTTAAAATATGTTAAATCAAACACTGATAAGTTATAGGGTTTAAAAGCACACACTATAAAGCCTGCCAACGCCTTAAGAAGAACAATACTTTTGCAATTTGTTAGATTTTTTGTGCGATAACGGCATACCTATGCCAAGACTGATGCTCTCCATCTGGACCAACACCCAAACTTTTGTGTTCAGTATAAGACTCTATTCTATAGCCTCGAAACAAATTGATAATTTCACTTTCTGATACTACGAGCACATCCGGCCAATAGGCCTCCTTGTTATAATTAGGGCCAGCCATTGTATCTTCGCATCCGACAAACGAACCAACGAATATCCCACCAGGCAGTAATGAGCGAGTAATCTTGTGCCATACTTCATCGAACTTATTTTCAGGACAAAAACACAGACTTGAGTCAGCCACTATGAGTGAAGCTGAAGGGTATGTGAAAGCATCAAACGTACTTTGTGATAACCAAACGTTTTTGTCACTACCAAACCGCCTTTTACAGCGTTCAATAGCTTCTGATTCTATATCAAAAGCATGCACTTGAAACTGCTTAGATCGAAGGAACGCAATATCGCTTCCTGAACCACAGCCACAATCAATCGCTATCTTACGGTCACCAACTAATTCTATCGCTCGCTTAAGATCATCTCTAGTTTGCCGATTTTCTGTTGCTTTGAAGTACGTAGATATTTCTTTGGAAGGCATTCAATGGCTCCGAGTGTAATATAACGCCCAATAATGGGCAGCTAATCGTTTGTTAACATGCTGTACGAAGTGAACCAAGCAAACTGCAACAGCCCCACTTGAATTGCCTATTAGCGTGTATTTATCAGAATATTCAGTAACTCTTCAACATAGAAGTAATCTTTTTGCTGCTGAGTTAGCTTAATGAATGTTTTTGCCTTTGGCGCATACAAATGAACATCTACAGTGTCAGCACTATAATAGCCTCTAGAGTTCGTAATTTTACCTTTGTATTTGATGGAATAAACCATAAAGGTTCCAGCCTCTAGCGTTTCTTCTTTACAAGATAACACCTCAGCATCTTGGATAATTGCACCTTCAGTGCAATCGTCACCTTTCCAATGTCCCTCAAGCGCCAAGCAAAGGTCGATGTTTCAAACTATGGTACTTCAATGCCATTTGGAGACAATGGCCTAGAGGCCCTTCTTTGATAGCAGCATCTAGAGGAACCACAATCGCACGTTTACCCTCATATGCGAATTCATCTCGATATATCTCCCTGAAGGTTTCAATCAATCGAGTCTGGCAATGGAAATATACCTTTATAGAATCAGGATCTTTTGGCTTCCAGTCCATTCGAATCGTCGTGCCGCCTTTTACAAGATAGCTGGCCTCGCCCCACTTAAGCGTTTCTTCAACAGCACCCAAGTCGTTTTCTTCCGCAATGGCAAGAATCAGATGACGAATGGCGTTAAGCAGTCTTTGCGCTTCAGCGGGGTAAGTCGCAAATTTTGCCTGTATTTCTGCTTTCACGGGGCCTCCAATTGCAACACACGTAACGCTGCGTTAAGCGGTGAGCAACGCGACGACCTAAACTAAACCATAGCACCTTAAACACCAAACTTAACTTGAGCTGAAACCACCAAGCATGCGGAATCAGTCTTGAACACTTTGTTAAATTACAATAACTTGAAGAAGTAGACCGTTGCTTCCAACTCCCCTGTAGAGCTACGAGCAAATTGAGGGATTTGACCAGCCTCGGTGTAACCAATTGAACGATATAACGAAGAAGCTACGTCGCCTAACCGAGTATCTAACACAAGTAGTGACAAGCCCATTTCAGATGCAGCACTTTCCATTAGCGACATCAGCTTTTTACTCACGCCTTTACCTCTAGCCCTCGTATCAACCATGAGTTTTTCAACTTCTCCTCTATGTGCACCATTAGCTTTAGCACAAAGAGATAATTGAACGGCGCCAATGACATTATCATTGTCATAGGCTAAAAACAGCTTTCGAGTACCCGACTCAAGTTCTGTTTCAACAGACTCCCAATATGATTTCACTTCTTGGTCATTGATTGGTGTTAAGAAACCGACAGAGGCACCACTCACGATACAATCAGCAAGTAACGAATGTAATTGCTCAACTAAACCCGATATCGAACTGACTTGTTTTATTTCCACAAAACTATCCTTGTATTTAACGCCCTAATAATGAGCACAAAATTGATGACTAAAATAAGCGAAGTACGATCAATAGTCAGCTGTTTTTAGTCCTTTGAAATGACTTAATATGTGCTCGTTTCGATCGCTGTCAACGATTCGCATAATCATCCTTGAGCATATAACGCTAACGTAATTGGTGCGAGTTTACCAGCGTCCTAATTGACGCACCTGTTAAATTAAAATAATCACTGCCAATATTGCTAGGGCATTGCTCGTGAGATAATGTCTTCAAGCAACCTCCCCATACTTATGTATAGATTTGATGGTTTCTCTGCGGAGATTCTTAATGCCGATAATTCACTGCTGTTGATCCATTGCCCGGCCTTAATAACCGCAATGGGTGCAGCGAGTGCTTGCAAATCATCTAAAGGGTTCTCTTTTAGCACAACCAAATCAGCTACCTTGCCAATCTCTATTGAGCCGTATTTATCGTCAACTCCCAATGCGGTTGCCGCATTGATAGTCGCAGCCCGTAAGACCTTTATTGGCGATATTCCCGCTTTCACCATCAGTTCAATTTCAAGGTGGGTTGATAACCCTGGTGGCATATATAAGGTTCCGCCATCAGAGCCTAACAACAATGTCACCTCTTGTTTATCCAGCTCCCTAACGATGTCAAAAAGAAACTGCTCCTCTTTGCTATTCCAGTCCGCTTGTTCCTGTGATGCTCCTAGCCATCTTTTAACGCCAAACTCAGTATTAATTATGCGATAAAGAGGATTTAAGGTGTTCAACGGCAGGCTATCGACGAACGCGGCTTTGTCTTGGCTTAATTTGGTCAAGTGATGGAATGTCGCCAACGTCGGAGTAACAGTCGGATTAATCGCCTTTAATTGGCTCACCCAAATAGCCATGCTGTTTTGATCAAATGAAAAATTAAGCGGGCCTTGAAAAATATCTTCTACATGCTCCAGAGATTGCAAGCCACTGTTAGATTGCAATCCAAGCCCATCTATCGGGTTAGGGCCATGCTTGGCTATGGGGAAATCCAACCGGCTGGCTTCATCCGTGATGGCTTCAAAAACCTCCTTATCTAAGTAGCCATAGGCTTTGATAAAATCATATCCATCATCTTTATATTTTCTAACCAGTTCACGTGCTTTTGCTGGTGATATCACAACCTGCTGAAGAGCATGGGCATATCTTTCACCGTCTAAAACGGGGGATGACGTATACAAATTGCTGCCAAGCCAATCACCTCTGTTTAACTCACTTTTCCATCTAAGGTGCATGGGTAACCCTCTCATATTCCTCACAGAGGTAACGCCATATGCGAGGTACAAGGCTAGGTATTTTCTGTCATGCAGATGAACGTGCATATCAAACAGGCCGGGCACGACGTATTCGCCGTGCAAATCGATCACCCGAGCATCTCGACTTTGGCTAGAGGTTCTTTCTCCAATAGAGACGATCCGGCCTTTGGAAAGGTAAATTCGTTGATTTCTTATTGTTTTACCGGTTAATACATCAATGTAATTTGCATTGTCGAGCACAATATCTTCCGTATTATCAACGGCGTGCAAATCGTTAGGCATTTCATAAATTGATATTGGGATGGCGAGTAATATCAGAGCGAGTACACATAACAGCGATAGGATTGTATATTTCAGCAAGTTAATGAAAATCTTCATATTAATAAGCCAATTTGTAAACTTGGATTTAACGCCCGCAGAAAACGGGCGAGTTTTTGATGACGATGGTTAGCTGACCTTAGCATCTCACTGTAATACAACATCTTTCAATTGTGTTATTTCAATTTTTTATCTTTATATGAGCTCAAAGCTTGATTGAAATAAGAGTTTGTCTTGGGTTGGTTTGCTGACTTTTCATCCAACAAATCAATTCTTAGCTACTAAGAGTCAGATGATGCAAAAATTGCCACTACTTAATCGCATTTCTTAACCATGGACCAATAAAGTTGGCAGCATTCAACATAATTGAAAAATGATTTTCTTTATCCACTATTTCTATTTCCTTGCGAGCGTCTTTACCACTGTATTTCTCTGCGAACATAGTGACTTTTAATGGATCAAACGCCTCATCTTGCCTTCCTATCCATAAGCCAAATTGGTGTATATCAGATAATTGAGAGTCAGGTGAATGAGGGGTCACAGCGTTCGACATATTAACAGTGTTAAACGGGACAATTTCAGGGTTATCTCTTAACACAGAATCTGGAAAATTGAATTTTACTGCTTTTGAATGACCGAAAAATAAACCACCGCTCATCGTATTGATGACAAAGTCAGAGGTTGTTACTGTAGAAAACTCGAAGCGTTTACTCTCACCAGCATCGTAATTAGTTTCTGAACGATAACCAAAATATGGCGCTAGAAATACATAGCCATCGATCTCAGCTCTTTGATCCCAACTAGAATAATTTAGCGCTAAACCAGCACCACTTGAGTGACCACCAACAAATAGAGGAAGATTTGGGTATTTATCACGAGCAACGTTAACCATTGTATTAATGTCTAACCACACTTGTTCAACCTGTGGAGTATCACCTCTATTTCCGCCAGATCCTCCATGACCTCGTATGTCTGGCATATATACAGCGATATTAAAATTATCACGTAAACCCGTACCAATGTGATTGTAGCTAAGGCCGCTATGAGCACCTGCGCCATGATAAAAGATTAACATTGCTTGGGGCTGTTTTGGCAGATAAGCACGATAGGCCAAGGAAACATCATCACTTGCCTGTACATAATTAATAGGCTGTAATGATTTTTTAGGGGCATTTTTAATCTCAGCAAGTGAGAAAAAGTCATTAGTACTTTGCTCATCAGAGCTAGCGTGTACATTATTTGCAAGAAAAGTAAATAACAGTGTTATCAAAGCCTTCATCGCTATGGGGTTAAAGTTCATTAATTAATAGTTCCTTAAATAAAACCTTTTCAAAGTGAGAATTTTCTATTCGCTCAACCATAAAGTGCATAGCCGATTTGCACAACTAACGTTGCGATATAACGTCGCTGTAATTTGCGACTTAACACGCTGAGTAAAGCCGTCAATTATTTTGAGCTAATGTATGCTCACAAAAATGACGACCTCATCGACTAAAAAACCGTATGAATAAACAATCTGGGCTTCAAATATAACCACCTGCATGATTATCGCCAGACTAATGAAAATGGTTACTCTTCGATACAGCGACCGGACCGGTTCTCCTGATAATGAGTTCCGGTCTGATTAATCGTGGCAATTTTTCGTCCTAAAAGCGATCCTGCAAAACCAAGGTGCCGCACATATCAACACCGCTAGACGTCCAACAGATTTCGACATGCTCTGCTTCGCTACTGAGTAAGCCCCTAATTTCATCAAAGTTAATTTCATTGATTTTATTGCCGTTGATGTTGGTAACCACATCGCCTAGGGCAATCTTGAGTGCCTTTAGGCCAGCGGTCTCCCCTAAACCCTTTACTAATCCGCCATTTCTATGCGGCTCTAGTTGCAAACCACTTCGGTCAATAAAGGTTTGAGGGTTAAACTGTATATTCTTTTTCAGAGCTAAGTAGCCATTTTCATAATTGAAAACCACATCAAAATTTCGCAGCAGACCACTACCAATTAAGCCAATACCATTGTCGTCTTCGAAGTCAGGTAGATCATGCACTGCGATATTTTCAAAGCTTGTGCCTGCTATTTGAAAATAATTAATCCGGCTAGTTTTTACCGTATGTTCGCCATTAAAATTCTTGGTATTACTTTCAAAGTAGGACGATGGAAAATTAAAGTCGGTCGCAAGTAACGAATTAATGTAGAGATAATCGGGAGCGCCAGTATCTACAACTAAATCATAATGGGCTGGCTGCCCTTGCTGGTTGGGTATTGCACCAGAAATGTAAGGGATTCGGCCATGAATAGCCATGGGTAACTTTACCCACTCAGTTGATGTTAAAGCGGTCGAACTATCTTTAATAAAGGTAACCGTTTTGTCTGCATAATTGATACGAGTCATGTATCGATTGAGAATATCAAACCCAATAGCACCATCAAAGTAAGCTTCATCATAAGAGCCAAATAAAGGAGATTGATCGATGGGGACCTGAATAATTGTCATTTCCGATAACGTTATCTGACCGATAGCAATCTCCGCATCGTTGACTACATTAACTTTCCGACCTTGCAGATCTATTTGCATCTCAAATGACAGTGGCTGATCTTTGGTTTTTTCAGTTTCAAACAACACCGTCGCTGCGGCCCCTGAGTCGAGCGCAAAGCGCAAATCTTGCTGGCCGTTTAAGGCTATATTTATGATAACGTGACCGTCATGCCATTCAAATGGTACGGTGAAACTGCTATCTGCCCCATGCCAGTCTTGCTTGGCAAATTGATTACCGCTTTGCAAGTTAATCAGCCCAGTGACACCGCAACCGGCGAGTAAAATGATTACCAAGTGTAAGAAGGATAGCTTTGCAATGCGCTTTGAAGCTTTAAATTTCATTTTGACGACTCTCTAATAAATACATATCAACTGTGATATCAAATATTACGAGAAGCCATGGGCATTTTATAGAACGATATTGCGGCGATTGAGGCTATAAATACGCCGGTAAAATCGCAATATCGTTCTATAAGTTCCAGGTTTATCAACTATGCTTGGCCTACACTAAACCAATACAAATTGAAGTCGTTATGAATCGAAAATTAAATATCTCAGATTGCTTCGATATGTTTTCAGACACCTATACCCCAAAAGTACTTTTAGATATTAACGATTCTAGGATTATGCTGGTCAAAATTATAGGCGATAAGATACCTTGGCACTGCCACGCTAACGAAGACGAGTTACTTTGGGTAATGAAAGGAAATATCGTCGTGCACACTCGAACCGAGTCAGTGCATCTCTGCTCTGGAGAATTGTACATGGTAGCGAAAGGGATAGAGCACAAAGTGACTACAAATGAATTGGCCCAAGTGTTGTTGATTGAATCAAAGTCATTTAAGCATACTGGTGAGACTGAAAGCGATATAACTAAAGACGCTTTTGAATATTTGCTAGAAAATAATATCGCCACCTCCTCATCATGATATATTCAATCATCGGAACTAAAGTACGTTAACACTATGACGACCCCAAAATTGAGCACATGGTTCAACACTGCTGTAGGCGACAAACCTCGTATTGAGGTGAATTTGGTTGGCTTTACTTTTGCTCCGCATCGACATGATACTTATACTCTGGCATTAACCACCACTGGCGTACAGTGCTTTAATTACCGAGGAAGCCTGCGCTATTCTTTACCCGGTGAAGTCGTTGTTTTACATCCTGATGAATTACATGACGGGTTAGCGGGAACAGATGCTCCTTTCGGTTATCGAGCCATTAACATTGATCCTGTCGACGTACAAAATATTTTGCAAGGGCATCATTTGCCATTTTTACCTAATGGCGTGACAGGCAAACCCTGTTTAGTCGATATTGCACAGAGATTCTTGACTGAGTTCCAACGGCCTCTAGAGCCGTTAGAATACCAAGACCTTATCTATGATTTTGCCATGGCCTTACAAAAAGAAACCACAATACATCACAAGCATACGACAGCCAATTATCAGGCTATTCAGATGGCCAGGGAATATATCGATGACTCGCTAGATAATGACATAACATTGGATCAGTTAGCCACGATTACAGGCTACAGTAAATGGCAAATCACTCGAGATTTCAGATCATTGTTTGGCACTAGCCCTTATCGATACTTAACCTTAAGACGTCTTGAAAAAGCCAAGTCACTTATGTCGCAAGGAATACCCATTGCGCAAGTTGCGCAAGAGTGTTTTTTTTCAGATCAAAGTCACTTTACTCGCCAATTCAAGAAAAGCTTTGGTACAACGCCAAATATGTGGAATAAGTTGAACGAAAGTCCCCAGCGATAAGCGCAGTTAACATAGCATTTTTGTAAGTAACGCCAATATCTGCTTTATTTTTGCGCCACCAAGTCCAAAATCAGAACTTTCACTGTGGCATGCTAAACGCTATACATTTTCAAACAAATGATAAACGTTCACGGACCGAAATTGGGGCGTGAGTATGAGATCTCAATTGTTTAAAGTGCGGCAGTACACAAGGCTGGATCAACGACTTTGCTATAGCCAATGCCTATCAAGGATGTATCGCCTATTTTTAGCAAAGTGACCATATTGCATGCTTTGATTTCTAAGATCACGACGATTTGACAGCTAACTGACAGACGAAGTAGATGAATTTGTTGATTGGTTTTAATTTGACTGTAAAAGCAGTCAAATAAGCTAGGCTCACCGATTGACTGACGCCAGGCTCATATGTGTTAGCATTACTCTTTAATACGCCAACCTTTTGATTTTATACATGAAGCGTTTGCGCTAAAAAAAGATAAAAGTTGAACACTCGCAAAAGCTATTTCAGGCTCTTCTGAGTTTTCAGTTAATGTTGTACTCCTAATGCCTTGCCTAGCTTCTAAGGCACATTCACTAGCTTCTTTTCGAAACAGTTCGTTGTCAGCTGACATCTCACCGTATTCGTTATGAACGACAATTGGTGGAGTCGTTGAGCAAGAGCAAATCATAGACAGTATAAAAGCTAAAGATAGTATTCTTGTTTTTATAATCATAACTTTTCATCAAATCCTTGTAATGACAATGCCTATTTAAAGGACTAATAATTGTTTGCTAAAATGTACAGCAAAGCGGTATCGAGCAAAACGTTACGAGTCATACTTTAAATTCTTGTTAGCTGTAACTTTACACCCATACATCATTTTCGGCTGTTAGTTCACTACCTGAATCACCAGTGTTAACAACACCTTTAGGTTCAACAATCATTATTTTACATTCACTGTTAGCAACAGGTTTATGTTCTACACCTTTAGGGATTACAAACATTTCTCCGGAGTTTATAGTTACTAGACCATCACGGAACTCTATATTAAGGATACCTTCCAAAACGATGAATACTTCATCAGTATCAGGGTGATCATGCCAAATAAATTCGCCTTCAACTTTCACTAATTTGAATTGGTAATCATTCATTTCTGCAACAATACGAGGAGACCAGTGTTCAGTAAATTTCGAGAACTTATCTTTAAAATTTATAGCATCAAACTTCATTTTTACTCCATACATTCATTTACTGATAACGCTCAAAGCAGCTGCGCGGTACGCGTCGGCTGGCTTTGCTTGTTATGCGTATTTTGACTTTACTCATATTTCGACATCACCAACTTATACTTCGCCAGAGCCGTCTCTCGAATAGATTCTGGTAAATCATCAAGTATTTCTGGTAAATCTTTTAAGCCCTGCCGCAGCCCGGAACTAACTTGAGATTTTGTGACCTGTTTCGATAGCAAATAGTTATCCATCTGTTTAAAAGACACATCCCAAGCTCTCAACAAATCCCGTATAAGATCGTGTTCAACTGTTTTAAGTTCAGAGGCTAGTTCATCGTAGCACTGCCTGTGAACATCAAATTGTGTTCGCTTCATTAATTTGAGCCTGATACCTGCGAATACGCGTAACGCCTTGCTAAGCGGCGAAAAATTGTTGGCTATAATTAGCGAAGAACGAGCAAAAGCCAACTGTTTTTTGTCCATTTAAGCAACTTGTTAGCTTTTTATAAACCACCCGTAATATACCGTTCAAAACCATCACAGTTTTGGTAATAACTAGGTTTTTCCCAGTTATTTCTGTCATTTACTTCTTTTTCAAGGCGCTTCATATCTATTACCTCTGCACTTGGATACTGCTGATAGATATGGAAATACTCTCTTGTGACAGAGCGCTCTTTGTTAGGGCCAAAAAAACAAAAACTTAAACCACCCTTATCTGCACCTTTTGGATAACCATGCCCGTCAATAATAAGTTTATCAAAGAAAATAGCTCCACCATTAATAGGTATATTATTAACTTTTGTTACACCATTAATACTAAGTGAAAGTAGCTTTTCTTTTTCTAACCATACCTTTATGGTGGCATTATCTAATTGGCAAATACTTGTATCTATTACTCCTGGATATATTACACCTTTATCTTCTAGTTCTTTCCTAGCAGCGTTAGGCAAATCCTTTGTAGTCTCGTCATATAATTGTTCAGGATGATTAACATACTCAAATTTAAAAGTTACGAAATCTAGCGATTTATAGCAGTTTTGAAATATGAAAGGTACCCCATAATCTGCGAATGCAAATTTAGGTATAAAAGTAATTATACAAAGTATTAGGAATGAAAATTTCATCAATAAACTCCTTTTTATGTTGATGGTATCGGCTGAAAAGCTAACGCTTTACATATGGGGATTTTAGGAGCGCCTTTTCAGCGAGTGAAATTCCCACCATGATGTTTTTGTTATGTTTTTGATTACTATGATATACCGATCATCCAAGGCATGGCGGCACCAAAAGTGACAGATAAAACTCCAAGAATAAATTTTATGTGATTCATTGAACTACATTTTGAGTACATAAATATACCTGTAAAAAAAACAAACACTGACCACATGACAGACCCCATAAAATAAATAGCAAGAGCACCTTGATTTACTGAGGTTGTATAATCTGGCCCAGCGATAAAATTTAAAAGGAATGTAATAATTAATCCTAGAACAGGAAAGAAACCTAGCATAAAGATTCTTTTATTAGACAACCATTTATTCATGCACGAATCCTTTCGATAAAAAACATAATGCCCCTCTAATAAGTGAACCAAGTGCTGGCGGGCGATTTGCTCTGCAAATGGCATGAAAGCATTGGAAAATCTTAATTCAGAGGCTTGTTAACTTACGTCACGCCATATCAATCACTGGTTTAGCGACAGTGACACCGATAATTAGTAACATCAAAAAAGGGACTGTATGGCACAATATCATCGGATACTTGCCAACAGAATCCTTCGTTGGGATGAAAAAATATGGGTCAACTTTAAGTAAACACTTATAGAAAGGCATCAATATGGGCTTAAACCAAGTATGAAAATAATACCCACTTACAGTCACTATCTGTACTTCAATAAGTAATAAGAATATATCAAGCCCAACAGCGTCAACAAACAAAGCTAAAGACACTAACCCTGGGTTAAGTAGCAATACACAGACAACCGATATTGTCGCTATCTCCCACATCCACTTTTTGATGCTCATAAATCCTCCATGATTAAGTAAGTTAACGCCGCATTCAGCGGCTTGTCCGCTGCAATGCTTTGTTAGCTGCTGTTTCTAGTTCGAAACTATCCAGCTCCCAAGAGCTATTACTGATTTTGCACCCATACACATTTACTTGGGGTTGATAGTTGCGAATACTTTTTATTAAATCTAAAGCCTTATCAGCATCTAGAAACTCAGAACGCACTCCAATATATACTTCTTTTATTGCACCTTTCGGTAAATCCAGCAGGTATAAAGGTCGACCACCGACATCAATAGTGGTGAATGTACCACTTCTAATAGAGCGATTGGTTTCGATACCCTTTAGACACTTTGCCACTCGCACTTCTTCCTCATATGCCCAACATGCAGGCTTGTAGAGAAACATGCGCTGTAAACGCTCAAGCTGTCCCTTCGGAAAATGAAATGTGCCACCAACTTCAATAGGCTCCGTTGGTTTACTTAGAAATGGAGAATCTGGCTTTATGTTGGTGTAGATGACACTGCCATATTGAATAGGAACAAAGTTGGTCTCTTCACATGTAAACTCACTAATTGAAGAGTCAATTCCAACGACTATTCCTTTGTGTTCGTTTCCGTAATGTGCCCACATGAGAGGATTGAGCGGCTGTCTTGTCAAGGAAAGTACACCTGTATTTTCCTTCCAAATACTCTTCTTTGCCCAGTTTCGAATGCCGTTCAACATAACTTCTATTGGGTTGCTTCCTTCGGTTGAAGGGTATGAGGCCTCTACTTCAAAAGGATCATTAAAATGGCAGGGCTGCGTAAAGCCAACCGATCCATTTTGAAGAATCTTCATACCTGCATCATGCGACACATACTTGTATAGAATCATGGTAATCCTCCTAGCAGCTAACGCCCACCATAAAACGCGCGAGCTTGCGACCAACGGGAGCGAATTTAATGGCATTGTTATATGTCTATATCCACTTTCATGCGAGCTCCTAGATACTGATCTGCCCCGACAGAGTAACTGAATTCGAATTCGGCGATCCCTTTCTTTTCGTTCGGCCAGTACAATTCAAGCTCAATCGTACTTTGAGAGGCTGCACCAACTTTAACGGTTTCATAGTTAGACGATTTCCAAGGTTTAGGATCATCATCTTTAAATGGCCAATTTGGTCTAACGCTAACTTTAAGCTCCGCAGCTGCCCGATTAATGATTGTGAATGTCACTTTGACTCGAGAGCCACTTCGGGTTATCGAAGTTTGATGGAAGGGAAACTCGCCCACACTATATAATTTTGCAAATGCAGAACTTGAGTAACGCTCCAAGTCCGACCAACTGTTGTTAAGCGCTGAATAGAGCTCAGCCAACTCTTTTTTTTCCTTACTTTCCTTCCATGTCTGAAAACCTTCGATCCCCGCTATTGGAGTAGCGAGTAAGGCCAGACCAAAAATAACTGCAAGCAATGCATTTCCCGCATTTGGAGGTACCTCATCCAGCTTCTCAAGAACGCGCCCCTTCGTCGTTGCGGATGAAACACCGGATATCCGAGAGTTGGTAAATGTTCCTCCTTCAACCAACAGGAGCACAGAATAATCATCTCCAGGTGGAACTCGGGGCACGCCTATTGCTGAATCCTCAATTTTGGATGTGCTGTCCGTTGAAGCTACGATTTCATATTTTAACTCGGGGTCTAAGGTAATTCTGACATCTGTTTCAGCAGTTCTTCCCTTGTTGAAAACGCGAAGCTCCACGAGCTTGCCATTCGTCGAAAGTAGGTAATTTGAAAACAAACGCGGAACTACTAGATATAGTTGCCTTGCTCTGAATGCGTAGATTAGAAGAGTCCCGAGCAGGGTAACTACTAGTCCTACTAACACGTTTTCGATCACTCTATGCCTCCATTAGACATATAACGCCCTAATAATGGGCAAAAAATTGTTGGCTAAAATGTTGAGGAACGAAAACAGCCAACTGTTTTTTGTCCTTATCTATTAGCTTGTTATGAGCTAAAACTCAAGAGCACGTTTAATAATATTACGCTTTAATTTACACTCTAAATACAAATTATTGCTTAGCGTAAATCCGCGCTTTGTGACGACTTCTGAAGCCCCCGTAAAATATAATGAATCATTGAAGCTACCCATACCACCGTATGCACCAATAGAGTGTGCAATACTTTTTTGAGGCTTACCTTTATAAAGTAGCTCTAACGATTTTCGAAAATAGTTAGCCCAATGATCTTCATTGTAAGTTCGGAGTAATTCTAAAATCTCCTCTAATATATTTTGATAATCGGAATAATCAGTTTTCATCAAAACTCTAATGGCACATAACAGCGTATTAGCGAGAATTCCGATAAACATCCTGAAAAGCTCACCAAAACTCAACATCCATACTACTTTAATTATTAATGATTTTAGTAACTTATCAGCTTAAACAACCCAAATCAATCACCTTTTAGTCTAGGGAAAAACGAGAATTTAGATAACCGAGAATGATATGGCTCGTCATATGGATCCGATTTTTTAACAAAATAAGCTAATTCAATTGGATAGCATTGTCCTTTAGGTAAAACCGAGAATTTTTGCGATTACATAACGAGAACAAAACTGACATTTTTACAAGAATGAATTATAACTGTATATATATAAGGGCTATCCACTTAGCACAACCAACCACTATATATTGTGGTTATCGATTTTTAATTGATTGGTACGTTATCGGCTTAGAACGCACTGCTTGTTCAAGCAACCTGTAGAATAATAATCCCCGAGAATCTGACTTTCTTCTATTGAAGCGAAATGTAAACTCATCTAAATAATAATCAAGTTGCTTAGTCTTTACCGCGCCTTGATATGTACCTAAAAGCCATCTTTTACATAATGATGAGACTCGATGTACCCCAGCCATTGTTTCATGTGCAGGTACAGATGAACCTAAATGCACTATTCGGTTATGCTTATATCCTTTCTTATCTATTTGTTTGTATGCTTGAGAGCCATCACTACAAATTGTACTACCAGGTTCAATTACATCTTGAATGAATTGATGGATATGTTCTTTGGTTGCACTTTCCACTTGCCTTAAACGTACCCGGCCAAATCCAGAGGGTGATAGCAGCTCAACAGCTACCAAAACGACAGCCTTACGCTTACCCTGTTGATTTTTAATAGATGATTGGGGAACGACACCACCTATTAGTGTTTCGTCAACCTCTACAATGCCGGACAGTTTATCCCTTTCAGGATCAACCATGGCATGTCTTAACTTGTGCATTAATGACCAAGCGGTTTGATAACTCCCAAGACCTAATAACCTTTGAACTCCAAGAGCGCTGACACCATTTTTTTGATTTGTAATAAACCAGACGGCAGCAAACCAACTTTTCATGGGGGTTCTTGTTTTGTCAAAAAGTGTACTTGATGTTACTGAACACTGAGAACGGCAAGCATGACATTTTAACTTGCCATTACTTAACTGATAAGGTGATTGATGGCTTGAACAGCTTGGGCATATGAATCCGTTTGGCCAACGAAGTTTGTAAAGGTAGCTAATGCAGGATTGTTCATCATGAAACCAATCAACAAATTCGCCCCAACTTGTAGGGTAATCTACACCAGCTTTTAATAAATACGATGAAGTTTTCATCACTACATATTGACACTGGTGGCGCTAAATGGATAGCCCTTATATA